>DAIQQA010000313.1:0-2416 GCA_036787045.1 Burkholderiales bacterium | reverse complement strand
TACTCTCGGTGCTCCGCGGCGAGCGCGACACGCTCCGGTGAGGCCGCTGCCCAACAAGGCGTTGCAGCTGACACCGGCCAGCGAGGCGTTTCGAGTCTGGTAGCCTTCTGGCGTCAACCTTCTTGGCTTCGGCGAAGCCGGGCAGCGCTGGCCGGCGCAGCTGAACGCCGATCCGTTGGGCGGCGTGAAGGGACTCAGAAGCGCGCGCATCCGCGAAACGTCCCCGGCGATTTCTACGTCGAAGACGGCTGCTGCACGCTCTGTGACATGCCTCGCACAGAAGCACCCGATCTCTTCGCCATCTGCGACGACCCGGCTGGCTATCAGCATTGCTTCGTCGCCAGGCAACCGGGCAACCCCCAGGAGCTCGACCGAATGGTCAGCGCAATCGAATGCGCTGAACTTGACTGCATTCGGTATCGCGGGTCTGACCCGAACGTTCAATCGAGGCTCGTGGAACTCGGCGAAGGGCCGCAGTGTGACGCGCTGCTCCCGCAGCTCGCGCAACGCTCGCAGCAGGTCCTGGTTCGCCGCCGTAGGCAAGCACTCATCAGGCGTTGGAAGCATCGGTTGTCTACATGGCTTCCGCGGTAGACCTTGGCACGAGCTCTGGCGGCACGCCGCCCAACAAGGCGCTGCAGCTGACGGATCTTGCCCCGGTTGAGTGGACACGGGGTTAAGCGGCGGCCTCCAGTCTCTCATACTCGTCGGGCGATCGGTACCCAATCGCTGAGTGAAGTCGCCGTCGATTGTAGAAGGTCTCGATGTAGTCGAAGATCGCGAGCCGTGCCTCCTCTCGTGTGTGGAAGTCGAAGTGGTAGAGCCACTCGGTCTTGAGCGTGTGGAAGAAGCTCTCGGCCACGGCGTTGTCGGCGCAGCGCCCAGGCTTGCTCACACTGCAGTGCATCTGCCATCGATCCAGCCGCCCCTGGTACTCGGTGCTCAGGTAGACGCTGCCGCGATCCGTGTGATGAACCAGGCCTGCCTTGGGCCTTCGGCTCTTCACCGCACGGTCGAACGCCTGCAACGCCAGCTGCTGCCGGGTGTGACTCGCCGTGGCGTAGCCGACGATCCTTCGAGAGAAGAGATCGAGCAGGACCGCCAGGTAGAGCCAGCCCTCCCGGGTCCTGATGTGGGTGATGTCGCCGACCCAGACCCGATCGGGCGCGTCGCTGCGGAAGTCTCCCTCCACGAGGTTCGGCGGTGCGGGAAGCTCGGCCCGGACCGTTGCGGTCCGCTTGAAGCGTTGCTTCGCGCAGCCCGAGATCCCTTCCCACTGCATCAGACGGGCGATCCGCTTGCGACCGACGCAGGTCCCCTCTTGCCGCAGGACGGCATGGATCCGCGGTGCGCCGTAGGTCTCATGGCTCGCCTCGTGAACCTCGCGGATCCGCTCGGCCAGGCATTGATCCGCGCGCTCGCGCGCACTCGGCTGGCGCCCGCACCAGGCGTAGTAGCCGCTGCGGGAGACCCTGAGAACCCTGCACATCATGCCTACTCGGAAGGTCTCCCGGTGCTCGTGGACGAACCGGAACTTCACTTCTGGTCGTCCGCGAAGTAGGCCAGTGCTTTTTTCAGGATGTCCCGCTCTTCGCGGACATCGCGAAGCTGCTTCTCGAGCTCCCGGATCCGGGCGGCGTCACCGCTGGCGTTCCCCCTTCCAGGGAAGGCCTCCTGGCTCCTATCCTCGAGCTGCTTCCTCCAGTACTGCAGCAAGCTTCGGGCGATCCCCAGGTTCTGGGCGACCTCGGTGAGTGTCTTGCCCTGCTGCACCAGTCGGACGGCATCCCGCTTGAACTCGGGCGTGAATGCCCGACGCACCCGGGTGGGCTTCTTTCTCGGCATGGAACACCTCGATGGTCCCGTCGGACCTATTCTAGGTGTCCACTTCTCGGGGCAAGATCAGACGGCCGCGAGCTTCAAGTCCGCGGGCCGCTTCAGCCGAAACGAGCCGTGGTAGCATCACGCGCGGCCGCAGCTTAGCGGCCATCCGTTAGACAGCACGGCGGTCCATGGCGACTCCGTCCTTATATGCGCAGCTCGGTGAAGCACTCGCTGGAAGGCGGCCCGCCTTGCTGCTCTGCATGGCTGCCGGCGTTGTTTGCGGGTTTGTTGGCGTTGCAACCGGGACCCAGTTCTTCTTCGTCTGCGCAATCGCAATGATCGGATGGGCCGGGTCCGCGCTACTGGCAACCCTTTGGTTCTGCCCTCAACGTGCTCGATCCTTCGGTTTAGGGTCGAAGCTCCCTTTGACTGGCGCCGCGGCCTGGGTCGGCGCAATCGTTCTCACGTGGTTCTTCATCGCCCCGTTCATCGCCGCTGTAGGGTTCGCCCTCGATTAGCGCTGTGCAGCTGGAGCGTGCTGCCTAACAAGCGATCGTGATCGAAGTCAACGGTCTTAGGCTTGCCAAGCGGT
>DAIQQA010000057.1:4680-26020 GCA_036787045.1 Burkholderiales bacterium | reverse complement strand
CTTCGGCTGCGGGGCAGCGCGGGTCGACACAGGGCAAGGCGGGATGCCGATTGAGCAGAGGGGGAGGAAAAATGCCGCTGATGCAGCTCGCCAGAGCACAATGTCCCTTTGGATCAAGAGGTGAGCTGGCCCCAGAGCATCGAAGCGATCGACGTGGACAACCACCCGCACATCATCGTGCTCAAGGCTCCACTGAGCCTGCCTACCCTGTCGATCGCCCGGTGGTGCCATGACGCCTGAGACGCACATCGCCGAAATCACGCGGGTCATTCAGCTCGCAATCGCGCCGGTATTTCTGCTCACCGCGCTGGGCGCCATCATCGGCGTGCTCAGCGGCCGGCTCGCGCGGATCGTGGATCGCACCCGCGCTCTCGAGGACCAGCTCGGTCAGTTAGCGTTCGCAGACCTGAAGATGGCCCACGATGAGCTCGAGGTGCTCGACAGCCGCATGCGTCTCGTCTATCTGGCTATCACGCTTTCCGTGATCTGTGCCCTGTTCGTCGGCTTGCTGATCGCTATCGCCTTCGTGGACGCGTTTCTCTTGACGGATCTGTCCAAGTTCATCGCGCTGCTGTTCATTGCCGCGATGCTTGCTTTCATCGGCAGCTTGGTCGTATTCCTGCGCGAGATCTTTCTGGCTGTGACCAGTGCTCGCAGCGCCATCCATCTGAAGGAAAAGATCCAGGCGCGGCTGAAAGGCGAGGCGCGAAATCGTCTTCTGTCAGACGTCAAGTCGAGGGAGGTCGGTGGCGTCGCTCTTGAAGAGGGCGCCGGTGATAGGCAACTGGCTAAACCAGGGGCCCGCCCATCTTGATGAGCGGCATGACCGGCACCGCCAGAGCTGTGACCGTGCCCGCCGGACCATGGCGCGAGGTCACACGCACCATCTTCGAGTCGATGACGGTGTCGATACTGATATCGCACTGGCAGCACCGAGATTACCTCCCGGACTTCCGCGCCAAGTCATGAATCAGCCGCAACCCCCGCACCGTGGCGGTTTCGCCTTCGAGCATGCGCACCTCGCGTCCGCAGAGCTGGAATGCACGCCGATAGCGCTCGGCCAGCGCTTCGGCGCCAACCACCAGGACCGGGCCGCTGCCGCCGGCCGCGCTGATCTCATGGCCGATCAGCATGCCCGAAAGATAGTCGGCCTCGCTCGCCGCGGCGATCTGGTTCATGAGCACACGGGTTCGCGCGCCGAACAAATGGTGCAGCAACCCGCCACTCTGCGACGCCCGCGCCACACCCTGGTCGAAGGCCTGCCAGTCGGAAGGCCCTTCCTGCATGGTGCAGCCGAGGATGCTGTGCTCGCGCAGGACGGCGAATACCTCGCCCGTCATGTACGTCCGGAACTCGGTGACCGCCCCGGCCTCGACCTTGACATGCTTGCTGTGGGTTCCCGGATGGCAGATGGTCGAGACGGCAGCGCCCGCGAGCACGTCGAGAGCGCCGAAGACCTGCACCTCCTCACCGCGCATGACGTCGGGTACGCCGTCGGGATCCCGACAGGTCAAGCCTGGACAGATGAAGGCGCGACGGCCGCTTCCCCAGATCACCTCGGCCAAGGCTTGGGCCACCTGGGCCGGATGTGCAGGGCAGGAGACGTAGGTCGCCTCGACCCAGCCCTGGCGGCTGCCGATCATGCCGCTCATCAGGATAGGCTCGGGCTCCCGGTCGAGCCAATCGCCGACGACGCCCTCGAGGGTCGCGGCGAACGCGCCGTCCTTCACGGTCATGATGCCCTTAGGCGCGGCCCGGGATGCCAGGATCGCCCCGTCCGCACCGATCTGATAGGCGCGCAGCTGCGTGATACCCCAATCGACGCCGATCATCGTTATCCTCCGTCGGCACGACATCCCGGCCAGCATAGGGAAGGCTGCGGCGCTACGTTTGATTTTGGTCAAGATGCGACCTGTCTTCCCATGGTTTGCTGTGGCCTGCATTGGGCAGTAAGCGCATTACGAGCACAGGAGAGCAAGTGCGATGGGCAAGGTCGAACTGGTCATCGACTGCCACAACGTTCTGGGTGAGAGCGTGCTGTGGGATCCCGATGCGGGGCGGCTGTACTGGGTGGACATCGAGTCCAAGGAATTGTGGACTCTCGACCCGGCGAGCGGGCGCACCTCCGTGCACCAAGCGCCCGAGCGCATCGCCTGTTTCGCGCCGCGCCGCCGCGGTGGCCTGCTGGTGGGGTTCGCCAGTGGATTCGCGTTCTACGACCCCGCCACCGGCCGCCGGGAAAACCTCGTCGAGTTCGAGCCGGACAACCCTCACACGAGGGTCAACGACGGCAAGACCGACCGGCAGGGTCGCTTCGTTGCCGGCGGCTTCGACGAAGCGGAAGGCAAGCTCGTCTCGAGCGTCGTCAGACTGGACCCCGAGGGGCGGATGAGCACGTTGTTCGGCGGCGTCGGTTGCGCCAACGGCATCTGTTTCAGCCCCGCCGGCACGACCCTGTATTTCGCCGACACGAATGCGGCGATCATGTGGTCGTTCGAGTACGACCCTGCCACCGGAACCCCGGGGCAACGCAGGGTCTTCGCCAGGTTCAAAGATCAGCCCGGGCTCCCCGACGGATCCTGTGTGGATGCCGAAGGCTTCGTCTGGAACGCGGAATGGAACGGCCGCCGGGTGGTGCGCTATGCACCCGACGGTCGCATCGACCGCATCGTCGATATGCCCGTGCTGAACCCGACTTGCGTCGCATTCGGCGGTGCCGATCTGGACACGCTCTATGTCACCACGGCGCGGTATCGGATGACGGCCGACCAGCTCGCCGCAGAGCCCACTTCCGGCGCGCTGTTCGCGACAAAACCCGGCGTCAGGGGCTTGGCCGATGCGAAATTCGCCGGTTGAGCCGGTGCTGTCCGCTTTTCCAAAAAACCAGACTGCGTGAGGAGGACTCCCATGTTGCAAGCGATAAGTGCTCTGTTCTTGATCAAACGACAATGCCCAAGGAGAAACGTCATGCTGCGGAAAGCAAGCCTTCTTTTTGCTGCGACTCTCGGTTTCGCACTCGCGACGCTGTTCGGCGGCGTCGCAGCCGCGCAAGAGTATGCGACCCCCAAGCCGCTGAAGCCCGCGGCGCAGGCGCCCATCAAGGGCTTCAAAGGCTCGAAGGGAGCGCGCATCGCCTACATGCCGCCGGCCACCGAGTTTAACTACTACATCGCCATCGGCGAAGGCATCAAGGCGGCGGCAGCCAAGCGCAACATCGAGACCTTCATGCTCGCACCGCAAAGCGGCGCGGACATCAACGGCCAGATGGGAATGTTGCAGGACGTGATAAGCCAGCGCGTCGCCGCAATCATCCTGTCCACCCACGACGAGCATGCAGCAGCGCCGCTGGTCAAGCGCGCCGTGGCGCAGGGAATTGCCGTGGTGATCGTGAACTCCGACATTCCCGACTTCCCCGCCCCGGTCCACGGCGTGGTCGGCTATTCGCAGCGCGGCGGCACCTTCAAGGAGGGGCAGTACGCGCTCAAGCTGGCCGGCGGCAAACCCATGAAGGTGGGCATTCTGGAGGGGCAACCGGGCTACCACTCGACCGAGCGCTGCGGCGGGTTCCTCGACGCCATCAAGGGGTCGAACTTGACTGTGGTCGCCAGCCTCGACGGCAAGTGGAACGTCGAGGGCGGCAACATCGCGGCCATGGACATGCTGCAGGCGCATCCCGAGATCCAGATGATCTTCGCCGCCAACGACTACGAGATCATGGGCGCGGCGCAGGCGGCGAAGGCGCTGGGCCGTAAGGATCTGCTACTGTTCGGCAACGACGGCGACACCGGCGCAGGGCTCGAGCAGATCGCCGCAGGCAACATCACGGCCACGGTGGACACCACCCCCTTCGTGATGGGCCAGATCGCGCTGGCGGTAGCCGCCAACGTGCTCGACAACAAATACGGGGGCGGCTGGGTCGAAACCCCGACCGAGATCGTCGACAAGAACAACGTGGTGGACAAGCTGCGCCACCCCGAAAGGCTCTACCCGAAGCCTTCGAAGAAGTACTAGGGCTTCGAAGAAATACTGGGGCCTTCGAGAAGTGCTAGGCGGGCGGGAATGCCGGATCGCGGCCCGGAGAGGCCGCGATCCGGCTCCTGGCCAGACATCGGACCGGGACAGGCGGCGAAAGAATCGCTATGGAAATGCCCGACGGCATCGTTTGGGAGCTGCGCGGCATCCGCAAGACTTTCGGGCCGGTAGTGGCCAACGACGATGTTTCGCTCGCCCTGCGCCGCGGGCAGATCCACGGGCTGGTGGGCGAGAACGGCAGCGGCAAGTCGACGCTGATCAAGACGCTGTGCGGCGCCCACCGCCCCGACGCCGGCACGCTACTGCACGAAGGCAAACCGGTCCGGCTGGACAACACGCTCGCGGCGCGGGCACTGGGCGTCGCCACCGTGTTCCAGGAGTTCTCCCTCGTGCCACATATGACCGTAGCAGAGAACATCTTCCTCGGCCGCTGGCTGGGACAGCCCCTGCATGTGGACTGGCGCGCGATGCGGGAGGCGGCCTCGAAGGTGCTGGCCACCTTCGGCATCGACATCCCCCCCAATGCGCTGATCCGCGATCTGCCGGTGGCGCAGCAACAGTTGGCCGAGATAGCCAAAGCGATGGCCGCCAACGCCAGCGTCGTCATCCTCGACGAGCCGTCCAGCGCGCTGGGGCCACGCGAGACCGAGCACTTGCACAACCTGCTCAGGCGGATGCGCGATGGCGGTGCGGCGATCCTGTATATCTCGCACCGGCTCGACGAGGTCGTCGCCCTGTGCGACGTGGTCACCGTGATGCGCAACGGCCGAGTGGTGAGCACGGCGGCCGAAACGCCGCTCGACATCTCCGGCATCATCACCCGCATGATCGGCAAGGGTGTCACGGAACACTATCCGAAGGTTCACGGCGAGGCGGGCGACGTGCTGCTGGAGGCGAACGACATCGCGACCGAGCGTGGCGTGCGGGGGGTGAGCTTCACCCTGAAGCGCGGTGAAGTGCTGGGATTGTGGGGACCGCTCGGCTCCGGCCGCACCGAGATCGCATGTGCGCTCTTCGGCGTCGACCCGCTCACCCGCGGCGAGATCCGGCTGCACGGTAGGGCGTTGCGCCTGCATGGCCCTTCGGACGCGATCGCCGCCGGAATCGCTCTGCTGACCGAGAACCGCAAGGCCGACGGCCTGTTCTTCAACTTCACCGGGACGGAGAACATCACCGCGGCCAATCTGGAAGACTTCGACCGCGGCCTCTGGCTCGATCTGCGGCGCGAGCGCGAAGTGAGCCACGGGCTGATCGAGCGCCTTCAGGTGACGCCGGAGGCCGAGTTCGAACTGGTCGATCGCCTCTCGGGCGGCACTCAGCAGAAGATCCTCGTCGCGCGCTGGCTGCACACCGGTGCGGAGGTCTTCATCCTCGACGAGCCGACCCAGGGCATCGACATCGGCACCAAGGTGGCGATCTACCAGCTCATCAACGAGTTCACTGGTGCCGGCAAGGGTGTGATTCTGATCAGCTCGGACGACAAGGAGCTGCTGGCCATGTCGGATCGCGTGGCGATCGTAAGGCGCGGGCGTATCGCCCGCATCGCCAGGGCGGACGAGCTCTCCAAGGCCGACCTGCTGGAGAGCCAGGAGGAAAGGATGCGTGCTGCATGAGGCGTTGGCTGGCAAATCCGCTCGTGGGCCCGGCCATCGCGACCGTCGTGGTGGCCTTGCTGGTGATGTCGACGACGGACCGCTTCCTGGTGGCCGGCAACCTGAACAATCTTGCGCTTCAGGTAAGCATCGTCGCGCTGGTGGCGATCGGATCGACTGCCGTGATCGTCATCGGCGGCATCGATTTGAGCCCGGGATCGGCGATCGCGTTGCTGACCATGTTGCTCGCCTGCATGCTCAAGTTCTGGGGCGTCGGGTTCTGGCTGGCCATCATGCTCACGCTGCTGGCCGGGGCAGCCATCGGTGCCCTCAACGGGCTCATCACCGCCTATTTCCGGATCCCGGCGTTCATCACCACGCTGGCGGGCTACAGCGCGTACCGCGGCGCTGCGTTCATGTTCAACAAAGGCTCGCCCGTGTTCAGCGCCTCCGACCGCCTGGAGCCGTTGTTCTACGGCACCTTCCTGGGGATCCCGCTGCCGCTCTACTACGTGATCGTGTTCTTCGCCGTCGCGCATTGGCTGATGCGGTACACGCGCCTGGGACGCTCGATCTATGCGGTCGGCGGCAATGTCAGCGCTGCGCGCCTGTCCGGGATCCACGTGCGCCGCATCCAGCTCTACGCCTTCGTGATCGCGGGCTTCATGGCAGCGGTAGGTGCGGTGTTGATGGCAGCACGGCTCAACTCGGGTTCGCCCAATTACGGCGTCGGCCTGGAGCTGCAGGCGATCGCCGCAGCGGTGATTGGCGGCGCCAGTCTGGCCGGTGGGCGCGGCGCTGTGCTGGCTACGCTGTTCGGCGCGCTCACCATCACCATCGTCCAGAATGGTCTGAACCTCAACGCGGTTCCGACGTCGACGCAGAACATCGTGATCGGCGCGATCATCGTGCTGGCAGTCGGGATCGACATGTGGCGCGGCGAGCTCGGCCGGCTCCTCGCGTCCCGCCGGCGCGCTGAACCGGCTGGGCCCCCGGCCGCAACACAAGGAGAGAAGCCATGACCTATCCACGCGGATTCAACCATATCGGCCTGTCCGTGCCCGACGTCGATGCCGCCTTCAAATGGTATACCGAGGTGCTCGGACTCTATCCGATCATGAAGCCGACCACCATCAAGAAGGACGACAGCGCGATCGGCATCATGTGCACGGATGTCTTCGGTCCCGACTGGACCAGCTTCCGGATCTGCCACCTGGCGACGGTCGACCGGATCGGCATCGAGATCTTCGAGTTCCCAAACAACGTCAAGCCGGCCAACAATCTGGAGTACTGGAAGACCAGCATCTTCCACTTCTGCATCACCGATCCGGATATCGAGGGGCTGGCCAAGAAGATCGTCGAGACCGGGGGCAAACAGAGAATGCCGATCCGCTATTACTACCCCGGCGAAAAGCCCTATCGGATGGTCTATTGCGAGGACCCGTGGGGGAACATCGTCGAGATCTACTCGCATTCGTACGAGCTCACGTATTCGGCCGGCGCCTACAGCAGGTAGACCGATCCCGGAGGCGTGATCGATCACGAGGAACGATGATGGCTCGCCCAAAAGTAGTCATCGCCGACTACGACTTCGGCGATGTGGACGTCGAGCGCCAGATCCTCGAAGCGGCGGGGCTGCGGGTGGTGGCGATTCAGGCAAAGTCCGAGGACGAGCTGATCGTCGAGGCACGGGATTGCGATGCCGTGATCAATCAATATGCGCATGTTGGCGACAAGACTGTCGCAGCGATGTCGCGCTGCCGTGTCATCGCCCGGTACGGCATCGGTGTGGATAATGTCGCCGTCGAGGCCGCGACCCAACGCGGCATCCTGGTGACCAACGTCCGCGATTACTGCACCGAGGAAGTGGCCGACCATGTGATGGCCTTGCTCCTGGCCTTGGCGCGCCGGTTGCTCGACTACAACCGGGCGAGCCATGCCGGCGTGTGGAACTGGAAGGCCGGTCGCCCAGCCTACCGGATGCGCGGTCGCGTCCTGGGAATGCTTGCTTTGGGCAGGATCGCCCGGGCCATCGCCGCGCGCGCTCCGGGCTTCGGGTTGCAGGTGATCGCTTCCGATCCGTATGTCGAGGATGCCGTGTTCTCCCAGTATGGCGTTACCCGCGTCGACAAGGATCGTCTGATCGAGCAGTCCGACTATCTCGTCTTGCAGGCCCCGTTAACCCCGGAAACGCACCATTTCATCGGTGAGGCGGAGCTCAAGCGCATGAAGCGCAGTGCGATCCTCATCAACACGGCCCGCGGTCCCGAAGTCGACAACGCGGCGCTCTACCGAGCCCTGCGGGAGGGATGGATCGCCGCGGCTGGACTCGACGACGTCGAAGAGGAGCCGGCGAAGCAGCGGCATTGGTCGCCCCGGGACAACCCTCTCTTTTCCCTGGACAATGTGATCGTCACGCCGCACTCCGCTTATTACTCGGAGGAATCGATCCGCATGGCAAGAGAGGTCGCGGCGAGCGAAGTCGCTCGCGTGCTGACCGGCCAGAGGCCGGTCAACCCGGTCAACCGGGTGCGTTTGGCGGACGGCTCGTGGTCGCTGCCCTGAGCCGACAGTCCCGGCACGATCGTTCAGCCAAGGAGTATTGAGATGCTAAAGGAGTTTCGCGAGTTTCAGCGTCGGCCGGACCTGGTCGAGGCGTTTACCGAAGTGGCTAAGTGCTATAGCGCCTCCTGCGTGTTCGCCGACTCGCAGTATCGCCAGGGCGTGATGGACAGCAGCATCAAGCCGGCCTTCATCGCCAAGGCAGTTGGACAGGCGCTGACGGTTCAGCTCTCCCAAGGTGACTTGGTAGATCCCCTGAAAGCCTTGGAGATGGGCCAGCCCGGCGACATCATCGTGGTCGACGCCGGGGCCGACACTGAGACATCGGTCTGCGGCGGGCTCATGGGCGGCTTGGCCAAGAACCGCGGCATCCGCGGCATGGTGATCGACGGTGCCGGCCGGGACGTCGATGAGCTGCGCGACATCGGCTTTCCCATCTGGACGCGCGCGATCACACCGCGCGGGACGCATACCATGTTTTCGGGACGCAAAGAGGAGCTTTCCATCAACGTTCCGATCTGCTGCGGCGGCGTCACGGTTCATCCTGGCGACCTCGTCATCGCCGATGAAATCGGGGTCACGGTGGTCCGGCTGGCCGAGGCCGAAACCGTCTTGAAGGCGGCGAGAGAACAAGCAGCGCGCGAGCAAGCCACGCGCGAATGGGTCGCCAAGGGCAAGACGGTCGAGGATCTCCTCAAGGAGTTCGGGCGGATTTAGCCTGGATTTCTCAGACCGCCGCCCCCAAGTGGCGCCGGGTAGAAGACCGGTACGACCAGGGCGCGTGGGCTTTCGGAGGTGGCCACGTCGGCTGCACAGTGTTTCGTGATCAGCGCGTCACTCTACCCGTGTCCGCAGGCGGTTCATCGGCCCTCCGGTGCAGGGGCACCACCAGCACACGGTCGATGCGGTTTCCATCCATGTCCACGATCTCGAAGCGCAGGTCGTTCCATTCGAAGTGGTCGGCGATCCTTGGCACGCGGCCAAGCCGGTACAAGACGAATCCCGCCAACGTCTCATAGCCTTCTTCCTCCTCGGGCAGCTGACCGATGCCGAGCAGGTCCTTGAGCTCCTCGACCGATAGCATTCCGTCGATCAGCCATGAGCCGTCCTCGCGCCGCACGAACTTCGGCTCAGGGACCTCGCCCCGCGCGGGCAGCGCGCCGACGATGGCTTCGAGGATCCCGGTCAGTGTCACCATGCCCCTGACTTCGCCGTACTCGTCGACGACCAGGGCCATGTGGTCCGGTTCGTTGCGAAACATCTCGAGGACCGTCAACGGCGATGCGCTGTCCGGCACATACAGCGCAGGGCGCAGCCCAGCCTGAATGTCGAAGGGCTGACCGGAAAGGGTCCGCATGAGCAAGTCCTTCGACTCGACCAGGCCGAGCACATTCTCCAGGCTCTCGCGCGCCACTGGAAACCGATGATGGGGGCTGGCGGCCATCTTGCGCTGGTTGACCTCGGGAGAATCGTTCAGGTCGAGCCAGACCATATCGCTCGCCGGTGTCATGAGCAGCGAGATGCTACGGTCCGCAAAGCGGATGACGTTGGTGAGCAAGTCCTGCTCGGCCTTGAGCAGAACGCCTGCGCGCGTACCTTCCTCGATCATCGACCTGATCTCACCCTCCGTGATGGTCGGCTCGGTGGGCGGCCGGGCGCGCAGGAGCTTCAGCGAGAGATCCACCGAAACGCTGAGCAGCCGCACGACCGGATAGGTCAACCGCGACAGAAGCCGCATGGGGCGCGCCGCGACGCGTGCGATGGCTTCGGGGTGATAGAGCGCGAGCCGCTTGGGGACAAGTTCGCCCAGGACGAGAGAGGCGTAGGTGATGCCAATTACTACCAGACCGAGCGCGAGCGCGTCGCTATAGGCCGCGAGCGAAGGCACGTGCGCCAGCACTGCCGCTATATTGCTTGCGACTGCCCGCTCGCCCACCGCTCCGAGCAGCACCCCGACCAGGGTAATTCCGATCTGTACCGTCGACAGGAACACATTGGGCGCGTTATGGAGCTCGAGCGCGACCGCTGCAGAGCGGTCTCCGGCTCGCACGCGCTCGCGCAGGCGGGCTCGGCGCGAGGCAACCACGGCCATCTCCGACATGGCAAAGACGCCGTTGAGCAGGATGAGGAGCAGAATGGTCAGGAGCGCCATGGCGATGTCGAGGTGCGGGGTCGGAAGCCTCGGATTGTACGCACCCCTGCACAACGCATCGAGAGAGCCGCTGACGTCCGGGGTTGCGCAATTCTTGACCGGCATCAAGATCTGGTGGCGCGAGCGTCGCAAACTTGCTCGTAGCGCGGCGCAGAAGGGGTATCGGCGCGCGCGGCCGTGAGATCAATGACGACCCAACGGATCGATCAAGAGTGAGCTCCGCAGAATGAATGCTCAGCATGGGAGTGCGCGAGCGCGAGTCCGAGACGCGGACGCCACGCATACCAGCGCGATCCCGATCGAGGAACTGACCATCCTGCCTTTCGAGGGCGTGCCCGCCTCGGTCGTGCAGGCCTTGGCTGAGGCCCTTGCGGCACGAGGTGTCTCGCCGCGCATAGACCCTCCGGTGCCGCTGCCCATGGCCGCGTACGTGCCTGAACGCGGTCAGTATCGGGCCGAAGCCCTGCTCGGATTGGCAACGGACCACCGTGGCCGGTACGTGCTTGCGCTCACTCACGGGGATCTGTTCGCCCCGGGTCTCAACTTCGTGTTCGGCATGGCAGAGGCGCCCGGCCGTGCCTGCGTCGTGTCGGCCGCGCGGCTGCTGTCCGGCGCAGACGAGCCGCTGTTGCGGGCGCGCCTCGTCAAAGAGGCGGTGCATGAGCTCGGCCACACTCTTGGCCTGGATCATTGCGCAGACCCGCGTTGTGTCATGCACTTCTCGAACTGCCTCGCAGACACCGACCGGAAGGGCGACGCCTACTGCAGCCGTTGCGTCGGCCGGCTCGCGCAGGAGGCTGGAGCCTCGCGATGAGCCGCAGCTCCCGCCGCGTTCCCGTCCAGCGTGAGGTATCCCCGAACAGCCGCGCCACCCGGACCTCGCCGCTGCCTGTCGGAAAACTTCCGCAGGAGCTGCTAGCCGCAATCCTCGCGCGCGCGCCGATCGACGACCCGCGCGTGATCTTGGGCCCCGGCATCGGTCTGGATTGTGCGGTGATCGACACCGGCGAACGCCTGGCTGTCTACAAGTCCGATCCCATCACCTTCGCCACCGATCAGATCGGCTATTACCTCGTGCAGGTCAACGCCAACGACATCGCCACCACCGGCGCCCGGCCGCTGTGGTTGCTCGTGACCCTGCTGCTCCCGGAGAAGCGGACCCACGCGGACCTGCCCGACACCATCATGGCGCAGGTCCACGACACGTGCCGAGCTCTGGGGATCGTCGTCATCGGCGGGCATACCGAAGTCACCGCCGGCCTGGATCGTCCTATCGCCATCGGCACCATGATCGGGGAGGTGGCCCGCGATAAGCTGATCTCGCCACGGGGTGCCAAAGCCGGCCATCACGTGCTGTTGACCAAGGGAGTCCCGATCGAAGCAACGGCACTCCTCTCGAGGGAGTTCCCTGCGCGCTTGCGGGGTGCATTGACGCAGACAGAGATCGAGGAAGCGCAACGCTACTTGTTCGAGCCGGGGATCGGGGTCACACGCGACGCACGCGTGGCCATCGAGGCAGGCTGCGTGACGGCGATGCACGATCCTACCGAAGGCGGAATCGTCACGGCGTTGTGGGAGCTCGCCGAGGCGAGCCAGAAGACACTGCTGGTCGATCCGGCGCGCATAGTCGTGCCGGCTCTGGCTCGGCGCGTGTGTGAGGCCTTTGGCATCGATCCTTTCTCGTCCATCGCTTCGGGCGCCCTGCTGATCACGGCACCCCCCACGGACGCCCGGGCCATCTGCCACGCATTGGAGAAGGAGGCCATCACCTGCGCGGACATCGGCGTTGTGGCGGACGGGCCTGCCATCGTGCGGCGAACGACAGCGGAAGGGCTGGACGACTGGCCGCGGCCCGCGGTGGACGGAATCACGAAGGCGTTTGGTGCATGATGGCGGGCAGATCCCGGCAGAGGCGGGATCGAAGTCACCCGGTACCCGAAACACGCAGGCGCACCCATATGGAGACGACAGCTACTGAACGCCATCCGCTGCCCGGAGAGGAGCCCTCGGCGGACGCGTTGCTCACGGACCTGTATCAACTCACCATGATGCAGGCCTACTACGAAGCGGAAACGATCGCGCCTGCCGCCTTCGAATTCTTCGTGCGCAAGCTGCCCCCGACTCGCAACTTCTTCCTGGCTGCGGGTCTCGAGCAGGTGCTCGACTACCTCGAGCGCTTGCGCTTCAGCGACGCGGACATCGCCTGGCTGCGCAGTCTGCACCGGTTCAGCGACGAGTTCCTCGATCGCCTGCGGAGCTTCCGCTTCACCGGCGATGTCGATGCGATGCCAGAAGGGACGGTGTTCTTCCCGGACGAACCCATTCTGCGCGTCGTGGCCCCGCTGCCCGAAGCGCAGCTGGTGGAAACCCGGATCGTGAACCTGCTGCACCTGGAGTCGCTCATCGCCTCTAAGGCGGCCCGGTTCGTGCTCGCAGCTCCGGGCAAGACCCTGGTCGATTTCGGTCTGCGTCGGGCTCATGGCACCGAGGCGGGTCTGCTCGCCGCGCGCACAGCCTACATCGCGGGGTTCGACGGCACCGCGACGGTGAGGGCTGGACAGCGTTTCGGCATACCGCTGTACGGAACCATGGCGCATTCCTTCGTCCAGGCGTATGACAGCGAGGTCGTGGCGCTGGAGCGCTTCGCGCGTGCCTACCCCGAGGGGTCGACGTTGCTCATCGATACCTACGACACGGAGGCGGCAGCGGCCAAGGTCGTCGGGCTCGTCCCGCGCCTGCGGGAAGCTGGAGTTCGAATCGCGGCCGTGCGCATCGACAGCGGCGATCTTGGTGCGCACGCGCGTCGCGTCCGGCGGATCCTGGATGAAGGGGGTCTTGCCGACGTGAAGATCTTCGCCAGCGGCGGTCTGGACGAATATCTGGTCGCCCGTCTCGCGACAGAATCGCCCATCGATGGCTTCGGCATCGGCACCAATCTCGTCACGTCGCAGGACGCACCCGGGCTGGATTGCGCCTACAAGCTGCAGGAATACGCAGGACGAGCCCGGCGCAAGCGCTCAGAAGGCAAAGCCACATGGCCCGGGCGAAAACAAGTGTACCGCACAGTGGATGCCTCGAACCGCATGGTTTCCGACGTGTTGACGCTGGAAGGGCAACCCGCTGACGGTGCGCCGTTGCTGGAGCCAGCCATGCGTGGTGGAAAGCGCATTGCGACGCGCCTTCCCCTCGCGGCCGTCCGCGAGCGCACGGCTGCATCACTCGCGCAGCTGCCAGAGCCCCTGCGCCAATTGGAGACTGCGCCGGCATTCGTGGTGCAGGTCGCTGCCTGCGTGCGCCGCCTGGCTGAAGAGGTGGATGCCTATGAGGTCGCGCAGAGCAGGGGTCAGTAGCAGCTGAGCGGGCCTCGCTGTCGTTTGATCCAGCGCAAAGCGGGGTGGCGCGGGAAGCGGATTATTAGCCTCCGATCGCATCGGGCCGTCGTGGTCAAGGAGGAAGGACATGCAACAACCGAGAAGCAGGCACTTGCGCAGCATACCGGTCGTAAACGATGACAGCGACGCCATGCCCGACATGCCCTTTGAAGAAGGGGCCCATGACGCAGTAGACCCGGACCTGCGCCACCGCATGATCAGCGAAGCGGCCTATCATCTATACGCTCAGCGCCGCTATGAGGATGGTTTTGACCTGGACGACTGGCTGCAGGCGGAGGCGCAGATCGACCACATCATCACAAACCCGGCGCGCTCAGCGGCGACAGAGGAAGCGTGAGCCCCGCCAGGAGTTCCGCCCGGGGCGGGACCTGCCCGTCGGTCCGGGCGCAGTCCAGCACGCTAGTACAGTGACACGGTAGTTACGAAACATCGCCCGGCAGACGTGGAACATCGCCAAGGCGCACCTGTCTTCGTCCTTTCCTTCGTGTCTTCGTGCCTTCGTGGTGAGAGGTGGAATTAATGGGTTGAAGTACTAGAGCGCGTCAGCGCGCCTGCACGAACGGGTAACGGCTCGAAAGCTCGCGCGTGATCAGCGCCACGCCACACTGGTCACCCAGGGTCTCGGCCACGACCACGTAATCCGGGTTCTCGAAATCGGTGGCGAGGTGCAGGCCGCGAGCTTGCGCGACGCCGAAGAGGTGATCGGCTACCGCCCGCTCGACCTCCTGGGTCGGGATCTTTCCCGCCAGGCCGCGGCGCTCGACGCGCATGTAGAAGCTTCCGCTGCGCATATCGTCGACGAACGGGGCGACCGCTTCCTTGAGCTGGTCAGCGAAGGATTCCGGCGTGAAGGTGAAGACACGCTGCACCGGGATGACCCGCGCGACGAGGTTGGCCCAGTCTTCCCCGTTGGCACGCGCGGAGAGGACGGCCTCCAGGAAGCCCCCTACGTCGTCCACCCGCCCGACGCAGACGTCCTTGAACGAAGACGGCACGAACCGGCCACGCCGACGCAGTTCATCGAGCGCCTGGCGCACGTGATGCGGGCCGGGGACGAGCGTCACGAGCAGGTTCCAATCCCTCAGCGTCAGCTCCTGTGGTGGTCGGATGAGCCCCGGCTAGTTCGCGGCGGCTCTGGACGGATGCGCACGAGGGCATCGCAGATCTGGCCGCTCAGTCGGGACGCAGCTCACCCTTGCGCACCCATATCCCCCGCTCTTCGCAGTGCAGCAGCTCGCTGCCGCTGCGCAAGTACTGGCCGATCGGGTAGGCGACGTTGTTGAAGTAGCACGCGCCCGCTTCGAGCTCCAGGTCGAGGGACGGCTCTTCGTCCTCGTCGAAGATGGGGGAGTTCTTGAGCTCGGGGTCGGGCGCACCGACCTGGGGGACATGGTCCGGCATGATTCCTCCTGGCGTCTGGCAGAACAGCGAATCTACGGCCGCCCGCGGCAGGAGCATTTGATGCAGATCAGCCGAGGTGGCCGGCGCAGTCGGCAGGATCCGCGCGCCGGCGGTCCCGCCTCAGCGCTCCGGCCGCTCGACATCATCTGCCGGGCGCTCCACCAGACCGCGGTCGGTGTCGGTGCCGGGCCAGTCGTCGAGCGGATCCTGCACCGATTGGTCGACAGCCTCGCGCTGGGCTGCTTCGATCCGCCCTTCTTCCGAGGGCCCGGGCAAGGCCAGGTTCGCCGCCTCGTCGCTCACAGGCTGTGCAGGCGGCGCCGCCTGCGTCGACTTCGCCGCTGCCTTGGGCCGAGCCCTACGCTTGTGCTGCCTCATAGGCCTCCCTCGCATTCCGGGCGCTCCGCGAAGCAGCCCATTACCGACGCGTGATCAATGACGAGTCTCCCCGTCACCCGCCATGCTTGGCTCGGGGCCGACCAGGGCAGCCAGCTCCCAGTCTCCCGATGCCGTGTCATGGCGCAGGATAAACTTGCGCCCGTCGTCCGCCAATACCTTGAAGTAGCGGTGGAGCGGATCGAGCCAGCGATCGAGGACTTCCTCCACGCCGAAGCGGCGCTCCCCGAGGTGAAAGGCGCGCGGCTCCTCCTCGCCCCGGTAACCGGCATAGCATTCAACGCGGATCTTCATCGGATACCTAGCCCTTGACGCAGATGAGCGGCTCGACGCGCGCCACTTTGCGCGCCAGGCCTGCCGCGTCAGCAGCGTCGACCACCGCCGCCACGTCCTTGTAAGCGCCGGGCGCTTCCTCCGCGACACCCCGAGACGACGGGCTGCGGATCAGGATGCCGCGCGTGGCGAGCTCGTCGATCACCTGCCGTCCCTGCCAGGTTCGGTAGGCCTGATGGCGGCTCATCGCCCGGCCGGCGCCATGGCAGGCCGAGCTGAACGAGCGTGCTTCGGACTCCTTGGTGCCCGCGAGCACATACGAGCCGGTTCCCATCGAACCGCCGATCAGCACCGGCTGACCGGCGGCGCGCAACGCCTCGGGCACGTCCGGATGGCCCGGGCCGAAGGCGCGGGTGGCGCCTTTGCGGTGGATGTAGAGCTTGCGCAAGGTCCCGTCCACCCGATGCTCCTCCACCTTGCACGTGTTGTGCGAGACGTCGTAGAGCAGCGGCAGCTGCGCATTCGGAAGGATATCCGCGAATACCTTGCGAACCAGGTGCGTGAGGATCTGGCGATTGGCGAGCGCACAGTTTATGCCGGCGCGCATCGCGCCGAGGTACTCCTGACCGACATCCGAGTCGATCGGAGCGCACGCGAGCTCGCGATCGGGAAGCTGGATGCCGTAACTCGCCGCGGCGATTGCCATCTTCTTCAGGAACTCGGTACCGATCTGATGGCCGAGCCCGCGCGAGCCGCAGTGGATCATCACCACGATGTCCCCCTTCTCGAGCCCGAACGCCTGCGCGGCGGCCGCGTCGTACACAGCGGTGACCTCCTGCACCTCGAGATAGTGATTGCCGCTGCCGAGCGTGCCCATCTCGTCGCGCTGACGGCTCTTGGCCCGTTGGGACACGTTGGCAGGCTTCGCATGCAGCATCTGTCCGTGCTCTTCGATGCGCTCCAGATCATCCGGGGAGCCCCACCCGCGCTCCACAGCCCAGCGTGCGCCGCCGAGCAGCATCGCGTCCATCTCCGCGCCGCTGAGGTGGATGCTGCCGGTGCTGCCGACCCCCGCCGGGATGCGGTAATACAGCATGTCGGCGAGATCCTTCTGCACGGCCAGGATGTCGGCGCGAGCCAGCCCCGTGTGCAGGCAGCGCACGCCACAGGAGATATCGAACCCCACACCGCCGGCCGAGACCACGCCGCCTTCCTCCGGGTCGAACGCTGCGACCCCGCCGATCGGAAAGCCGTAGCCCCAGTGGGCGTCGGGCATGGCGTAGGATGCCTTGACGATCCCTGGAAGTGTTGCAACGTTGACCGCCTGCTCGTAGACCTTCTGGTCCATGTCGCGAATCAACGATTCGCTCGCGTAGATCACCGCCGGCACCCGCATCGCACCGTGCTTGGCGATCTCCCACTCGTACTCCGAGCGCCGCGTGAAGAGATTGAGGTCCATGATTCAGACGTCCACGACGGTCTGAGCTACCCACTCGCCGTTGTCGCGAGCCACGCGCAGCGCGGTGTACGTCGCGCCCTTGATCTCAACCGCCGGATCATGGCGTGCCACATTGGCGCGCTCGCCCCAGGCCTGTGCGGTCAGGCGCGCGCCGTCGAACCGGACTGCGAACCGGCCGAAGAGCATCTTCCGGGTGGCCATCTCGTAGATCAGACTGTTCAGCCAGTCGGCGAGCAACAACTCATCATCGCTCCCCTCGCACTCGATGGCGACCGCCTGCTGGGGCTGGACCGTAGCCAGATCAGCGACGACGGCGGTCATGGCGAGCGCCGCTTGTTCGAAGGCTTCGGCCTTGGTCGCACCGAAGCCGCGCACGCCCACGTCCGCCCCGTGTGGAAAATGTTCCCAGCGTGCAGTCATGGCTTGGTGGGTACCGGATCGATCTCGCCGGGCAGTTCAACCGATGACGCCAGCTTCCGTCCGGTTGCAGGCAGCCTCTCCTTTTCTGCGACTACTATCGCGCGATCAGTATAACCACCATTGACGCAGATCAAGCCGCAACCTCTCTACGGCCGTTAGTCTTTTCTTTGGCAATATTGCCGAAATGCTCGGAGGAGGGTAGCGCAGGCGGTCTGATCTGCCGGCCCCTCTCCCCCGCCTGCGCTGATGGATGCAGCAAGAAAGACCGGCGCCCAAAGCCGATATTGCCTCCTAGCTCTCCTCTTCTTCGTCTTCGACGCTCAGAAGGGTGGCAAGCAATGACTGCAGCCCTCGGTGGACCGCTCGTGTCGATCCCATCCGGCCAAGTGATGCTGGAGGGTGTGCTCGAGCTGCCGGAGAAGCCGGCTGGTGTGGTGGTGTTCTCCCACGGCAGCGGCTCGGGGCGTCATTCGCCGCGCAATCGCTACGTGGCGCAGGAGTTGCGCAGCGCCGGCCTTGCCACGTTGCTTCTCGATCTGCTGACCCCCGAAGAGGACACGGACTACGAGATGCGCTTCGATATCGACCTGCTGACCGAGCGCCTCGGCGATGCGGTGCGCTTTGTCCGCAAGCATGCGCCCACGCAGTCGCTGCCGGTCGGTCTGTTCGGTGCGAGCACAGGCGCGGCGTCCGCGCTGCGCGTGGCAGCGGCCACACCCGACCTCATCCAGGCCGTGGTCTCACGGGGCGGCAGGCCCGACCTCACGGGCGACCAGGCGCTCTCCAGGGTCAAGGCGCCCACGCTCCTCATCGTCGGCGGCAGAGATCACGGCGTCATCGAGCTGAACCAAGCGGCGCACCACCTGCTGCAGTGCGAGAAAGCTGTCGCCATCGTGAGCGGCGCCACGCACCTGTTCGAGGAGCCGGGTACCCTGGAGGAGGTGGCGCGCCTGGCCCGCGACTGGTTCCTCCGTCACCTCGCACACGTTGCGCAACCATCGTCTCGTTGAACAGGAGCAGCTATGAGCACCGGAACCGCTCAGGAAAGCGCAGGAGCATCAACACACACCCGGACGGGAGGCAGGGGTGAGACGACGCCACCGCCGGAGGAACGGCGACGCATGATTGCCACCGCTGCCTATATGCGCGCGGAACAGCGCCGTTTCGTCGGCGGCGACCCCGTGGCGGACTGGCTGGCCGCCGAGGCCGATGTCAATCAGAGCCTTGCCGCCCAAAGGCAGGAAAAAGAGCGCGCTGCTTTCGAGAGGATGTACAAAGAGGTGCGGCACGCGCTGGAGGAGGTGCGCGAAAAGGTCAGCGCGCAAACAATCCAGGACGCTCTGGAGAAGGCGAGCACCGTCCTGCGGGAGGCTGGCGAGTACACCGGCGACACGGTCAGCAAGGTGACGGAGGCGGTGAAGAAGGATCTCGCCATCACAGCCGTGCGACTCGCTCCCAAGTGGGAGGCCTTATCCGGAGAAGCCGCCGGCCTGTTCGAGGTTTGGCAGGGGAGGAGCAAGGCGTTCCTCGGTCGGGCGGCCACCGCGACAGGCGATTGGCTGCAGGAGCTTGGCAGCCGGCTCGAGCGCCAGACTTACCGGGCAGGGGAGATGACGGGTGCGGGCACATTCGAATGCGCCCGGTGTGGAGAGCGGCAAGCACTCGCAGCGCCCGGCCACCTCGGCGAATGCCTTAAGTGCCAGGGCAGCGAGTTCCGAAGGGTCTAGCCCGAAATGCAGGCCAGCCCACGTTTCGGGCTGGATGAGCGCTGCAACCAACGCGACTGCCGACCGCGTGATGAGGCTCTCGACCACTTGGTTCAGAACTGTGTCCCCGGTATTAGTGAGGATCGAGGATCATTACCCAGCATTTCGTTTCAGCTCAGCGGCGTCCCTCCGTGAACGCGCCGAGCCGGCTCACTCTGGATCTGATCGGCAGTACCGAAGCTGGTACCTTGCCGGGTTTGTTCCTGCGCCGTTGCGACAGAACCCCGGACGCCGAGGCATATTGGCAGTATGACGCGGCAGCCGGGCGATGGAAGCGCTACACCTGGGGCGAGATGCGGGACCTGGCTGCGCGCTGGCAAGCCGCACTCGCGCGGGAGAAGCTGGCGCCCGGCGAGCGGGTTGCCGTGCTGCTTAGCAACAGCGTCGAGTGGGTGTGTTTCGACCAGGCGGCGCAGTCGCTCGGGCTCGTGGTCGTACCGCTCTACACCACGGATAATCCCGAGAACATCGCCTACATCCTGGGCGACTGCGGCGCACGCCTGCTGCTCATCGGCGAGATCGGCCAGTGGCACGCGCTGCTGCCCCTTAGAGCGGGCTTCCTGCAGCTCGCGCATGTGCTGTGCCTGGCCCGCTCGGAGCATGCGCCCGCCGCCGAGGGCGCACGGGTGAGTTTTGTTGCCGACTGGCTGGCTGATTCCGCCGGCCCGCTGGCCGTCGCCGCCGCAGATGCCCATGCGCTCGCCACGATCGTCTACACCTCGGGCACGACCGGGCGGCCCAAGGGGGTCATGCTGTCCCACCACAACATCTTGTCGAATGCCGAGGCGGTGCTGAAGCTCGTGCCGGGCTATCGCGAGGATCTCTATCTCTCGTTCTTGCCTTTGTCGCACGCGTTCGAGCGCACCGTCGGCTACTACATTCCGATCGTGACCGGTAGCACCGTCGCCTTCGCGCGCTCGGTGCAGGATCTCGCCGAAGACCTGCTCACGATCCGGCCCACCATGCTGGTCTCGGTGCCGCGCATCTACGAGCGCGTGTATGCGCGATTGCAGCATGGGCTCGAGGCGAAAGGCGCCGCGGCCAAGGCCCTGTTCCGTTGGGCGCAGGAGATCGGCTGGCGGCGCTTCGAGGCCGCTCAGCACCGCGGCGACAAGCCCGGTCTGATCGCTGCAATCGCGTGGCCGTTGCTGCGTCATCTGGTCGCCGACAAGATCCTGTCGCGCCTCGGCGGGCGGTTGCGGCTCGCGCTCTCCGGCGGCGCGCCGCTCTCCCCCAAGCTCTCGCACTGCTTCATCGGCCTGGGGCTGCCCCTGCTGCAAGGCTATGGGCTCACTGAAGCCTCCCCGATCGTCACCGGCAACACCGGCGACGACAACGTCCCCGACTCGGTGGGCGTGGCACTGCCCGGCATCGAGCTCAAGCTCGGCAGCGGGGACGAGCTGCTGGTCAAGGGCCCCAATGTCATGCTCGGGTATTGGAACGACCCGGCCAAGACCCGGGAGGCGATCGATGCCGGCGGCTGGCTGCACACGGGCGACGTGGCTCGCATCGACCGGCGCGGCCACGTGTTCATCGTCGGCAGGCTGAAGGAGATCCTGGTGCTGTCGACCGGCGAGAAGGTGCCGCCCAACGACTTGGAGCTGGCGATCACGGAAGATCCCCTGTTCGACCAGGCGATGGTGGTCGGGGAGGGCAAGCCGTATCTCGCCGCCCTCGTCGTGCTCAACCCCGAGGCTTGGCGCGAGTTGGCCCGAGCGCTTGCGGTGGATGCGTGCGATCCGCAATCGCTCAGGACGCCGGCGGTGGTGGAATACGTCCGCGAAAGGCTGCGCGGACTGCTGCGCAGGTTTCCTGCTTACGCACGAGTGCCCGAAGTATGGCTCACGCTCGAGCCCTGGACGATCGAAAACGGGCTTATCACCCCGACGCTGAAG
>DAIQQA010000057.1:0-4580 GCA_036787045.1 Burkholderiales bacterium | reverse complement strand
AGGCGTCGACATGCCCGCTTTCAAGCTCGTCACCGACATCCGGCCCAGGGGCGATCAGCCCAAGGCGATCGACGCGCTTGCCGCCGGGGTGGCGCACGGCGAGGGTTCCAGACTCTGCTGGGCGTCACGGGCTCGGGCAAGACCTTCACCATGGCCAATGTCGTCGCCCGCGTTCAGAAGCCCACGCTGGTCATCGCCCACAACAAGACCCTTGCGGCCCAGCTCTACGGCGAGTTCCGCGACCTGTTCCCCGACCACGCCGTGGAGTTCTTCGTCAGCTACTACGACTACTACCAGCCCGAAGCATACCTGCCCGCCAGCAATCTCTACATCGAGTGGAGCGCATAGCGGAGCTCGACCCGCTGCGCGGCGGCAAGCCGCACCCGGTCGAGAAGGCTACTGTCTATCCCGCCTCCCACTATGCCACCGGCGAGAGCGAGCGTCACGATACTATCGGCGCGATCCGCGCAGAGCTGCACCAGCGCCTGGGCGAGCTGCGCGCCGCGGGCAAGCTGGTGGAGGCGCAGCGGCTGGAGAGCCGCACGCGGCAAGACCTGGAGATGCTGGAGCAATTCGGCTCCTGCCCGGGGATCGAGAACTACTCGCGTCATCTGGCGGGGCGTGCCGCGGGCGAGCCGCCGCCCTGCCTGCTGGACTACTTCCCCCCCCAGTTCCTGGTGTTCCTGGACGAGAGCCATCAGACGGTGCCGCAGCTGGCCGGCATGTATCGCGGCGACCGCTCGCGCAAGCAAACGCTGGTCGACTACGGGTTTCGTCTGCCCTCGGCCCTGGACAATCGCCCGCTGCAGTTCCACGAGTTCGAGGCGCGGGTGCCGCAGGTCGTTTTCGTCTCCGCCACGCCGGGTCCCCTCGAACTGAAGAAGTC
Organism: Burkholderiales bacterium; assembly: GCA_036787045.1. Classification (GTDB taxonomy): domain Bacteria; phylum Pseudomonadota; class Gammaproteobacteria; order Burkholderiales; family SHXO01; genus SHXO01. The sequence goes on along the minus strand of DAIQQA010000057.1, from coordinate 3,694 downwards.
CAAGGGCCGGGTAGTCGAGCAGATCATCCGACCCACCGGGCTGCTGGATCCCGAAGTGGAGGTGCGCCCCGCCGCCAGACAGCTCGACGATCTGCTGGGCGAGATCCGCGCCCGCTCCGCCAGCCGGGAGCGCGTGCTCGTGACGTGCCTGACCAAGCGCATGGCCGAGGACCTCACGGACTACTACACGGACGTGGGAGTCAAGTGCCGCTACCTGCACTCGGACATCGAGACGCTGGAACGCGTGCGGCTGATCCGGGACCTGCGGATGGGCGTGTTCGACGCGCTGATCGGCATCAACCTGCTGCGCGAGGGGCTGGACATCCCGGAGTGCTCCCTGGTCGCCGTCCTCGACGCCGACAAGGAGGGCTTCTTGCGCTCGCACGTGTCGCTGATCCAGACCATCGGCCGCGCCGCGCGGCATCTGCACGGCAAGGCGATCCTGTATGCCGAGACCGTTACCAACTCGATCCGCACGGCGGTGGAGGAAACCAACCGCCGGCGGCAGATCCAGGGAAGCTACAACGCGGCGCACGGGATCACCCCGGCTGCGGTCCGGCGCAACATTCTCGACCTGTCCGCCCAGCTGTTCGACGCTGCGCCTCACGCGATGCCGCTGTCGGCCGAGGCCAAAGGCGACCTGCTGAGCGAAGACGAGCTCGCGCGACTGATGCGCGAGTGCACTGCAGACATGCAGCGAGCCGCGGCCGAGCTGGATTTCGAGACGGCTGCCTGGTTGCGCGACCGGCTGGCGCTGCTGCGCGACATGGAACTGGGGCTCAAGCTGCCCGCGCGCGCGCTGCTGGAAGCGGTCCAGCCCCGCCAGCGGCCCGCCCGGCGGCGCGGCGCGGGCCGGTACTGGCAGCGCACCCACCACAGATGAATGACGGAGCGCGACGTTCTTGCCCCTTCCCTCCCCCTCCCCCGCTCGCGGGGGAGGGTTGGGGTGGGGGCATCCTCCCAGTCACAGACCCCACCGTCATCCGATCGCGCAACGCTCGCTAACACCATGCACGCGGCGCTCCGAGACAAGATCGCGCGGCTGCCGCCCGAGCCGGGCGTTTACCTGATGCGCGACCGCGCGGGACGCATCGTCTACGTGGGCAAGGCGGTTAACCTGCGCGAGCGCGTCCGCTCTTACTTCGCGCGCAGCGACCCGCGCGCCTTCGTCCCGCTCCTGGAGGACCTGCTCGGCGACATCGAAGTCGTTCTGGTGCGCAACGAGAAGGAGGCGCTGCTGCTCGAGAACGAGCTGGTGCGCCGCCACAAGCCCCGCTTCAACGTCAAGCTGCAGGATGGGAAGAATTTCGTCTACCTCCGGCTCGATCCGCGCGAGACCTACCCGCGCCTTGAAGTGACGCGGCGCGCGCAGGAGGACGGGGCGCGCTACTTCGGTCCGTATCCGCTGGCGCGCGCGCTGCGCGAAACCCTGCGGCTGGTGAACCGCCATTTCAAGCTGCGTACCTGCTCCGATCACGACCCGGCCAGCCACAAGCGGCGGCCTTGCCTGTTGTGCCAGATCGCGCGCTTTCCCGCGCCTTCCGTCTATGACATCCCGCCGGAGCAGTACCGTCGGCATGTGCGCGACGCCATCCTGTTCCTCGAGGGCAAGCGCACCGAGCTGGTAGACACGCTGGAGAGCCGCATGGAGGAAGCGGCCGCCGCCATGCGTTTCGAAGAGGCCGCGCGGCTGCGCGATCCGCTCGACGCCGTCGCGCAAACCCTGGAGCCGCAGAAGATCGTCTCCACCGAGCCGGTGGACAGAGATGCGCTGGGTCTGGCACGCACAGCGGACCGTTTGGCGATCTATTTGCTGCGGGTACGTCAGGGCCGGGTCACGGGCGGTCAGGCCTTTATCTTCCGCGGACAGGCGTTCCCCGTGGCCGAAGTACTCGCCTCCTTTCTCAACCTGTACTACGCACAAAGCGAATCCATCCCCGCTCAGATCCTGCTGCCCGTCGAGATCGACGGCTGCGAGGCCCTCGGCGAGGTGCTCTCGGAGCGCAGGATCGGACCGGTGGAGCTGCGGGTTGCCAAGCGGGGTGCGGAGATCGAGCTGGTGCGAATGAGCGGCGACAACGCCCGATCCGCGCTCGGCCAGCGGCTCGGCGAGGACATCGCCGATGTCCTCGGCCGCCTCGAGCGTAGGCTTGCTCTGAGCCGTCTTCCGCGACGCATGGAGTGTGTGGACGCCTCCCACTTCCACGGCGGCGCGTTGGTGGGGTCGCTGGTGGCCATGCGCGACGGGCAGCTCGACAAGGATCGCTACCGCCGTTACCGGATCACGACCGTCGCCGTGGGCGACGACTACGCCGCCTTATATGAAGTGATATCCCGGCGCCTCAGACGAGGCGTGAGCGAGAGCGACCTCCCCGATCTGCTGGTCGTGGATGGCGGCAAGGGGCAGCTCGGCTGCGCGCGGGCGGCCATGATGGACCTGGGCGCGACCGATCTGGATGTGGTGGCCCTCGCTAAGCGGCGCGAGATCGGCCCGGCCGAACCCGGTCTGCAAGCGCGGAAAAAGATGCCGGAGCGTATTTTCCTTCTCGGACGCCGGGATCCTGTCGTATTGCGTGCGGATTCCCCGGAGCTGCTGCTGCTGACGCGGCTGCGCGACGAGGCGCACCGCTTCGCCATTGCCTATCAGAGAAAGGTGCTGCGCAGGGAGCGGCTGCGCTCCGAACTCGAGGAGATTCCGGGCGTGGGGCCCAAGCTGCGGCAGGCTCTGCTGCGGCACTTCGGCTCCCTCCAGCAGGTCCGGGAAGCCCGGATCGAACAGCTCGCCGCGGTCCGCGGCGTGGGGCCGCGCCTGGCGCAAAGGATCCATGCGTTCCTGCACCAAACTCGAACACAGGAGCGGCCGCCCGCCCAGCAGTTGATGTGAGTCAACTCCGCGGGCGTGCCGCGGAGGAGAATGTTGCTCCTGCTGCCGGGGGTTGATAGGTGCCGATCGATCGGGTTCTCAGCCGCAACCATCGATCCGTGCCGCAGCCGGGCCAACGAGGGTGTGGACGCCATGGACAAGAAGACGCAGATCAACGTCTGGTATGCGCATCGCCGTGCTGGCGGTGCTGTTCTTCCAGCAGTGGTGGATCCAGCGGCAGCAGGTCCAGACCATTCCATACGCGGTGCGCGAGCTGGTAAGCTCGGCCTTCGAGAAGGCGCTCGACATCCTCGGCAAGTACCGCCAGCAGCTCGACGAGGGAGCGAAGCGGCTGCTCGAGAAGGAAACCCTCACGCGCGAAGAGTTGCCGGTACTGGAGGGGTTCAAGATGGCGGCAGCGTCTGGCTTGTCGCTGTGACGTGACGCGACGTGGTTGCCGCCTGGAGGCCCGTCGCGGTGACAGCCGGGGACGGAGGAGAATGGCATGAAGTGGAAGCAAGATCTCATAGAAGATGTTTGGCAGCACACCCGGACGGCGTCCGATGCGGATGGGTCGGTATGGCGGCAGGATGCGTGCGGTGCGTGGATTCGCCGCGACCAGTTCGAGCATGAAGGCGCCGAGTTCGGATGGAGGATCGAGAACGTTTCGCGCGGGGGCCCGGACATCGCGCCGAACCTTCGCGCATTTCATGTGCGCAATCACTTCGAAATGAGCAGCAAGCGCCCGCATTGTGCCGTGACGGCGGATCGCACGGATGTGCCGGCCGGCGAGTACATCAGCCCGCCGCGCAACCGCAGTGCCTAGCCTGG
>DAIQQA010000189.1:0-8827 GCA_036787045.1 Burkholderiales bacterium | reverse complement strand
TGGAGCCCTTCATGACATCGAGCGGGAATGTTGGTGGCCTGAGCTGATGTAAGCTGCAGCGCTTGGACGACCCAGCGCGGACGCTGCCTGCAACCGCGCCGGTCACATGCGCGGGACCGCGCGGCCCGCTGGATGGGGAGGCCCGAGGCATGTCGCACCAGTTCAGCAGCACGGCACCACCTGCGCCGGAGGCCGGCCAGGAGCGCCGTCTCTTGGAGGTGGTCGAGTCACTCGTCATCGAGCTGCACCCGCACCGCCGGCCGGCGGTCACCCTCGACAGCCGCCTGGAGCAGGATCTCGGATTGGACAGTCTGTCCCGCGCCGAGCTGCTGCTGCGAATCGAGCACGCCTTCGGCGCGGCGGCGCCCGAGCAGGCGATGGTTTCGGCCGAGACGGTGCGGGATGTGCTCCTGCTCCTGCAGCATGCTGCCCCGGTAGCTGAAACCCGCGCTCCGCAGCTGCGCCCGCTTGCGGTGCCGCCGAGCACGGGTTTGCCTGCCGATGCGCAGACGCTCATCGACGTGCTCGCGTGGCACGTCAGCGCGCACCCCGACCAGCTGCACGTCCATTTGTACGGGGCAGGCGATGGCGTCGAGGACCTCTCCTACGGTGCGCTGGAGCGCGGTGCGAGCGAGATCGCAGCCGGCCTGGCTGCCTCGGGGCTGCAGCCGGGCGAGATGGTCGCGACCATGCTTCCGACCGGCAGCGAGTATCTGTTCGCGTTCTTCGGCATCCTGATCGCGGGCGGCATCCCCGTTCCACTCTATCCGCCGGCGCGGCTGACGCAGATCGAGGACCACATCCGCCGTCATGCCGGCATCCTGGCGAACAGCCAGGCGCGCCTGCTGATTACCATTCCCGAAGCCAAGCCGGTGTCCCTGCTGCTGCGCGCGCAGGTTGTGTCTCTGCGCGGCGTGGTCACAGCCGCGGAACTCGCGGGGCGTGCCGGCCGGCTGCAGCGCGTCGCCCGCGCGACATCCGATCTCGCGCTCCTGCAGTACACCTCGGGAAGCACCGGCAATCCCAAGGGCGTGGCCCTGACCCATGCCAACCTGCTCGCCAACATCCGCGGCTTCGGACCCGCATTGCAGCTGGGTGGCGAGGACGTGTTCGTAAGCTGGCTGCCGCTGTATCACGACATGGGGCTGATCGGCGCATGGCTGGGCACCATGTACTACGGTGTACCGCTCGTGCTGATGTCGCCTCTGGCTTTTCTTGCGCGCCCGACCCGGTGGCTGCGTGCCATCCACCGCCATCGCGGAACCCTCACCGCCGCCCCGAACTTCGCCTACGAGCTGTGCGCGCGCAAGCTGCCGGAGCAGGCGCTGGAGGGCCTGGACCTGTCCAGCATGCGGGCCGCGATGAACGGGTCCGAGCCCGTGAGCGCCGACACGCTGGAGGCATTTGCGCGCCGCTTCGCGCGCTACGGTCTGCGCCGCGAGGCGCTCATGCCGGTCTACGGCCTGGCGGAATGCTCGGTGGCGCTGACCTTTCCGCCACCGGGGCGCGGCCCGCTCGTCGATACGATCGACCGGGACACGCTCATGCGCGAAGGGCGCGCGGTGCCGGCAACCAGTGAAGGCGCGTCCGCGTTACGGGTCGTCTCCTGTGGCCATCCGCTGCCGGGGCATGAGATCCGCATCGTCGACGGCACCGGCAGAGAGGTCGGCGATCGCATCGAAGGCCGCCTCGAGTTCCAGGGCCCATCCACCACCGCCGGCTATTTCCGCAGCCCCGAGCTGACGCGCAAGCTGTTCCACGACGGATGGCTCGACTCGGGCGATCTCGCGTACATCGCCGGCGGCGAGGTCTACCTCACCGGTCGTGTCAAGGACCTGATCATCCGCGGCGGACGCAACATCCATCCGCAAGATCTCGAGATCGCGATCGGCAACATCCCGGGGATCCGCAAGGGTTGCGTGGCCGTCTTCGCGAGCCCGGACCCGGCGAGCGGCACCGAACGCCTGGTGGTGCTGGCGGAATCGCGCGAGACCGACTCGGCTGCGCGCGAGCGCCTGACCGGCGAGATCCAGGCGGTCGCCGTGGACCTGGTTGGGCTGCCTGCGGACGACGTCGTGCTGGCGCCGCCCCACACTGTGCTGAAGACCTCCAGCGGGAAGATCAGGCGCGCGGCCAGCCGGGAGTACTACGAGCGGCGCGGGCCAAGCGCGCGTGCGACACCCGTGTTCCTGCAGTTCGCGCACCTGGCCCTGAGTGCCGTGATCCCCGAGCTGCGCCGCGGTTTGCGAGGGATCGCCGCGCTGGCATATGCCGGCTATGCCTGGGCGGTGCTGTTTCTGGTGGCGGTGCCGACATGGGCACTGGTTGCGCTCGCGCGCCGGCCGCCTATCGGCCGCGCCATCTGCTATTGGGCAGCACGGCTGCTGGCCGCACTCAGCGGGATCCGCGTGAGCGTGACGGGAAGGCAGAATCTCCCAGCAGGGCCGCACGTGCTGGCGGCAAACCACGCGAGCTATATCGACGCCATCGTCCTCGGGGCGGCGCTCCCGCCGCAGCATCGCTACGTGTTCGTCGCCAAGCGCGAGTTCGCGCAGCGCTGGATCCCGCGATTGTTCCTGCACGGCCTCGACGCCGTCTTCGTCGAGCGGCTCGACCCCCGACAGGGGGTGGAGGATGTGGGCCGCGTCGAGCAAGCCGCGCGCGGGGGCGCCTCTCCGATATTCTTTCCGGAGGGCACTTTCGACCGGCGACCGGGGTTGCGCGAGTTCCGCATGGGGACGTTCCTGGTCGCCGCGCGCACCGGCCTGCCGGTTGTGCCGATAGGGCTGCGCGGTACACGATCGATCCTGCGCGGCGATGGCTGGTTTCCGCGCTCCGGCGCCGTCTCCGTCACGTTCGGCACACCCCTGACTCCACACGGCGGCGACTGGGCCGCGGCCGTGGACTTGCGCGATCGCGTGCGGGCCGAGATCATGCGCCTATCCGGAGAGCCCGAACGGCTCGACTAACCGAGGACTTCCCGATGCATCGACATGACCCGGCCTATCTCCTCGAGCTCGCCACACGCGTGCTCGGCGATGCGAAGACAGCGGCGGAGTGGCTCGACCGGCCTAGACTGCAGCTGGGCGGCCGCGCACCGCGGGAGCTGCTCGCCGGTGCCGACGGCGCCCGCCGGATCGAGGAGCTGCTGCGGCAGATCGACGACGAGGACAGGCTGCACCACGCCCGCACGCCCAGCGGCAAACCGGGGGAGGGAAGCTGAACCAGACGGGCGAGCAGCCGCGCTGTCGCCCGCCTCGAACACGGAAGGCTGTCAGTCGATCTTGATTGCGCGCTTCTTGGACTTTTCGGTCTTTTGCAGCGTGACCTCCAGCATGCCGTCCTTCAGCTCGGCCTTGGCGCCTTCTTCTCTCACGTCGGCAGGCAGCGTCACGGTCCGCGAGAAGCTGCCCTGGGAGACCTCGCAACGGTAGTAATCCCCCTTTTCCTCCTTCTCCTCGCGCCTGGTCTGGCCCTTGACGGTGAACAGGTTGCCCGTCACCGAGATCTCCAGATCCTCCTTCTTCACGCCGGGGACTTCGACCCGCACCAGCACCTCATTGTCACGGTCGACAACATCGAGCTTGGGCATACGCCCCTCCCACGCCAGCGACAGCTCCGGCATGCGCTCGAAGCGGAACGGACGCAGCCAGCTCGGGCCTGCCTGCGCAGTGCCCGCCTGCGCCGCTCCGGCCTGTTGGTAGATCGCGGCGCCGGCTTCCTGCAACGTCTTCTTGAGGGTCTCGGCCTGCGCTGTGGCGCCGTCAGCGTCCTTCTTTGCGATCGCGGGGCTTGGGAAAGCGATAGATGAGCTGGTCGTCGCGCAGCTGCTCGAGGCGCTCCAGAGCGAAGACTGGGCGAGCGCAGTAGCGCAGCAGCCGCTCCAGAGCTGTGCGGTCGGCCCCGTCAATGCACACCGAGGCATCCAGCGAGAAGCCCCCGCGGTGGTCCCAGCGCGCCATGTCGTGCGCATCAGTGTGGTCGAGATGACCGGCGCGGGCGAACCAGCGCAGCAGCCGAGCGCGTACCTGCTGCTGCACTTCCTTCTCAGCCGCCCCCTTCATGGCCGGCGCCGCCACTGCGCAATAAGGAGAGAAACTGCCCCTCCGGCAAGGGCGGGCTGAACAGGAATCCCTGATACGCAGTGCAGCCCAGCTCTCGGAGAAAGCGATGCTGCGCATCCTGTTCGACGCCCTCCGCAATTACGTCCAGGCCCAGGCTGTGTGCCATCGCGATGATGGCACGCACGATGGCGGCGTCGTTGGGATCGGTCGTGCAATCTCGGACAAACGCCTGGTCGATCTTCAGAGTATCCAGCGGCAGGCGCTTCACATAGCTCAAGGAGGAGTAGCCGGTGCCAAAGTCATCCAGTGAAAAGCGAACGCCCAGGTCCTTGAGAGCAGTCATCACCTTGACCGTGTGATCCACGTCCTGGATGACTGCGCCCTCCGTGATCTCCAGCTCGATCGCCTCGGGTCGGATCGAGCATTCGTGCAGGATGCTGCGAACGCCCTCTGCGAAGCTCGACTGATGCAGCTGGCGAGGGCTGACGTTGACGGCAACCCTGAGGTCGGCGCGGAATCGCGTTAGAAGCGAGGCGGTCCGGCAAGCGCTCCGCAACACCCACTCGCCGGCAGCCAGAATCAACCCGCTTTCTTCCAGAACCGGAACGAACAAGCCCGGTGACAGCGCACCCCGCTGCGGACGCGTCCATCGCATGAGGCTCTCGGCCCCGCGGATGCGGCCGGTGGAGAACTCAACCTGCGGCTGGAAATGCAGTGTGAACTCGCCCCGTTCCAGCGCATGCCGCAGCTGGCCCTCGAGCTCCAGACGCTCGCTCGCCGCCGCCTGCATGTCGGGCGAGAAGAAACACACTGTGCCTCTGCCCGCGGCCTTGGCACGGTACATGGCAATGTCCGCGTGGCGCAGAATGTCGTCGGCGGTCTCATCGGCGACCGGGAACATGGTCACGCCGATGCTGGCCCCGACCCGCAGCGTGTATCCCGCGACGTTGAAGTTGCGCGAGACCGCCTCATGAATTCTCTCGGCAAGCGCGCGCGCCTCGCTTGCGGCCGCGTCGCGGTTCTGGCCCAGATCGGCCAGCAGAACGACGAACTCGTCCCCGCCGAGGCGTGCAACGGTGTCTTCGTCCCTGATCTCTCTGGCAACGCAACTGCCAACTTCGCGCAGCAGAAGATCGCCCGTCCGATGGCCGAGCGAATCGTTTATGTTCTTGAACCTGTCCAGGTCCATGAATAGCAGCGCGCCGTACAGCCCGCGCCGGCGGTTGCGCGCCAGCGCGTGCTGCAACCTGTCGAGCAGCATTGAGCGGTTGGGAAGCAGGGTGAGGGGATCGTGGTAGGCGAGGTGCTCGATCCGTGCCTGCACCTGCTTGCGCTCGCTGATGTCCTGGAAGTGGCAGACGAAGTGCGTGACCTGCCCATCATCGCGCTTCACCGCCGTGATGCTCTGCCAGACCGGATAGAGCTCTCCGCTGCTGCGACGGAAGTAGATCTCGCCTTGCCAACTGCCAACATCGTCGAGCGCAGCCTGGACGGCCAGTGGGAAAGCAAGGTCATGCTGCTCGCTGCTCAACATGCTGGCCGAGCGTCCGGCGGCTTCCTGCGACGAATAGCCGGTGATCTCGGTGAACGCGCGGTTCGCCCGCAGAATGCGTCCCTTGCTGTCGGTGATAAAGATGCCCTCGTGCGACTCGAAAGCAGTCGCGGCGAGCCGCAGTTCCTGGTCCGCGCGTTTGCGCTCCGTGATGTCGTGGGCCATCACGTGCACCGCCCGCTTTCCATTGAGCAGAAAAGGGATCCCGGTGACTTCGACGTCGATCGCAGTCCCATCCGAGCGTAGCCAACGCTGCTCGGTCTTGCGCGGCACTGGCTCGCCGAGCTGGTGCCGGCGAATGCGCTCCCGAACCAGCTCCCTGGAGTCGGGATGGACGATGCTCACTGCATCCTTTCCGATTATCGCGTCCGCGCTCGCGAGACCCAAGAGGTCGAGCGCCGCCGGGTTGGCATACACGTAGCGGCCATCCACGTGGACGACGACCGCGTCGGGCACGGTCTCGATCAAGGTCTGGAATCGGGCCTCGCTCTCGCGCAATGCCCGCTCTGACAGCCGCGCTTCAGTGACATCTTGCGACGTCCCGAATATTCGCACCGGCTTGCCCGTCTCGTCGAAAGTGACCTTGGCCTGGTGGCGGAGGATCCGTTCCGACCCGTCGGGTAACAGCATCCGGTGCTCGACCGCGTAATCTCCGCCGCTCTCGGGCCGGCGGCTGCGCTCGTAGGCCGCCACGAACGCCTCCTGGTCATCCGGATGAACAACCTTCAGCACGCTCTCCATTCGCGGCTCGACGGAGCCGGGTTCGAACCCGAGCAGTCGGTAGGTTTCGTCCGACCATATCGCCTTGCCCGTGACCAGGTTGCGTTCGAAGTTGCCCAGATGCGCGGTCCGCTGCGCTTCCGCCAGGAGCGCCGCGCTATGCCGGATCGCCTGTTCGGCCTCCACCCGTTCGGTGATGTCCATGACTCCGCCCACCGTGCGGACCGGTCGGCGTGCGCTGCCTTCGCCCTCGAAGAAGGTTTGCGATCGGGTGGTCAGCCAGCGCGTCTGCCCGTCGCGCCGGATGATCCGATACTCGATGTCGAATAAGCCGTTGCCCTCCGGAGAGTGCGCGCGTCGGACCTCCTCGCCTACGCGTGCGACATCCTCTGGGTGAACGCAGGCGATGAACTTCTGCAACGTGACGGGTTGGTCCGCGTCCCACCCGTAGATGCGTCTTTGCTCCGGCGACCAGTAGATGGCGTCGGTCCGCTGGTCGTGATCGAAGATACCGATCCCGGAAACCCGGACGACCTGCTGCAACCGCCCCTCGCTCGCCTGCAGCGCACGTTCGACCCGCTTCGCCTCCGTCACGCCCCGCATTACCGAGACCCAGCATCGGTCGTGGCCTATGTGGACCACGAAGCTCGTCTGCAGACAGTCGCGCAGCTCTCCGCTACGAGTCCTGAGCAGGGATGGCGCATCCCGCAGGCTGCCCGACTGCATCCGGGCAGCTCGCCAGGCGCGCCGGTCAGGGTCGGCAACCAGGCCGAGCTCCAGCGTGGTCTTGCCGATCAACGCCTCCCGCGGGTAGCCGGTGAAGCGGAGATACGAATCATTGACGTCGATATCCAGCGCGATCCCTTGCACCAGTTGGCGTTCGCCCTCGCGAAAGCTGATGCCGGTAGTGGAAACGATTCTCACCTCGCCACTCGGCCGCACGAGCCTCCGGATCACGTAGTCCGCTGGCCGCCGCCCCTCGGTGAACTGGCGCATGCGGGTTTCGGCCTCGGCGCGCTCCTCGGGATGCACAAACTCCAGATAGTTGCGGCCTAGCAGGGCATCCGCACTTTCTAGGCCGAACAGCTCGACCGCCGCCGGATTCGCGTAGCGGAACACCCCGCCGAATTCATGCACGAAGATCGCGGTGGGCGAATTCTCGACCAGCAGCCGGTAACGTTGTTCCCCAGCTCCGATCGCTCGCTCGCCGGGACTGCGGTCCCCAAGTTCGCGAACGAAGGCGAACGCGCGGGCGGCCCCGGCGTCGTGTGCCGCCGAGGCGCTTACCTGCAGGTGCACCAAGCGGCCATCCTTTGCGCGGAAGCGGGTCGCGAAGTCCTGGAACCCTTGCCGAAAGACGCGCCAGATGTGCCCCTCGGTCTGGTTGCTGGTCCGGGTCTCCTCCAAGTCGGCGAGTCGCATGGCCAGGAGCTCGTCTCGCGTGTAGCCCAGCATCTCGGAGAGCGCATCGTTCGCGTCCAGGATATAGCCTTGTTGATCCAAGATCAGCGCGCCGTCGCGGGCGGTCTGCGGGGCCAGCTCCGGATCGCGGTCAAGGGCCTGCCACGGGGGGCGCATGATCTGCCCCTAACGGCCTGATGTAACAGTGCTTTCGGGGTGCCTTGCCGGGCCCTTCGGTGGCGTACGCGCCCCGCAACTCCTGGATTGACCGAGACCATGCATGGGTTCGGCAGCATGGTCGGCGTGCGATCTGGCGTTGTTCATCACGCTACGAGCTATCGCAGGAGCATGGTTACGTTACACCGGTAGTCACGAGGTGGCCGCCCTTCGGTCGAGCAGGCGGGTGACGATGGATTGTAAACCCGCTGTCCGCGGGTGCGCGACCATCCCCGTGCGCATTTGTCGGATGCGGTGGTGATAACTGAATGGGCACCGAGCCCGGACGGACCTCAGCACCCGCGGTTCCACGCGAAGTTCCACTCGGCAGAGGTGCGGTGTCCGTGGCCTTCGGGTGCCGCTGCGCCCCAGCGGCAGCCGACTGGGCCGCGGCGGTGGACTTGCGCGATCGCGTGCGGGCCGAGATCATGCGGCTATCCGGAGAACCCGAACGGCTCGACTAACCGAGGACTTCCCGATGCATCGACATGACCCGGCCTATCTCCTCGAGCTCGCCACACGCGTGCTCGGCGATGCGAAGACAGCGGCGGAGTGGCTCGACCGGCCTAGACTGCAGCTGGGCGGCCGCGCACCGCGGGAGCTGCTCGCCGGTGCCGACGGCGCCCGCCGGATCGAGGAGCTGCTGCGGCAGATCGACGACGAGGACAGGCTGCACCGCGCCGGAACCCGCGCTGAGGAACCAGGCGAAGGAAGGTGAGCTAGCCTGCTTCGTTGATGAGATTTCCGAGCGCCAGGCGGAGAGCACCTCCCTCTTCCTCGACGGGCATGTGCGTTGACCGAGGCTCCCTCCCCTTCAAGGGGAGGGCTGAGGTGGGCTGAGGCGGGGATGGGTTTGAATGCCTCAGGACCCATC
>DAIQQA010000188.1:6436-8907 GCA_036787045.1 Burkholderiales bacterium | reverse complement strand
GGGATTACCTGTTCCGCTTCGCCCTGGTACATCTGCGCGACCCGGCTCGGGCCGAAGACGCCGTGCAGGAGACGCTGCTGGCCGCCATGGAGAGTCGTTCGGCCTTCTCGGGCCGGGCCCAATTGCGTACCTGGCTGACCGGCATTCTCAAGCACAAGATCGTGGACGTGTTCCGCCGCCAGTCGCGCGAGGCGCCGCTGGAGGACCCGGGCGAGTCGGACGAGGAGTTCTCCGAGATCTTCTTCGATCCGCAGGACCGCGATCACTGGCGCAACTTCCCGGAAAACTGGGGGGACCCCGAGAAATCCCTGGAGCAAAAGCGCTTCTGGGAGGTGTTCGACGCTTCCCCTGGTGCCGGTTTTCTTCGTGCCTTCGTGTCTTCGTGGTCAGCGGTAAAGCCAACGTATCTCAGCACTAGCCGCATCCGTCCCGCCCGCGCGTCCCGTATAAGCGGGTAGACTGCGAACCGGGCCGACCCGTCGCGGTCTTAACCAGGCCGCTAAGCGGCACCCCCTCGAAACACCTCACCAGGAGACTAGACCATGGCTAACAAGAGAACCGCCCTCACGCTCGCGCTGGGCACCGCGTTCGCCGCTTCGCTGGCCGCCGCCCCGGCAGTCAACGCGGCCGAAAACCCCTTCAAGTTGGATTCGCTGAAGAGCGGCTATCAGGTTGCCGAGAACGACAAGTCCAAGGAAGGCAAGTGCGGCGGCGACAAGGCCAAAGACGGCAAGTGCGGCGGCGATAAAGCCAAAGACGGGAAATGCGGCGGCGACAAGGCCAAAGACGGTAAGTGCGGCGGTGACAAAGCCAAAGAGGGCTCCGGCGGCGCCACCAACTAGGCAGCTGTCCCACGGCACCCTGTGAGCTCCATCGGCATTCACGGTGCCGGCCTCGGCCTTCGGCGCGAGCTGCTTCCTGCGCTGAAGGCCGGGGTGCCCGCTGCCGTCCAGTTCTTCGAGCTCGCACCCGAGAACTGGATCGACCTGGGGGGAGCCAGCGGCAAGAGCCTGCGTCCGTTCACCGAGCGTTACCCCGTGGTCTGCCACGGATTGTCGCTGTCGCTCGGCGGGCCCTCGCCCCTGGATGAAGTGTTCCTGACGCGCGTGCGCAAGTTCATGCGCGCACACGGTATGCGCCTGTATACCGAGCACCTGTCGTACACGACGGACGAAGGTCAGCTCTACGATCTGCTGCCCATCCCCTTCACTGCCGACGCAGTCGAGCACGTGGCCCGACGCATCCGCCGTGCGCAGGAGATTCTCGAGTCGCGCATCGCCATCGAGAACGCGTCGTTCTATGTTGCGGCGCCGATCGCAGAGATGTCCGAGCTGCAGTTCATCAACGCCGTGCTGGACGAGGCGGACTGCTGGCTGCACCTGGACGTCAACAACGTCTACGTCAACAGCGTGAACTTCGGCTACGACCCGGTCGAGCTCATGCGCGGGCTGCCCGCCGAGCGGGTCGTCTACATGCACATGGCCGGCCACTACCGTGAAGCCGAGGACCTGATCATCGACACGCACGGCGAGGACGTGATCGACCCGGTCTGGGCGTTGCTCGACACCGCTTATGACCTCTTCGGGGTGCAGCCCACGCTGCTCGAGCGCGACTTCAACATCCCGCCGCTCGACCGGCTGGTGCTTGAGGTCGAGAAGATCGCCGAGATCCAGCAGCGGCATCTGCCTGCCGTCCATGCCCGCCGCGCGTGACCGCGCGGCGCGGCCGCCGTTCCAGGACTACCAGTACGCATTCGCCGCGCACATCCGCGAGCCGCGCACCAACCCGCGCCCCAGGGGCGTGCCGGCGCGGCGCATGCGGGTATACAACGAGCTGTTGTTCAACAACATCGAGGGCTTTCTCCTCGCCTGTTTCCCGGTCTGTCGCAAGATCCTGGGCGAGCGGCGTTGGCGCAAGCTGGTGCGCGCCTTCTTCGCCGGGCACCGCTGCCGCACCCCCTTCTTCCGCCAGATCCCCGAGGAGTTCGTCACCTGGCTACGGACTGCGAGGGCCGGCCATCCCGACGATCCACCGTTCCTGCCCGACCTCGCCCACTACGAGTGGGTGGAGCTGGCGTTGGACGTCTCGCCGGTCGAGCCCGATCTCACCAGCGTGGACTCGGGCGGTGACCTGCTTGCCGAACGACCCGCGCTCAACCCCGTGGCCATGCTGCTGACCTATCCCTACGCGGTCCACCGGATCGGCCCGCGCTTCCGGCCAAAGGAGCCCGATCCGGATCCCACCCACATCCTGGTGTTCCGCGATCTGCAAGACCGCGTCCGCTTCCTCGTGCTCAACGCTGTCAGCGCCCGGCTGGTGGCCCTTCTGCACGAGGGCAGCCGCACCGGCGCCGCGGCACTCGCGACCATCGCGCGCGAGCTCGACCACCCCAACCCCGCAGTCGTCCTGCAAGGCGGACGGGAGATCCTGGCGAGCCTGCGCCGTGAAGAGGCGGTTCTGGGGACGTGGCG
>DAIQQA010000188.1:0-6336 GCA_036787045.1 Burkholderiales bacterium | reverse complement strand
CCCGTCACTGGTGATGGCTGTGCTCGTCTTCCTTCATCACCGACCGCACCTCGGCCTGTACCGGGAGCTCCACGCGCTTCCCGGCTTCTTCCAGCACCAGCGTCACCGAAACGCGGTCACCCGCCTTGAGCGGCCGGACGATGTCGAGCAGCATTAGGTGATAGCCGCCCGGCTCGAGCATCACCGTCTTGCCCGCGGGCAGGTCAAGCGACTCCAGGCGCCGCATCCGCATCACGCCGCCTTCGTGGCTCATCTGGTGGACCTCGGCGGTCCTGGCGGCATCGCTTTTGACGCCTACCAGCCTGGCCTCTACGTCGCTGCGCAGCTGCATGTAGACGCCGGCAACCTTCTGGCCCGGCATCGTCGCGCGCGCCCATGCGTCGGAGACTTCCACACCCGCGCAGGCAATAGACCCAGCGCCCATCAACCAGAGCGCGACCAGCGCGCCCGCAACACTCGGTTTCCGCTTCACCCTGCTCCTCGCATTCACGTTGGACAGCCGCTTTAGGACAGGTCTGATTAACTGTCATCCCCGCGCAGGCGGGGATCCAGAAGTGCTTGAGCAGCCTGGGTTCCCGCTTCCGCGGGAACGACAGTGCTTGATCAGGCCCTGCATAAGATACCAGAGCAGGCGACGGGGGCGGGGGCGCGCGTCACTGCCGTATAATTTCGGCCTCGCATGCAGCGCCTCATCCCGTCCCTCCTCGCGTCCCTGTTGGTCCTGCTCTGCTGGGCACCCGTCGCGTCCGCCCAGCCCGCGCTCGGGGCCTTGCCTGCCGCCGCCCCACTGCCTTCCATCGAAGCCAGGGCCTGGCTGCTGTTGGATTTGCAGAGCCGGCAAGTGATTGCGTCCGAGCGTGCCGACGAGCGCGTCGAGCCCGCGTCCCTCACCAAGCTCATGTCGGCCTACGTCGTGTTCGAAGCTCTCAGGCAGAAGCAGGTCACGCTCGATCAGCGCCTGCCCGTCTCGGTGAAGGCCTGGAAGATGCCCGGCTCGCGCATGTTCCTGGAGCCTAACGCAACGCCCTCTGTGGAGGAGATGCTCCACGGCCTGATCGTAGTATCTGGCAACGACGCTACGATTGCGCTGGCCGAGGGCGTCGCCGGCAGCGAGGAGGAGTTCGTCCGACGCATGAACGCGCAGGCGCAGCGTCTGGGCCTGACCGGCACGCGCTTCACCAATGCGACCGGCCTGTCCGATCCCCACCACTACTCCACGGCCGGCGACCTGGCCAGGCTGGCGGAAGCAGTGGTGCGCGATTTCCCCGCATTCCTGCCGCTGCACGGACTGCGCACGTTCACCTACAACGGCATCACGCAGCCCAACCGCAACGTTCTGCTCGGGCGCGACCCACGCGTGGACGGGCTGAAGACCGGCCACACAGAGAACGCGGGGTATTGCCTGATCGCAACAGCGCGCAGCGCTGGACGCCACTTGCTGGCAGTGGTCATGGGCACGGCGTCGGAGAATGCCCGCGCCATCCAGGCGCAGAGGCTGTTGAACTACGGGTTCCAGCACTACCAGACCGTTCGTCTCTACCCGCAGGGCGCGACGGTCGCCGAGCTGCCGGTTTGGAAGGGCAGCGCCAGCCGGCTCAAGGCCGGGCTCGACCAGGATCTGTATGTCTCGGTCCCGCGGGGCCGCAGCGATCTGCTGAAAGCGACCCTGACGAGCCTGCAGCCGTTGCTGGCCCCAGTGAGCCGCCAGCAGCGCGTGGGCATGCTGCGGCTCGCCTTCGACGGCCAGCCGCTGGGCGAGTATCCTGTGGTGGCGCTGGAGAGCGTATCGGTGGCCAATATCTTCGTGCGCATATGGGACGGCTTACGGCTGCTGTTCAACTGAGAGCGGCTTGCCTCGCAAGGCAAGCGGTCACAACCAACCTGCGACTCTTGTACAACCGATCCTCCCTCTGCCCTTGCGGGAGGGAGCTGGGGTGAGGGGCGAAGACTAAAGATGTTCGACATTCCCACCGACGTTGCCGACAGCATCGTGTTCCTCAACGGCAGCTTCCTGCGCATGGACGAAGCACGGGTCCCGGTCCTCGATCGCGGCTTCATTTTCGGCGACGGGGTCTACGAGGTAGTCCCAGTGTACGCGCGGCGTCCCTTCCGGCTGCAGGAGCACCTGCGGCGCCTGCAGTACAGCCTCGATCAGATCCGGCTGGCCAACCCGTATGCCGACCAGGAATGGTCCCGGCTCATTCTGGAGCTGATCGCACGCTGTCCGCACGCCGATCAGGGACTGTATCTGCAGGTCACCCGCGGCGTGGCCAAGCGCGATCACGCTTTCCCGAAGGGCGCGAAACCGACTGTGTTCATGATGACAAACGCGCTGTCCACGCCTTCTCCCGAGGCGGTCGCGAATGGCGTGGCCGCCATCACGGCCGCCGACAATCGCTGGCTGCGCTGCGACATCAAGTCCATCGCGCTGCTGGGGAACGTGCTGATGCGGCAGCTCGCAGTCGAGGCGGGCGCGAACGAGACCATCATGATCCGCGACGGCTGGCTGACCGAAGGCTCGGCGAGCAACGTCTTCCTGGTGCGCAATGGTGTCATCCTCGCGCCGCCCAAGAGCAATCTCATCCTGCCGGGCACGACTTACGATGTCGTTCTGGAGCTTGCGGCCAAGGCCGGCATGCCGGTCGAAGTGCGCCCGGTGAGCGAGGCAGAGCTGCGCGACGCAGACGAGCTGTGGCTGACCTCCGCCACCAGGGAAGTGCTCGCGGTCAACAGCCTGGACGGCAAGCCCGTGGGGGGCGGCGCCCCCGGGCCGGTGTTCCGGCGCATGTACGCCCTGTTCCGCGACTTCAAGAAGGAGCTGGCGGGCGGCGCGCCGACGCACGCCTGAACGCCACGCCACGCCTGATGAGCGAGCCGGAAGCCTCCCCGATCCAGTATCCGGTCGAGTTTCCCATCAAGATCATGGGAAGGAACCAGCCGGGCTTCGCGCAGACAGTCGTTGCGATCGTCCAACGTCACGC
This sequence comes from Burkholderiales bacterium, assembly GCA_036787045.1. Taxonomy (GTDB): domain Bacteria; phylum Pseudomonadota; class Gammaproteobacteria; order Burkholderiales; family SHXO01; genus SHXO01. Next base: position 3,355 of record DAIQQA010000188.1, on the reverse strand, counting down.
ACCCGATTTCGATCCGGCCACCGTTCAGACCCGACCCAGCCGGAAGAACGCGTACTTGAGCCTCACGTGCGTCATCACCGCCACCTCTCGGGAGCAACTCGACGCCCTGTATACCGAGTTGAGCGGGCATCCGTCCGTGGTCATGGTCCTGTGAACCATGACGACCGCACACGAGGGCACCGGATTACTGACGAAACCCGGCCAACGAGCGAGGGGGGCCAAACGCCGTCATTCCGGGTTCTGCCCTCGCGGGCAGCCCTGGAACGACGAGCTGAGGTTCGTCACTGACCGATAGCGGCAATGAGGCCGTCGGGAACAGAGACCTCGATCCATGGTTAAGCTGGTAACGGCAGGTTCGGACCCGCCTCACGCCTCACGCCTCACACCTCGCGCCCCGAGCCCCCTCGTCCGCCGCCTCGGCCTGACCGACTACGTGCAGACCTGGCAAGCGATGAAGGCTTTCACGCTGTCTCGCACGGAAACAATGCCCGACGAGTTATGGGTCCTCCAGCACCCCCCCGTGTATACCTACGGCGTCGCTGGCCGCAGCGAGCATCTGCCGCGGACCGACAACGGCATCCCCCTGGTCAAGGTCGATCGCGGCGGACAGATCACCTATCACGGCCCAGGCCAGGTCGTCGTCTATACCCTCGTCGACCTGCGCCGGCGCAACCTCACGGTGCGGGAGCTGGTAAAGAGGCTGGAACAGGCCGTGCTAGACTTGCTCGCAGAGTACGGCGTGCCGGCACAGCGCCGGGAGAGTGCACCGGGCGTGTACGTGCGGGGCGAGAAGATCGCCGCTCTGGGTCTGCGAGTGAGCCGCGGCTGCAGCTATCACGGCCTGAGCTTCAACGTCGACGTCGACCTCGAGCCCTTTGGCAGCATCGATCCGTGCGGCTATCCGGGGCTGGCGGTCACCCGCACAACCGATCTGGGCATCGACGCCTCTGCGGAACTGCTCGGCGAGCGGCTGGTCGAGAAGGTGGTGGAACAACTGAGCACGCAGGCATGAGCGATCTCGAGCAAGGCCAGACCGGCGCCGCCAAGACAGCGCGCAACCCGGTCAAAGTCATTCCCATCGCACCGCTGAAGAAGCCGGAGTGGATCCGGGTGAAGGCGGGCAACAGCCAGACCTTCTACGAGGTCAAGCGCAAGCTGCGCGATCACGACCTGCACACCGTCTGCGAGGAGGCCTCCTGTCCGAACATCGGCGAGTGCTTCGGCAAGGGTACGGCCACCTTCATGATCCTCGGCGACCTGTGCACGCGCCGTTGCCCGTTCTGCGACGTCGCCCACGGCCGGCCCAAGCCGCCCGATGCCGACGAGCCGCTCCAGCTGGCGCGCACTATCGCCGACCTGCACCTGAAGTACGTGGTGATCACAAGCGTCGACCGGGACGATCTCCGCGACGGCGGGGCCGGGCACTTCGCCGCCTGCATTCGCGCCGTGCGCGAGCACTCGCCTGCCACGCGCATCGAGGTGCTGACGCCAGACTTCCGGGGGCGGCTGGAGCGAGCGCTCGATGCCCTCAGGGAAGGGCTGCCCGACGTGATGAACCACAACCTGGAAACCGTCCCGCGGCTGTACAAACAGGCACGACCGGGCGCGGACTACGCGCACTCGCTCAAGCTGCTGAAGGACTTCAAGGCCCGCTTCCCGGTCATCCCGACCAAGTCCGGCATCATGGTCGGCCTGGGGGAAACCGACGACGAGATCCTGCAAGTGATGCGCGACCTGCGCGCGCACGATGTGGACATGCTGACCGTGGGCCAGTACCTGCAACCCACGCCGGGGCATCTTCCGGTGCTGCGCTACGTCGAGCCGGCGCGGTTCAAGGACTACGAGCGTGAGGCGATGTCGATGGGCTTTGCGCACGCGGCCTGCGGGCCGCTGGTGCGTTCCAGCTATCATGCCGACCGGCAGGCGCACGAGGCGGGCGTCGCATAACACCCTGGCAGCGAGGCCGTCCAGCCTTAATGGATGCGTTTTCCAAGCTGGGCGAAGATAGGGAATGCCGAAGCCTTGCGTCTCGCGATCTAGCGTTTGTGGAGTGATCCCGAGTTGCCGCGCCGTTCAGAAAAAGCAGCACGCGCATCTGCTTTGCAGGGTGGCGTAATCGGGGAGAGGTGATCGTGGCAAGCCGCACGCCGTCTCGCGCGCTGATCGGCTTCATGGCGCTTTGGAACACGATCAAGCAACCTCGGCGCCGCGAGCCCAACACGCCGGCACGGGTTCTGATCGCGCATCATCTGTTGCTCGGCGACACACTGATGCTGTCACCTTTGCTCGCCAAGCTGCGCGCCCGTTATCCGGATGCCCAGATAGTGATGACCGTGCCCACCGCCTTTGCCGCGTTATACCAGGGGCGCCCGTACGGGGTCGACGTATTGCCGTACGGTCTAAGGAATCTCGGTTCGGTACGGCGCCTGTTGCGTCATCGCGGATTCGATTTGGCAATCGTCCCAGGCGACAATCGGTACAGTTGGCTGGCGCGCGCGCTCGACGCCCATTGGATTGTCGCGTTTGCCGGCGATCGGCCGGCATACAAGAGCTGGCCAGTGGATCGTTTGCTGCCTTATCCGAACGAGCCCGCTGCTTGGGGCGATATGGTGGCGGGCTTGGTGCCCGGGCCTCCGCCGCCCGTGTACGAGACCAAGCAATGGCCGGATCCCGAGTTCAGGCCATTCGAATTACCGGTTAAGCCTTACTGCGTGCTGCACGTCGGAGCGAGCACGCCGCTCAAACTGTGGGAACCGGCCAAGTGGCGTGCGCTTGCCACAAAGCTGACCGAGCTCGAGTATCGTGTCGTCTGGAGCGGTGGTCCCGGCGAACAAAAATATGTGGACGAGATCGACCCCGAGCATCGGTTTCCGTCCTTCGCCGGCCGGCTCGAGCTGGCGCAGATGTGGCATCTCGTAAAGAACGCGCGTTTGCTCGTGAGTCCGGACACTGGCGTCGCGCATCTCGGCCGGGTCACCGGCACCCTCACGGCAGTCTTGTTCGGCCCCGGTTCGCACATCATTTGCGGCAACGGCGAATTCTGGCGGCACGCGCCTGCGCACGGCGTTACCATCGATCCGTTTCCATGCCGCGACCAGCGCGTGCTTTTCAAACGCGAGATCCAATGGGTCCGGCGCTGTCAGCGCCGTCCCGGAGAGTGTAACGATAATCGTTGCATGCGCTCCATCGACGTTGAGCACGTCATGTCGGCGGTTAGCACCCCTTGAACCCCGTCGCGGCGCGGCGCCTGGACGATAGATAGATCCCGATCAGCGCCATCGCCAGTATCGCGTGCTCGTTAAAGAAAGCACCGTTGAACAAGCCCGCGATGCAGGGAACCAGCAACGCGCCGAAG
>DAIQQA010000187.1:0-8929 GCA_036787045.1 Burkholderiales bacterium | reverse complement strand
GGTCGCGAGCAGACTGGACGCCGAACAGCGCAAAGCCCACTGCCAGCACCAGCAGCGCCGCACCGAGCAGGCCGGGCCAGCGCAGACGGAGCAGACCGCGCTTGATGGTCCAGCTCAGATACCGCGCGCTCAGCGCCCCGCGCCTCACCGGCCAGCCTCCGCCCATTTGGCGAGAAGCTGGAACTCCACGGGCGTTCCCGGCTCCTTCAGCTTGATCTCGTGGCTGACCAGCACCACATCCTCGAGCCGATCCGTACGCTGCAGCCGCGTCATGTAGGACAGTACTGCCGAGAGGTCACGCGCCGCGCCGCCCATCAGCACCGTACGGCTGCGGGCATCGGGCTGCACTTGCAGCAGCGCGACGTTACCCTCGTCCGCCGACTCGATGGCCTCGAACAGCTCGCTCCAGGGCACGTTGATCTGCCCGAGCACGACGTTGGCCTTCTTGATCTGGTCGCGCACCTCCGGGCTGTCGGACTCCTGTGTCTCGAGGGCCGGTCGTGTCCGGCGCGACATGCTGCGAATCTCCTCGATCTGTGCCTCACGTGCCTTGAGCTCCGCGGAAAGGTGGCGCTGTTCGAGCAACGCAACCGCACCCGCAACGATCCCGGCCAGTAGCAGCCACGGCGCGAGGCGCGACATCTGTCTGCCCGTGCGCAGGAAGTCGAGGTCGACCGGCGAAATGTGCGCCATCGGGTAACCGTCGCGTCAGTCGGCGGGGGCCAGCTGGCCAGCCGCCACCGTTGGCCTGCGGAAATCGTCGAGCGGCGTGACCTGCCAGGAATGCAACGCGAAAGTCGGCAGCGCAGCCGCGTCCTCGGCGATCAGATACAGCGTTCCGCCGTCGACCGCGCCCACCGCCGCTGCCTCCTGCCTGAGCACACTCGCAAGGGAATCCTCCAGGCTCCCGCTCACCCTGCGCGCCCGGACGGCGATCCAGCCGTCCTCGCCATGGAAGGCCAGCGTCAGGCGCCCGGGCTCGAGGCTCGCGAGGCAGAACACCTGTTCCTTCATCCCCCTGCGATGCCGGTTGATCCGGTCGGCGAGCACCGTGCGCACCGACCGCAGCCGCATGCGGCGGCGGCTGACCGTGTCGCGCAGCGCCTGAAGGAGCGCGCGATCCATCGCGCAGGCGAAGGAGTTCTGTCCTGCCGGTTGTTGATCCAGCGCGACGGACCAGTCTCCGGAGATGCTCCCAAAGGTCTCCTGGAGGGCAAGCCGGGCAAAGGCCAGGCGCTCGCCGTCGTCCACAAGATTCTCGTTCCAGGGCACCAGCGCATAGCGCAGGAAGTGGTCCGATACGATCAGGTGCACAGACGCCGACGACGCTGCTTCTAGCAACACTGTGTCCAGCGCATCGACGCTCGCACGCCACGGCTCGACGTCCGGCTGCGTGCCGACGGGATACACCTCGACTCTGGCGCCCCGGTCCGGCAACAGCGCACGCCGCTGCGCCACCCGGATCTCGCCAGGGCGGAGCAGAACTTCGAGGTGCGTGGGCCAGAGCATGATTGAGAAAAGTGCTGAGTGCTGAGTTGCGAGTACTGAGTGAGGGGCGGGAATAGAGGCAATAGAGGCGATCCGCTTCCCAGGCCCTTCGGCCTTCATCCGTTCACCTTCGTCCTACGGCCACTGTCCGTCGTCCCTCAAATCGTTCCGCGGGGGTCACCCCACCAGCGTCACGCGGTTGATCTCCTGCAAGCTGGTCACCCCCGCCCGCACCACGTCCAGCGCAGTCTCGCGCAGGAAGTGCGTGCCGGTGCGCCGCGCAGCATCCTTGACGCGCCGGATGGGCTCGCGGGCCACGATCAGCTCCCGGATCTCGTCGTTCAGCACCATGATTTCGGCGATCGCCTTGCGGCCGCGGAACCCGGTGCCGCGGCAGTGCCCGCAGCCGCGCCCTGCCCGCACGTCCCACCCGTGCACTTGCTCGGCGGTCAACCCCGACTCAGCGAGCAACTGCTCGTCCGGCTTCACAGGCTGTGCACAATGGACACAGTTCAGCCGCAACAGGCGCTGGGCGGCGATCCCGTTCAGCGCCGACACGAAGCTGTAGGGGTCCACACCCATGTGCATGAAGCGCCCGATCACATCGAAGACGTTGTTGGCGTGCACCGTGGTGAATACCAGGTGTCCCGTGAGCGCCGCCTGCACCGCGATCTGCGCCGTCTCGGGATCGCGGATCTCGCCCACCATGATCTTGTCGGGATCGTGGCGGAGGATCGAGCGCAACCCGCGCGCAAAGGTCAGGCCCTTCTTCTCGTTGACGGGGATCTGCAGCACACCTGGAAGCTGATACTCCACCGGGTCCTCGATGGTGATCAGCTTGTCGAAGCCGTGGTTGATCTCGGTGATGGCGGCGTACAGCGTGGTGGTCTTCCCGCTGCCGGTCGGACCCGTCACCAGTAGCATGCCATAGGGCTCGGCCGACAGCCGTCGCAAAGTGGTGACGGAATGACTGTCGAAGCCCAGCGCATCCAGCGACAGGGCCTTGACGTGATCGGTCAGGCTCTGCTTGACGAGGATACGCAACACCGCGTCCTCCCCGAAGATGCTGGGCATCACCGAGACCCGGAAGTCGATCTCGCGGCCCTGCGCCAGCACCTTGAAGCGGCCGTCCTGCGGCACCCGCCGTTCCGCGATGTCGAGCTCCGCCATGACCTTGACGCGCGAGATGACCTGCTCGGCCGTATCCAGCCCGGGCGCCGTCCCCATCATGCTGAGCACGCCGTCCAGCCGATATTTGATCACGAGCTGATTGGCGGCGGTCTCCAGGTGGATGTCGCTGGCGCCAGCCTTCAAAGCATCGTAGAGCGTTGAGTGCACCAGCCGCACGACCGGGCTCTCGTCCTCGCTGATCGTCTTGAGCGACAGCTCTTCCAGCCGGCTGCGGCCGCCCTCCTCCCGCACTGCCTGCGTCAGGAGCGAGTCCATCGCGCGCATGGTCTCGCCGTGGCGCGCGAGGAAGGCAGAGACATCCGCCACGTGCGCCAGCCGCCAATGCACGGCGGCCGGGATGCGCTCTTCGGCCCATGGCCGCAGGCTCGCATTGAAGGGATCGCCGAAGGCGAGGACCAACTCCTCATCGGCACCGTTGCGGAACAGCACGCACCCGCGCGCCAGGGCCTCGGTATAGGGAAGCAGATCGAAAGCCGGGGAGAGCCGATCCATCTCCGCCATGGCCAGCACATCGTAGCCGAGCGTGGCTGCGAGCGCGGCGACGAAACCCTCGGCGGGCAGCCCCACCGCTTCCTCCAGCAGCTCGATGGCCGGCTTGCCGCTCGCCTGCGCCATGCGGCGCGCCCGCGCGATCTCGTCGGGCAGGATATGGGACACCGATTCCAGCTCGCGCGGGTTCACTGCATACTCCCCGCCAGCTCGAAGATGGGAAAGTACATGAGCACGACGATGCCGCCGATCACCACGCCGATCAAGGCCATGAGCAGGGGCTCGAAGGTGCGCGTGAAGCGCTCCACCCAACGCGCCAGCTCTTCTTCGTGGAACGCGGCGATGCGCTCCATCATCTCACCCATCTGGCCGGTGCGCTCGCCCACGCGCAGCATGCGCAGCGCTACCGGTGTGGTGAGCAGCTGCCCGTCCAGCGATACGGAGATGGGCTGGCCCTCGCGGATGCGCTTGATGGCACTGTCCAGTCTCTGGCGCAGCTCCTGATCGAGCAGCCCCGATACCATGAAAAGCGCCTGGGTGACCGGCGTGCCGCCAGCCAGCAGCATGCCGACCGTGCGGTAGAAGCGGGTGAGCTGGTATACCCGCACACGCTCGCCGATCGTGGGGAAGCGCATGATCTGGCGTGCGATCAGCTGCCGCGCGGACGGCTGGCGCAGCCAGAACACCAATCCGGCGGCCGCGGCGACGATCCCTGCCAGCAAGATCCCGCCGCGCGCTTCGACGAACTTGCCCCACACCATCAGCACGCGGGTGAGCCAGGGGAGGTCCCCGCCGATGTCCTCGTAGATGTGGGAGAAGCGCGGCACGACATAGCCGAGCAGGAACAGACCCACCAGTCCGCCCACCACGATCAGGATCACCGGATAGATGGACGCGCTGACGAGGTGCTTCTTCACCCCATCGAGCTGAGTCTGATAGGCCACGTACCGCGTCAGCGCCTCCGACAGGTTGCCGGTGCGCTCGCTGGCGCGCACGGTGGCGACGTACAGGTCCGGGAACGCCTCGGGCGCGCCCTGCAGCGCACTGGAGAACGACTGCCCTTCGCGTAGCTTCTCGAGGAGGCTGGCCAGCACCGGGCCGGAGCTGGCTCGCGAGTCCTTCTCGGCCAGCGTCTCCAGCGCCTCCACCAGGCTGATCCCAGAGCGCAGCAGCGCCAGCAGCTCCTGGGTGAAGAGGACCAGCGGGAAGCGCGCGGCACGCAGGCTCGGCAGGGCGGCCCTGCCGGCGCGCCGGACTGCGAGCACCGTGTAGCCCTGCGACTGCGCCTGCCGGTTGGCGTCACGGTCATCACGTGCGTCCAGTCCGAGCGAGACCACGACTCCCCCGGCCTTGACGGCTTTGACCTCGTAGCGCATTGGGAGTCAGGCGAGGAGGAAGAAGGTTAGAAAGAAGTGTGACACATGACCCGGGCCAAGTGCGGCTCGACACCTCGGGAGTCGGCGCAGAGCACGTCTCTGCCCTATCCTCTGAGTTCGCCCCGGCAGGAGACTGTCGAGGCAGCCGGCGGAGACAGGTCCGCGGCGCAGCGCCGCCCTGTCGGGGCAGCCCGATCGCTGCCCAACGCAGAAGCCGAAGGGTCAGTTGCTGCTGAGGTCGGCATCTTCGCCGGTGCCCCCCGGCTGACCGTCCTTGCCGAGGGAGAGGAGATCGAATTCCCCGCGCTCGCCAGGCTGCCTGTAGACATATGGTTTGTCCCAGGGATCATTGGGCACGGCCTTGCGCAGGTAGGGACCGTTCCATTTGGGCTCGTCGTTCGGCCGCGTGTTCAGCGCCGCCAACCCCTGCTCGGTGGTGGGATAGCGCCCGGTGTCGAGACGGTAGGTGTCGAGCGCCTTTTCGAACGCATCGATTTGCGCCCGCGCCACCTGGATCTTCGACTTGCCCTCCTGGGCGAAATAGCGCGGCGCCACGTAGCCGGCGAGCAGGCCGATGATCACGATGACCACCAGCAGCTCGAGCAGGGTGAAGCCGCGATGAGAGTGACTGGACATGTGCGCCTTTAGAGTATGAGATGTCTGCCAATGGCGACGCCCCGCCAGCCCGGACCTGGCGCATTGGTCCGGACATGCGCGGGGCCGGCCGTTCCTGCCCAGAACAATGAATCAGAGCGCGACTCTACGCAAGACGTGTGAAATCGCAGTTACGGCCACTGTGGTTATGTAACACCCGCTCATTCTGGGCGTCAAGCAGCCTGCCGGGCAACTCTTTAGCAACGGAAAAATTGGGGCGTCCGGGGTAGGCTGCCGGAAAGCGGTCAGGCGATAACACCGGGGGCAGAACGAATCGTCAAGGAAGGTGCGGGCCCGCAGGGAGGCTCACAGTACTCCGCCACCAGTCCCACTCGGGCTGAGACGGCAACCACGTCCGCACCCCGAGCGCTTATAATCGCCGCAATTTGGTCCGCGAACTCCCTGTCCGGAACCGCGGATGGCCGCACCGGGACTAACATGCCAGCGCAACCCGCTGCCAAACAAGAACCCGCCCGCGTGGCCGAGCCTTCGGAGAACCCAATGACCGTTCGCACCACTGTGGCCGCCGCCGCGCTGGCCATCGCCAGCACTGCGCAGGCCGACATGAATGCAGATCTCAACCGGATCCTGGAGGACAACGCCTCCTCTGCTGCATACGCGCGCGTCTGCGACGAGGAGCCGATGTCGGAGCAGCTCAAGGCCAACACGATGATGCTGCTGGCCGCAACTGGGATGGAGCCGCACAACGTGCAGCTCGGCAGCGCCAAGTTCAACGACGTCATGCGGCGGGAGATCGTGTCCCTGCGCGGCAGCAAGAAGGTGGACTGCTCCGCCCGGGTCCAGGAGGCACGTGATCGTCTCGCTGCAACCCAGGGCATTATTCGCGACAACCGCCGTGACAGGGCGTCGGACAACTGAGCGTTCCAGAACCCTGCTCGAATCCTCGCAGCGAGGCCGGCGGCCGCCCGTATTGAGCTAGCCCAGGGCTAGACGATGCCCGCCTCCCGCAAGGCCGCGATTTCGGCGGGCGCCATCGCCAGCACCTGTGTGAGGACCTCATCAGTGTGCTGGCCCAGCAGCGGCGGCGGCAACCGATAGGTGACCGGCGACGCCGACAGCCGCAGCGGACTCGCCACCAGCCCCAACGGCCCGGCCTCGGGATGGTCCACCTCCATGCGCATCTGCCGCTCGCGCACCTGCGGATCGTCGAACACGGCGGCGATGTCGTTCACCGGAGCGCACGGAATACCGGCAGCAACCAGCCGATCCACCCACTCCTTGACGGTGCCCCGGGCGAACACGGTCTGCAGGAGCTGCGTGAGGGTATCGCGGTTGCGCACCCGCGCGGCGTTGTCCACGAAGCATGGCTCGTTGGCCAGCCCCGGCATTCCAACGGCCTGACACAGCCGGGCGAACTGCCCGTCGTTCGCCGCCGCCAGCATGATGAGCCCATCGCCGCACTGGAAGGACTGCGACGGGGTCACGCTCGGATGCTCGTTACCGTTGCGGCGGGCGACCACGCCCGCGGACAGATAGGCCTGCGCGATGTTGATCATCGCGGCGACCTGCACGTCCAGGAGAGCCAGGTCCACGTGCTGCCCCTCCCCCGTCGCATCGCGATGGCGCAGCGCTGCGAGGATGGCGATCACAGCGTGGGCAGCGGTCAGGACGTCCACCACGGCCACGCCGACGCGCTGCGGCCTCCCGGTTCGCTCGCCGGTCACGCTCATCATGCCGCCCAGCGCCTGCGCGATGGGATCGTAGCCAAGCCGCTGGGCATAGGGGCCGGTCTGACCGTAGCCGGTGATCGAGCAATACACCAGGCTCGGGTTGAGCGTGCTCAGCGCGGCGTAGTCCAGGCCGTAGCGGGCCAGGTCGCCGACCTTGTAGTTCTCGGTCACCACGTCGCAGTGCTGTGCCAGCCGCCGGACGATCTCCTGGCCTTCGCGGCGCGACAGATCTACAGTCACCGATTTCTTGCCGCGATTGCAGGACAAGAAGTAGGTGCTGTCGCGAGTGGCGCGCTGCTGCCGGTCCTTGAGGAAAGGCGGACCCCAGGCGCGCGTGTCGTCGCCTGTTCCCGGACGTTCGATCTTGATGACCTCCGCCCCGAGATCGGCCAGCATCTGCGTGGCGTATGGCCCTGCGAGGATGCGGCTGAGATCCAGCACACGAATACCGGTCAGCGCGCCAGACATTGGATGCTTACCTCTCACCACGAAGACACGCAGGCACGAAGAAACGCTTGAAGAAGTGCGCGTCAAGGTCGCTCATGCGGTCCTTTCGAATGCCATCAGTATCACCACTGCGCCGCTTGGTTAGTCTTCTTCGTGTCTTCGTGGTGAGCGGTACTGTAGTAGGCAGTAGAGGCTACTCAACGGTGGCGCCCGAGGCCTTCACCACCTTTCCCCATGACACGAGTTCTTCGCGGATGCGCTCCGCGAACTGTTCCGGCGTGCTCGATTGCGGCTCGAAGCCGCGTTCTGTCAACAGCTGGCGCATGTGGGGATCGGCGAGGATCGCGACCAGCTCGCGGTTCAGCCTGTCCACCACCGGCCTCGGCGTTCCGGCCGGCACCAGAATGCCGAGCCAGGACTCCGCCCGGTAGCCCGTCAGGCCGGACTCGTCCAGCGTAGGGATCCCGGGCAGGACACTCACGCGCTGCAAGGTAGGCACGGCGATCGGTTTCAGCTTCTCTGCACGGATGTGCGGCAGCGTGGACGCGACACTGTCGAACATCACCTGCACGCGCCCGGCCAGCAGGTCCAGCACCGCAGGTGCGCTCCCCTTGTAAGGGATGTGCTCCATCTGGATGCCGGCCATCTGCTGCAGCATGACCGCCTCCAGGTGAGACACCGTTCCGGTGCCCTGGGACGCGACGTTGAGGTCGCCGGGGCGTTGCCTCGCGAGCGCCAGCAGATCCTTCACCGTGCCCACGCCCACGGCGGGATTGACCACCAGGACGTGCAAAGCATTCGCGACGGAGGACACCGGCACGAAATCCCGCACCACGTCGTATCCGGGCTGCGCGTACAGCGTCATGGCGATTGCGTAGATCGAGGTGGGCGCCATGATCAGCGTATAGCCGTCGGGCGGCGCCTTGGCCACGATGCGTGCGCCGATGTTGCCGCCTGCACCCGGTCGATTCTCGATGATCACGGGCTGCCCGACGCGCTTACCGAGCGCGTCGCCCACCAGGCGCGCCAGCACGTCTGTTGCCCCCGCAGGCGTGAAGGGCACGACCATGCGCACCGGCCGGACCGGGTAAGGATCCGCGGCGGCGGGACCGATCGCGAGCCACATCAGCAGGACGACACAGCAGCGAACCATCTGCTCCCTCCTCCCTCCGCACTCTAGGCCGGCAGAAAAAAAATGGCAACGCCAGAGCGTTGCCATCCGGACCGTGTGCGCGGGTCTACTTCATCATCAGCCTGAGCTTGGCCATCACCTCGGCCGCGTCGGGCTCGGTCCTGGTCGCGAAGCTGTAGACGTCCTTGCCGCCCGGTGCGATCAGGTACTTGTGGAAGTTCCAGCCCGGCTCGGTGCCAGTGGCCTTGGCGAGATCCTTGAACAGGAGGTTGGCATTCCCGCCCTTGACCGCGCTCAGCTCCATCATCGGGAACGTGACGCCGTAGTTGACCAGGCAGAACTCGCCGACCTCCTTGTTGGTAGCCAGCTCCTGGCGAAAGTCGTTGGAGGGGAAGCCCAGCACCACCAGGCCCTTCGACTGGTATTGCTGGTACATCTCCTGGAGCTTGGTGAACTGCGGC
>DAIQQA010000186.1:0-8975 GCA_036787045.1 Burkholderiales bacterium | reverse complement strand
CCTCAGGCAGGAGGGGAATGTTCTCTTCCCTCCTTTCCAAGACGAGGTAGCGCTGAAAGCGACGAGGTGCTTTGCCCGGCTCCCACCATTGGTGATGGCGAGAATGCCCTCGCCGTGGAACACGCTGCCACTGCCCAGCCGCAGCAGCTCGACTTCACTCCGGAAGGATTTCTCCATCGAATCGCGTCAGGGAGAGAAATGCTTCTTCAAACCCTGCCAGCACTGGAAGTAGTTCGCCTGAAGCTGCGCCGATTCGAGCGCGAACTTCGTTGGACGAATCACACAGCGCGTCTCGAACATGAAGGCCATGGTGTCCTTGATGTGATCCGGCTTGGACAGATCGGTGTTGCTGGCCTTCTCGAACGTTTCGGCATCGGGTCCGTGTCCCGTCATGCAGTTGTGCAGGCTGGCGCCGCCCGGCAGGAAGCCCTCCGCCTTGGCGTCGTACACGCCGTGGATCAGGCCCATGAACTCGCTGGCAATGTTGCGGTGGAACCAGGGCGGCCGGAAGGTGTGCTGCATGGCCAGGATGCGCGGCGGGAAGATCACGAAGTCGATGGTGTCCACGCCGGGGGTATCGGATAGCGACTGCAGCACCAGGAAGATCGACGGATCGGGATGGTCGTAGCTGATCGAGCCGATCACGTTGAAGCGCCGCAGGTCGTACTTATAGGGGGCGTAGTTGCCGTGCCAGGCGACCACATCCAGTGGCGAGTGATCCATCTCGGCGGCCCACAGGTTGCCCATGAACTTCGCCACCAGCTCGTGCTTGCCTTCCTTGTCTTCGTACCATGCGACGGGCGTAAGGAAATCGCGCGGATTCGCCAGCCCGTTGGAGCCCAGCGGCCCGAGATCGGGCAGCCGGAAGCTGGCGCCGAAGTTCTCGCAGATGTACCCGCGCGCGGCTCCGTCGAGCAACTCGACGCGGAAGCGCACGCCGCGCGGGATGACGACGATCTCCTGCGGCTGCGCGTCAATCACGCCCAGCTCGGTGGCGAAGCGCAGCCGCCCCTGCTGCGGCACGACGAGCATCTCGCCGTCGGCGTTGTAGAAGGCGCGATCGCTCATCGAGCGGTTGGCCGCGTACAGGTGAATGCCGCAGCCACCCTGGGCATGCGGATCACCGTTGCCCGCCATCGTCACCAGCCCTTCGACGAAATCAGTCGGCTTGGTGGGAATGGGCAGCGGATCCCAACGCAGCTGGTTCGGCGGCGTGGCCACTGCGCCGAACTCGGAGGTGAGCAACCCGTTGCCGATGCGCTGGAACGGGCGGTGTTGCGCAGCCGGGCGAATGCGGTACAGCCAGGACCGGCGGTTGGCGCCGCGCGGCGCGGTGAACGCCGTGCCCGAGAGCTGCTCGGCGTACAACCCATAAGGACACTTCTGCGGCGAGTTCTGTCCGACCGGCAGCGCGCCGGCGAGCGCTTCGGTGGCGAACTCGTTGCCGAAGCCGGATTGGTAGCGAAGCGTGCTATCCCGCGTTCTCGATTCCGTCTGCATAGACCCATCCCCACCCCGGCCCTCCCCTTGAAGGGGAGGTAATTCTGTGTGCCCCGCCGTCACCCGCGCCTGTGGACCGTAACGGCCGATTCAGTAGTACCCCTCACCCGGCCCTAACTTTACCCTCTCACAAGAAGGGAGAGGAAGTGCGCTCCGCATTTCATCGTTACATTCCACGTGGCCGGAGACACGTCAGTTGCGAGACACCGGAGGTCAGAGGTGGCGCGCGCCGAAAGCCCGCACAGCTCCTCATTCCGGTTTTCTTCGTGTCTTCGTGTCTTCGTGGTGAGAGGTGGAATCAGTGCGTCATAGCGCTAGCGCAGCGCCAGCAGCTCAGCCTTCCAGCGCCAGCCACATCTCCTTGTCGCGCTCGGCGGTCCAGATGCGCGGATCGCGGTACTGGGTGGCCTCGTCGTAGGCGCGCGAGACGTCGAACGGCAGGCAGTGATCGAAGATGACCCAGTGACCGAACTTCGGCTTGAGCGCAGTGTAGGCCTCCTTGTATACCGTGCGCAGGTCCTTGCCGGCGGCGGCACCGCGCTTGACCGACTCGAACATCTCGGTGACGAAGGCGCGCGTGCCGTCGAGCCCCGCCTTGACCTGTGCTGGCGTCTGCAGCGACGCGCCGCGGCCGGGGACCAGCTTCTCGGGTTTCAGCGCGGCGATGGCGTCCAGAGTCGCGGGCCAGTCGGTGAGATAGGCGTCGCCCGTGTAGGGCGTGGCATCGTACTCCACCAGATCGCCGGAGAAGAGAATCTTCTCCTGCGGCAACCACACCACCGTGTCGCCCTTGGTGTGCCCCCGTCCGAGCTGCATGATCTCCACCTGCAACTTGCCCAGCCACAGCATGATGCGCTTCTCGAACACGATCGTGGGCCAGGTGAGCCCGGGCACCGACTCGACCGCGCGGAACAGCCGCGGAAAGCGCTCGATCTCGCTTTTCATGTCCTGCTCACCGCGCTCGACGATCAGGTCGTAGGTGTCGTGGCTGGCGATGATGTGCTCGGGCTTGTAGCCCGATGCGCCCAGCACGCGCACGGCGTGGTAGTGCGACAGCACGACGTACTTGATGGGCTTGTCCGTGACCTCGCGGATGCGCCGGATCACGTCCTGGGCCATGACTGGCGTGGCCTGGGTATCGATTACCATCACGGCGTTGTCGCCTACAACGATGCCGGTATTGGGATCGCCCTCGGCGGTGTAGGCATAGGCGTGGTCGCTCAGCTTGTCGAAGCTGATCTTCTTCTCCTGCAGGTCGGCCTGGGAGGCGAATTTCTTGGTACTCATCGTTGCTCCTGATTCGTGAAGTCAACCTGTCGAACGCAGATGGACCACAGAGTGCACAGAAACCCAGAGGACAAGCGGGCATTGGATGAAAAGCACCCGCTTTCACTCCGAGTCCGCTGTGGACTCCGTGGCCGGGTTCGTCTCTCTCGGGTAAATGGTACACCGGAGGGCCGGACAGCAGGCGGTCAAAACTGATACCGGACCTGGAAGCTGATCCCGTTGTCTTGCAGGTTGTTACCGGTCTCGACGTCGACGTCCACCAGGCGGTAACCGTAGTACAGCTCGGCCGAGAGTTCGTGGAACTGCCAGTTCAACCCCACGCCGATCGAACGGATATCCTGCGGATCGGCGCCGACGTTCCACGCCGCGCCGAAGTCGAAGAAGGGGATCACGAACAGTCGGTGGCGCTGAGCCGGGCGCTCGAACAGCGGGTAGCGCAGCTCGATGCTCCCGTAGTAGCCCTTGTCGCGCACCTGCAGATTCTCCGGATAGCCGCGCACCGAGTAGACGCCGCCCACCGCGATCTGCTCGAGCGGCACGAGGCGGTCGGTGGTCAACTGCACCGTCCCGCGCAGCGACACGCTCGCACCGTTGGGCAGGATCAGCCGTGAGAACTGCGCTTGCCCCAGCCAGAAGAAGTAGTTCTTCGCCGGGACCAGGTCGCGACCCGAAGGGGCCACCGAATCGGGTTGCACGTTGGTGTTGCCCCAGGTGAATGTGGAACGCAGCGCCAGGGCCTGGGTCTGCCAGCGCTCGAGGTATTCCTGGCCGAAGCGCACCGCATTCACGCTCGACGTGCCGGTCGGCTCTCCGGGCACGAATGAGAACGGCTCACCCAGGAGTGTGGTGCTGTTCTCGCGGTAGGTGTACATGAGACCCAGGGTGAAGTTGCGCCTGAGCGTGTCCACCAGGGTCTGCGTCAGGCCCAGCTCGTAGCTGTTGAAGGAGCTGGACAGATCGAGCTGGTCCAACGGCTCCTGCAGCACCGTGGAGTTCTGGTGGTCGTAGCGGGCGCGGATCTGCGTGTGGCGCGCGACCGGGACGACCCAGCCCAGAACGTACTCCGAATTGTCCCCCTGCCCCTGCTGCAAGGTCGCGTCGAGGGCATCCCCGAGCCCGGTCAGATTGCGCAGCGTCCCGGTCACGCCCACCACCTCCGGACTGGTCGAGGGCGCCTGGTAGTTGTTGGTGTACAGGGCCAAGTCCCACGGGCGTGCGCGGGTGACATCCACGTCCAGGGTTGCCAGCCCGGGCGTCGCACCCGGCTCGAGCCGGGCGTTGACTTTGGCGAACAGCGGATCAGTCAGCAGGAGCTGAAAGCGCTCCTGCAGGGCATTGACGTTGAGCGGCTCCTCGGGTCGCACCAGGCGCTCTTGCACATACGACGGCCGCAGCCGCCCCAGACCTTGCAGGCGAACCTGATCGACCCGGCCCTCGACGATGCGGAACCGGACGATGCCGTCCCGGTAGAAATCGTCTGGCAGCAGCGCGCCGGAGTTGATGTAGCCGCGGTCCACGTAGTATTGGGAGATCGCCTGGCGCAGGTGCTCCAGCTCGCCGACGCTTACCTCGCGATCGGTATACGGCGCGGCCAGCGCTCCGAGCGCCTCGCTCGGCACTACCTTGTTGCCTTCGAAGGCGAAGCCTTTGACCTCCAGCACCGGCCCGGATTCCGGCGCCTCCGGGGAAGGCTTGACTACGGGCGGGAGCTCGAAGCCAGCGGGTGGCTCCGGCGAAATGAAACCCGGCCGCTCGAGCGGGCGTGAGCTGGGACGATCTGTGATGGGGCTTTGGGTCTGTGCGTACCCCTGCACGCACGCGAGCGCGGTCACCAATACCACAGGGAGCGTCGCGCTCCATGCGAGGCGCCGTAGGCCTCCCCCCCGGCATGACTCCCCCCTTCGGCGCGCCCTCATGGGAGCACGATTACCCTCATGACTCCCCCGTTCGGCGCGCTCTCACAGGAGCACGGTTATCCTCCGGTCAACCTGCCGTTGGCTATCAGCTCCCGTGATTCTTTGGGCCCGCCTCAAGGCTCCGGCTTGTCCGGTACCGTGTACTGTCGCAACAGCACCTCTCTGAGATTGCGCTCCGCCGCGCTCGGGGATGGAAGCTCCTGATCGATACGGGCGGCCAGGATGCGCGCCTCGGGCGTGGCGAGGATGAACTCCTGCCAGCGGCTGCGCTCCTGCCCGGCGGGCAAGATCGCTTCCACCTGCCACATCAACCCCTCACCTGGGGCGAGCCGACGCCCCACGGGCACCACCATCTCGCTGGTCTGCGCCCGCTCCTCGAGCAACACCTCTCTTCGGGAGTTCGCGACACGGAATCTGTATTCCCGAGCACCCTCGACCGGTTCCCAGCGGAACACCAGCGCCTCCTCCGCCAGCACGATGCCGCTTGGCGCCAGCAGAACCACGCCGCCAGCCGGCCGCGGGGCACGCATCCGCACTCCCGCTGGCACCAGCCTGCTCCGGTCGAGCTTGATGTCGCGGAATGCGGCATTCAACTGCACGCGCGCCGGCGTGGCGGCGGAGGACACCGGCTGGACGCCATCGGCCGCGAGCTGGAAACTGCCCGGCCCACGCAGCTCGACCGCCTCACCGCTCGCCGGAAAGAACAGGGTCACCCGCGCACCAGTCTCCAGCATTATCGTCTTGCCGGCGGGAAAGCACTGCAAGAGTTGGATCGGCCAGCGATCCTGCAGCTTGGCCGCGGGCCGGTCCGCGACGGCAGCGGCGCCGTAGAGATCCGCCACCAGAGTCACGCACCCCTGCGCCAAATGGCTGCCGCTCGCCGCGAGCGGTGCGCACAGGAATACAGCGGCCAGGAACTGTTTCATGCTTCGCCACCACTAGGTTGCCTCATGATGCGCTTCAGTCTACGCATAGGAACCAGCCGCGCCAAGTGACTTTTCCGGCATCTCGTTCGGTATTTTGTCACTCGACTTCGGCACACCAAATGCTTCCACCGGAGCATGTCCCGCCAGCTCGACCCGGCCAAGCGCAACGAACGGAAGCTCTTCCCACGTCGCCCGCGCGACCACCTCCGAAGCGACGATTTGCATGCCGCGCGGTTTGCACAGCGACTGCAGACGGGCCGATACATTGACTGCGTCGCCGATCGCGCTGTAGCCATAGCGGCTAGCCGTACCCACGTTGCCCGCCACTGCGTCGCCTGCGCTGAGTCCGATCCCCATGTCCAGCGCCTGGCGTCCCTCTCCCACCAGCGCTTGGTTCAAGGCGTCCAGGCGAACGATCATCTCGCGCGCCGCGAGCACAGCCCGGCGGGGGCCGTCCGGCGCAGGGCGCGGTGCCCCGAAGATCGCCAGGATGCCGTCGCCGCGGAAGTTGTCGATCGTGCCGTCGTACTGGTGGATCGCGGGTGTGATCGCTTCGTAGTAGCGATTCAGCAGCGCCAGGACGTCCTCGGCCGGAAGCCGTTCGGTCATCGTCGTGAAACCCCGAAGGTCGGCGTACAGGAAACCCACGTCGCTGTACCGGCGCGGCTGCCTCGGATCCACATCCCCGGCGACCATCGCTTCGAGCAGATTCTGGCTCACGTAGCCGGCGAACTGTCGCTCGATGGCTACGCGGAATCTCCGATGCTCGACTGCATCCGCGCTTGCTCGCACCGTGGCGCCCAGCAGAACCGCGGCGAACGCAGAGGTCGGGGGCACGAAGACTCCGGCGAGATAGGCGAAATACACGACCGCGATGATCCCGGCAAGCAACAGCACAGCCACCGTCCAGGTCCGCCAGATCCCCCCGCCCACGAGCACAACCGCAGCGCACACCGCAAGCAGGACAGCCAGCGCGGGCCAGGGTAGTTTCACGACGATGCGACCTGATTGCATGGCCCGCACCGTCTGTGCAAGCAGCACCACACCGGGCGGGGCGCTCACGCCGGGGGCCCAACTTGCGACGGACAACGGCTGTCGCACCGGATCCTCGTCGGGGCCCACTTTGCCAACCAGCACCACCTTGCCTGCGAACGCTTCGCCAAGAGCATCCGGGCGCGCGCGAGCCCACTCGACAACCCGGTGCATCGGGACGTAGTCCAGTAGCTTACCGGTGGCGAAGTCGATGATCCCGGCGCCATGGCCCATGCCCAACTTCAGCGCGATGCGCTCGGCGAGGAGCGGTAGCGTCTCGCTGCCATGGCGGCGCAGCGGCTCGAAGCGGCGCACAGTGCCGTCACGATCGACGGTGACATACGCCAGCCCGACGGCGTCGGCGCCGACGGCCGCCAGGAGCAGGTCGTGGACCTTCTGGGGTTTGCCGTGCGTGTCAAGCCTCAGCCCGATGACCAAGCGATCGGGGTGCTTGGCGGCAACCAGGCCACGGACAAGCTCCGCGTCGAGACCCGGCACCAAGCTGTCGTACGACCGCTCCGGTAAGGCGATGTCCAGCGCGACGATGCGTGGATTGCCCCGCGCAATCGCGGCAAGCGCTTCACCCAGCCGCTTGTGCCAGAGCGCGAAGGGCTCCTGGAAGCGCCGCTCCGTTTCCTCGTCGATGCCGACGATGACGACGTCTTCGATCGCTGGCCGCGGCGCGACCGTGCGCACCACGCGCTGCGTCAGATCCAGTACCGCGCCGTCCAGACGCTCGCGCAGCGGCGTGAAGTGCAGCATGGCCACAGCCAGCAGAACACCGCCAAGCATAAGCAGGGGAAGCCTGCTGCGGGCAGCCCCGAAGGGGTCAGCAGTGCCGTTCACCCTACGCAAGCGACCCCCCCTCAGTAGCGGCAATCGTATGAAGCGATGTCGGCGACCTGCTGTGGTAGTGAGGCCGCCGACTGCCCGGCTGCCGCTCGCGCTGAATACTCTGGCCGGATCAGCCCAGCCGCGCTCGGCCGCAACCCCCCGCGCCCCACCGGCGTCAGTGAACTCCCCGTCCCCACCCGGCACAGGTCCTTGCCCAGCGGCCCCGTCTCGATCATCTCGGCCTCCAGTCCGCTCAGCTCGCCCGCAATGTCCACCACCGGCACCGAGATGCCGATCCTCCCGCTCACCCCACTGGGCGCCGCCGCCTGGATTACGTTGAACCCGAACATATCCGGCTGGAACACCTGCGGTGTGGGATCGGCCACCGACAGGTTGTTGCCGCTGGGCACCAGCGCTTGCACGACAATGCTTACATTGCCCCCCGTGGCCCCGGCGCCCCCGGTGTTGGCCTGGATGAACCCCGTCTCCAGCACCAGCGTGCCGGCACGGATGCTGATGTCGCCGCCGTTGCCCGTCCCCCCCGAGGTGGTGATCTGGGAGTGGTCGAGCCAGAGCAAGCCGTCACCCTCAATGGTGATGTCTCCGCCGTTGCCCTCCTCGGCGCTGGTGTTGATGCTGCTGGGGTCGACCACCATCCTGTCGGTGAAGCGGATCTGAATGTCGCTGGCGTCCACGTTGGTGTTCATGGACTCGGGGTTGGCTTTGATGGACTCGGCAGTGATCTTGGCATCCTTCAAGGTGATGCTTGGAGCGAATACAGACAGTAGGGTGGGCGTCAACCGGCTTGGATTCTCAACCCTGGCTTGGTTGCGGATGGATAGGATCCCACCGTTGGATAAGGTGATCGCGCTTGTGGCGTTCACACTCAAGTTTCCAGTTTGACCGGAAGACCCCTCGAGTGCATCGGCGCGAATTGCGCTTTCCGGACCATCGACAACAAGTCGCTTGGCATTCGCTTCGATCGATCCTGCTGCCCCTCGGATCGACTGTGTAGAAGAACTGATCAACCCACCGTTGAGAAGCTCCAGCATTCCTGCCGATTTGATACCGATATTTCCGGCATTCCCGCTCGACGAACCAGACGAATTGCTCGACACTTCGCTTCGATTCACCACAAGCCTTGGCGCCTCGATCAAGATGTTCCCCGCCGCGCCGCTGCCAAGTGTATCGGTGGCGATCCTGGCATTGTTCAACAGCGAGACACCGCCTGAGACCTGTAAATTGACGGTACCGCCCTTCCCCGATCCACGGGTGATGGCGGATATGGTCGCGCCGTTTTGCACCGTCACGGTGCCGGCATTGACGGTCACGTCGCCGCCGATCCCAGCCGCTTCGCCGGTACCTTGCACGGTCGGCAGGATCGGATTGGCCACGGCGATGGTCGACCGCAGCGTCCCATTATCCGGAATCGTTGTGGGCGCGCCGGTAGATCGGAATGTCTGCTGGCCGATCTGCAGCG
>DAIQQA010000056.1:0-26258 GCA_036787045.1 Burkholderiales bacterium | reverse complement strand
GAGCCTTGCAGAATGAGGTTGCAGACCTCCACACCATCCCGCCGGCTGCGCCGGCCGAAGGCGACGGGGTGGTTGGCGTTGGACTACTGCGGCTTGAGCGTAATGCATATATGCAAGGCTCAATAAACAGCAACGCCTCAAGGACGCTGTCGTCCAGATCGGCATCCAGCGGCCAGCCGAGCCCTGCCTCGCGGGGACGCTTGAGGTATTCGGTGACCGCTCCCCTTATCCCAGTCCTGGATCGCGCTGGATCAAGGGCGGACGGGAATTTAAGCCGCACCAAACCTCCCGGCAGGACTGAAAGCAGGTTATCGGATGCTGCTGGGAAAGGCTCGCGCACCGCTCGTGTGCGGGCTTCGAGGGGGCTCTGCTCGAACCGGGCGATGCGCTCACCTTCCGCGGCGACGTGCCACACGGCTCCCAGCGTCTGATCCAGACGCCAGCTCTCTCCGCAGTTCCATGACGCACGGCAAAGGCGCCGATCAGCGCTCGCCCCCCCGGGGTCCGGGCCCGCCCGGTTAAGCCTCAATTCCCACGCCAGGCGCGCTGAAGACAGCGTGCTGGTCCGCATCCTCGCGCCGACCCGCCTCCAACGCACCGGATGCCAGGAAGGACTGAAAGCTGAGTGCGTGGCTCCCGACCAGCTTGGAGCCGGACGTCAGCTTGCGGTCGACCAGAAGGGTCGCAAACGCGCGCAACAGGGGAAATGCGGGCTCGGCTTCCTCCACCCAGAGGAATTGGCCCATCTCGTTGACCTCGAGAAAGACATACTCGTCGTCCGGCGTCACGATCAGGTCGATGCAGCCGAACACCAGCCCCATTCGCTTCAGCAGCGCGATGCACCGCTCTTCGACGTGTGGCGGCAGCTCGACAGTCCGCGGAACCATCGGCCGGCTGAAATCGGCGCGCCAGTCGATCCTGGTGCCTTGTCGGTCCTGTGAATCCAGCCGCGCGGCGAAGCAGACTTCGTCTATGCACGCCACGCGCAGCTCGTACTTCTTCTCGATCTTGCGTTGATAGATGCCGGGGCAGTCGGACATCGCTGCATCGTCGCGCAGGTCGTTCTCGCTGATCTGTGTGGTGAACAAGGTGTAGCGCTCGCCCAGGGTCTGGGCGTGCCAGTTGGCCAGGTAGGAGAGCTTGAAGACCACGCCGCTCGCACGGAACTCGGCATAGAAGCGGCGAATTTCGTCGGGATCGTTGCTGAACAGGGTGTCGGGTATCGCGAAGCCCGACGCTAGCGCCGTTTCGAGCTGGAGGGATTTGAGCAGCGCGCGCTCGCGCGCGTCGATGTCATTCACCCAGCAGGCCTGCGGCCCCAAGTGGTAACGCAGCGATCGGATGTAGTGGTCGCATTCGCGCTGGGTGATGGTCCAGTCCGCATCGTTCATTGCCGCCGGCCGCATCGGCAGCCCGCCCCTGCGAAACCATACCGTCTGGAACGCACCAGTGGCACCGCGTGAAGCGCCATGGTGGAATTCGGCGCGAGCGGTGCGCCCGCCGCCCATGCGGATCGAAGATCGCAGCACCTGCGGAAGGTCCGAGGTGTAGACGATCTCGTTGCGGACGGAAACCTGGTTCAACGCCCAGCGCACCGCGTGGATGTGGACGTCCAGGGGGAAACCGAGTATCAGTATGCTCATGCAAACTCTCGCCTGACGATCCCGCAGGGTGGAGCGCGTCCCCGATCGGGACGCGCTCACGAGAAGAGCACAGCCATTGCTGTGCTCCGCAACACCGGCGGCTACGAATCGCAGTCGTTGACCGGACACCCGGTGCAGGACCATGTGTCGCACCCGGCGGTCAGCCTCTCCGCACCAACGTTGATCGTCTTGGCGGCGCCGCCGGCGACGATCGCCTTTTCGTCCTCGGTAAGAGGGCGTGCCAGTTGACGAGCGAGGATCCTCGGCTCGGGTTGCTTACGCTTTGTGGTTTCCATGAGTTTCTCCAAGAAGCGGCCCCTTCCAGGGTGAGGAGAGACTGCGGGGGACCGCCAATGGCTCGCAGCGTCTCGGTTTGCGGTGACACGCCTGGTCCGTTCGGGCTTGGCTGCCCCGCACATGCCAGAGATCCTGGCAGGTGACAACTTACGAGAGTGCTCTGGGACCGGCTACCGTACGAATGTCATAGGACTGCGTTTGTCGCCAAGCGGATACCGCACCGACCGGGAGTCACAATCCGGGGCGCCCGGCATATGGTAAAAGCACAGCAGTGGCCTGGGCGAAACCGTGGGCGCTGACCTGAAATCGGAAGAGCTAAGATAGAAGACAAGAAGAAACGGAAGCACTACTGATCACTACTCCCGCCCGTGTACGGGGTTCTTGTTTGTGGGGCTGTGCAGGACAAGAACCCGGTGCCGCCTTGGGAGCGGCGAAGGGCACTCTGAAGTGTCCTGATCGGCATTCGACCTGACAGACAATCTCCGGTCAAATTGAAACATATTCCGTTCAATGACCGGGTTCGACCCGCTGCTGTCATTGGCAATCGAGAATAGCCGACGCGTACGAGGTCTCGGTGCGGGCCGACACCCGACATCCGGTCTGCACCGACATCGGCGAGCTCATTGCCTCGTCTCCCGCAGGCATTCGCGGGTGGACCGAGACCAACCGATCTGAAATACTCCGATTGGTCCGGTCGAGATCCGCTTCTCTTGCGGCGGGGTGAGGCGTACCATCGGGTCTCGTTCTACGTTTCACAACCCCATTCCAATCATGCCGCCAACGCGACGATGGCAGGCCGTTGCCGCCACCATTGTTCTGGCCACAGGAATCCTTGGTTGCGATTTTGTCGGATCGCGTCCACTTCAACCCGATGCAAAGTGGCACGAGCGGGCGCTGGTCGATGGGCACTTGGCACATTGGCTCGCTGTGGCACCATCGGAAAGCGGGTTTCTGCGTGCGAGCGTCACCAGGGCTTGGCAGCCACGTGAACAGAAAGCAACCGACCTCGTTGCGCAGTCGCGGTTGATCTACGTGTTGCTCAGTGGCTATGAGGTGACCGGCGACTCGCGTTATCTGGATGCTGCGCGCCGCGGCGCCGATTTCCTGCTGCGATACTTTCCAGATCCTGTCCACGGTGGACTCTTCCGC
Organism: Burkholderiales bacterium; assembly: GCA_036787045.1. Taxonomy (GTDB): domain Bacteria; phylum Pseudomonadota; class Gammaproteobacteria; order Burkholderiales; family SHXO01; genus SHXO01. The sequence continues at coordinate 23,169 of DAIQQA010000056.1, read as the reverse complement.
ATCGTCGACGCCGAGGGACGCGTTGTGCGGGACTCGAAGCATACATACGGACATGCGTTTGCCATTTTTGCGCTGGCCCACGCTTATCGCGTCACCAAGGACGAGCGCTATAGTGGCGCCGCCCTCGCGACGTGGCGTGTGGTGCAAGCGAATCTACGCGATCCGGGGGGCGGTTTCCGTCCGGAGGTGCCGCGCGATTTCTCCGATGGCGCGTCGGGGTCGCGGACGCAGAATCCCGTCATGCACCTGTTCGAAGCGCTCCTGGCCCTGCACGGCGCGACGGGCGACCCCGAAGCGCTGGCCGGAGCGCGCAGCATCGGCGACTTCGTCGTCTACCGGCTACTGCACGGATTGCCAGACGGTGGCGCGTACATCGCAGAGTGGTACGACGCCAAGTGGGAGCCGCTGCCAGAGGACCGCGGAGGAAACATCGATCTCGGGCATCAGTTCGAGTGGGCCTTCCTGCTAAATTCCTCAGAGGAACGCGGTCTGCCTGCGCTGTACACCGCGGTTGCGCAGCGACTGCTCGACTACGCCATCAAGACCGGATACGACGAACAGAAAGGAGGATGTTTCAACGCGGCTTATACCGATGGGAGAGTCGTTCGCGAAAAGGGCTATTGGCAGCAGAGCGAATGCCTGCGCACGGTAATGCACTATGCGGCGCTCTACGGAAAGTCGGATATGAAGCGCCGGTACGAGCAAACGCTGACGCTGATACGGGACGAGTTCATCGATGCGAAAAATGGCGGCTGGTTCGTGATGACGAAAAGCGCCTGCGCTCGTCAGTCGTGCCCGGACGAGCAACCCGATGCCTACCATATGACGACCATGCATCGCGAAGCACTGGCCCTGGCGGCACGCGCGAAGGCAGACCGCTGAGAATCAGGTGCAAGGTTTCCACCCAATGAGTGATGCTTGTCAGCGCGTCCCGATCAGCTCTGCAATCAGCGCACCGACCGCCAAGAGGGTTTTGCCACTCACGCGCTGACGGATGCGCGCCAAGTCGGAAGGTCGGGGTTCCCTGGGCTTCGCTGACGGTGGCGCGAAAAGCTTCCCGATCTGCGACGGGTACCCAACGGTACCGCCGTTGGGCGCTGCGCTCGACGTGGGGGTTGGGCGTGCTGCGTCATCTCCTGAACCATCTACGGATGCGTTGGGCCAAGGAGGATCTAGGACTTGCGGAAAACGGGAGCGCTTGCATCAAGCGTTCGAAATCGGAACTGAAGCGTTCGCCCGGCTCCAAGCGAAGCGCGTGCCGCATGACCAAATCTCTTATACGGTCTGGGAGATCAGATCTTTGAGGCATTGACGTGTCCCCGAGCAGCACAGGAATGACCGGAATCTTGTGCTCTAGGGCGGTGGCGAGTTCTTCTACAACAAAGTCTGTAGATTCTCTCGCCATCTTCAAGAGCTCCAGCCACTTTGGACCAATGAGCACTATTACGACATCGGACCGAGCGATTTCGTCACAAATGGTCTTGGCGAAGTAAGCTCCGACCGGAATGTCCTCTTGATCCATGAACACCGAGTCCACGCCGAGGCGACTCCCGAGCCGATCGTAGAGCCTTCCCGCTAACGCGACCGCATCACCCCTGCGATAGGAAATGAAGACCTTCATGCTGTCCGAGACGCGCCGACGAGCGAGGCGAGGAGGGTAGCCGACAGCGCAGCTGTTGGACGGTCCGGTTGACGCGCTGGCTAGCGCCGGCCTTTGCGGGGAACCAGTTGTTGGTTGACAGCGTCAAGATCAAAGAAGGCGGGATCATAGTCCCCTCCGATCCATTCCACCATATCTTCGTGCTCGGGATGCGAAGGATCCTTCAGCGCTTTCAACAGCTCAGCATAGCCGAACACGCCCCCACAGTCTTCAGGTGGGCACGCTCGGGCACCGGCGAGGCATTGAGGCGTTGTCAGCTCGGGCGAGGACGGGAGGATCTTCTCGAGCATGATTTGATGGGTCCAGCTGTCTCCGAAGTCGTACTCGTAAAGGAGCGAGTCCTTTGGGTGCGTGAGCACTTGGTCAAGGCGCGTGCGCGCTTCATCTCTCATAGGCAGGTCCAATTCAGGACTGGGTTTCCCGTAGAGCTGTCCTTTCGCCTCGAACTGATGGAGGTGAGAGTCCATCCACCCCATTGCGACTTGCACGATGTCGTGGAGCTCTCGCAATGTGACTGAGCTGGAAACGAGCAGACGCCGCCAAATCGGAGGTCGAGGGCCAGCCAGCGTGACCTTCAGCTGATAGATCTGGCCTGTGCGAGGCTTGGCCATCGTTCGATCTGGCGGGCGCTAACTATTGTGTGAACAGATCGCCAGTCCGTATATCTCTACTAGGACTGATCTGAGAGCACCAGGAGTTCGTTTTCCTGACAGCATATTACATCGCCGGCTTCCGTCTATCCATTGCAGGATAGTCGGACCCGCCTATCTGTCTCGGCGGCACCCATCGAGCATATGGCTTTCCCCCACCGGGTAGCCTACCGATCCATTGGACCGTACAGGGCCGATAAGTCAGCGCACGGCCGCTATCTGGCAAATCGGACCAGCGGCGCGAACGGCGGGTCTTGGGCCGAATCCCGCCGTTGCGACGGTCTGGCCCCGAACTCCAGAAGTCGAGGCAGGCGGAGAGCAGACGTCCCAATCGGTCAGGAACTGAGCCTCAGCCGCGGCGTTCGATGATCGTACCCCAGCGCCGCGACAAGCCCCGGCTTGAGCCCTCCCGCGACGCGTGATACGGTGGATACGGTCGGATTCTCCATCGCCTCCGGCCGTGTCCGGATGCGCAGCTCAGGGTGGACACCTGATGGTTGCAAGAGTAGCGGGCTAGGGAACACTCGAGCATCGACTCCGTGCACCGGCCTCATGAGGACCAATCGAGTGGCGATCAACTACGACAAGCTGGTCAACTGGCAGATTCCCGAGGTCGAGCAGCGACTCACCCGGCGCGACACCATCCTGTACGCGCTCGGCGTCGGGCTCGGCGCCGAGCCCTGTGACGTCGACCAGCTCCGGTTCGTATACGAGGAGGGGCTGCGGGCACTGCCGACGATGGCGATCATCCTCGGCTATCCGGGCGCCTGGCACGCCCATCCCGATACCGGCATCACGCGCAGTCACGTCGTACATGGCGAGCAGGGGTTCCGTATCGTGAAGCCGCTGCCCGTGGAAGGCGACGTTGTCGGCAAGACGCGCGTCACTGGGCTCGTGGACAAGGGGCCGAACAAGGGCGCGCTGCTGATGACCGACTGCACGGTGCGCGACAAGGCGAGCGGCGAGGTCATCTGCACGCTGACTTCGACCGCCTTCTGCCGAGCGGATGGGGGCTTCGGCGGACCCAGCGGACCCGTGAGGACGCCGCACACGATTCCCGATGCGCCGCCGCAGCACGTCTGCGATCTCCCCACCCTGCCCCAGGCTGCGCTGATCTACCGCTTGTCGGGGGACTACAATCCGCTGCATGCCGACCCCGCGTACGCGCAGAAAGCCGGCTTCAAGATGCCGATCCTGCATGGGCGCTGCACGTTCGGCATCGCGGGGCACGCAATCCTGAAGACGCTGTGCGGCTACGACCCCACGCGCCTCATCTCCATGGAGGGGCGGTTCTCCTCACCGGCGTACCCGGGTGAGACGATCCGCACCGAGATGTGGCGCGACGGCAACGTGGTTTCGTTCCGTGCTACCGTCCCCGTGCGCGGGGCGACTGTGCTCAACAACGGCAAGGCAGAGATTCGCTAATCTAGGACCGCCGGTGAGGCATCCCAAGATGATGGAAGGCAAGGTGGTGGTCGTGACGGGCGCGGGGCGCGGCATCGGTGCTGCGATCGCCAAGCTCATGGCGAGCGAGGGCGCCAAGGTCGTGGTGAACGACATCGGCGTGTCGCTCGCCGGCACGGGCGGCGACGAGGCGCCGGCGCACCAGGTCGTCGCCGAAATCGAGAAGGTTGGTGGGGTGGCGGTCGCCAATACCGACAGCGTCGCGCAGTTCGCCTCCGCGGGAAGGATCATCCAGTGCGCCGTGGACACCTTCGGGCGCATCGACTGCGTGGTCAACAACGCCGGCATTCTGCGCGATGCGATCTTTCACAAGATGACCGAGGACGACTGGGATGCGGTGGTGAACGTCATGCTGAAAGGCGCGTTCAACACCTGCCGTCACGCCGCTGACCACTTCCGCAAGCAGGAATCCGGCAGCTTCGTGCACATGACCTCGACCGCGGGGCTGATCGGCGCCGTGGGCCAGGCCAACTACGGCGCAGCGAAGCTCGGCCTGGTCGGGTTGTCGAAGAGCATCGCGATCGACATGCAGCGCTTCAACGTGCGTTCCAATTGCATTGCGCCGGTCGCGTGGACGCGCATGACCGCGTCCATCCCGCCGAACGACCCAGCGGCGATGAAGCGCATCGAGCAACGCAAGCAGGTCACGCCCGAGTTCAACGCGCCGCTCGCGGTGTTCCTCGCGAGCGATGCGGGCAAGGACGTGACCGGTCAGGTATTCGCGGTGCGCAAGAACGAGATCTTTCTCATGAGCCAGTCGCGTCCGCTGCGCGGCATCCATCGCGCGGAAGGCTGGTCGCCGCAGAGCTGTGCCGAGCACATGCTGCCGGCGCTGAAGAGCTGGTTTTTCCCGCTCGACCGCACGGCCGACGTGTTTTCCTGGGACTCGATATGAGCGCGGGCAGGCGACGGACGCGGGAACCGGTCAGGGAATCGGGAGGGTCATCAGCATGAACGTCGGGCTGGAGAAGGACGGGAGCATCGCCGTCCTGACCTTGGACCGCCCGGACCGGCTGAACGCCATGAACGACCCGATGTGGGAGGCGCTCTACGAGCACCTCGGCAAGATCGCGACGGACGACGAGGTCCGTGCCGTGATCTTGACCGGCGCGGGGCGCGCCTTCTGCTCGGGGGGCGATGTCACCGCGATGCAGAAGTCCGACCTCGTGTCCGGCCGTGCCCGCTCCAGGTTGCGCCATCGCGCCGTGCTCGCGCTCTACAACCTGGAAAAGCCCGTGATCGCTGCGGTGCGCGGTCCGGTCTACGGCATCGGCAACGCGCTGGCGCTGGCCTGCGACCTGGTCGTCGCCTCGGATACCACGAAGTTCTCCATGGCGTTCAAGAAAGTGGGTGTGGTGCCCGACGGCGGTGTGGTCTTCTTCCTGACCCAGTACCTCGGCATCGCGCAGGCGAGAGACCTGGTCTACACCGCCCGTGTCGTGCCCGCCGCAGAGGCGTTGAAGCTGGGCCTCGTGGTACGCGTGGTACCCGACCAGGAGCTGGAGGCGCAAGCGCGCGTCTTGGCGCAGGAGCTGGCGGAATCGGCGACGTACGCGCTGGCGCTGGCGAAGAAGATGTTCCAGGGCATGTACGTGCCGACGCTCGAGCAGTTGCTGGAGATGGAAACGCTCGCTTCGGGTCTCGTGCGGCTCACCCACGACCACAAGGAGGGGGTGGACGCGTTCAAGGAAAAGCGCCCGCCGAAGTTCCAGGGCAAGTAACGGCAACCCCGCTCATGACAGCCGCGACGACCGCATCAGCCCGCACCGACCTGTCGCGCTTGCTGAACCCGCGCGGGATTGCGGTCGTCGGCGTATCGAACGACCCCGCCCGAATCGGCGGCCAGGCGCTGAGGCTGCTCACCGATTTCGGCTACGCCGGCCGGATCTATCCGGTCAACCCGAAATACGGCGACATCAAGGCCCTCACCTGCTACCCCGATCTCCTGTCGGTGCCGCAACCGTGCGATGTAGCCCTCATCGCGCTGTCCGCAGAGCGGGTGGCGGGCGCCATCGAGCAGTGCGGGAAGGCCGGGATTGCGTTCGCGCTCGTGCTCGCCAGCGGCTTCGGTGAAACGGGGGAGGAGGGCAAGCGCCTGCAGGCGCAGCTGAGCGCGACGGCGCGCAAAGCCAACGTGCGGGTAGTGGGGCCCAACTGCCTCGGCATCCTCAACCTGAAGGACAACGCCCGCATCGGCTTCGGCGGCACGGCGCAACTGCGGACGCTCAAGCCGGGGCCCATGGCGATGGTGACCCAGAGCGGCGGTTTCGGTTTCGGCGTCGTCGCCATGGCGGCCTACTCCGGCGTCGGATGCAACTATGCCATCTCGTCCGGCAACGAGGCCGACCTGAACCTGCTCGACTTTCTCGCCGACCTGATCGAGCGCCCGGAGGTGGAAATCGTCGTCGCCTTCATGGAGAGCATCGACGACGGCCGCCGGCTGCTGGCGATCGCCGAGCGGGCGCTCGAACTGGGCAAGCCGATACTCGCGTGGAAGGTCGGCAACACCGATGTCGGCAGCCGGGCGGCGACTTCGCATTCGGCACGGATGACGACGAGCTATGCGGTCTACCGCGCCGCCTTCAAGCGCGGCGGCCTAGTCGAGATCCGGGAGGCGGACGAACTGATCGACGTCGCCAAGGCGTTTCTGATCCGTAAGCTGCCGGCCGGGAACCGCGTGGGTATCGTTACACTGTCGGGCGGCGCCGGCGTGCTGCTCGCGGACCGCTGCGTCGAGCACGGCTTCGAGCTGCCTCCCCTTTCGGAGCCCACGACGGAGAAGCTGCGCAAGACACTGGTGTCGTTCGCGTCCTGCAATAACCCGGTGGATGCCACCGCGCACGGCTACAACGACAACTTCGCCTCCTACGGCGAGGCTCTGCGCCTGGTGCTCGCCGATCCCGGCATCGACCAGGGGATAGCGCGCGTGCCGCGCGGCCGGGGAGCCCTGCCGTGGGCCGAGAACCTCGTCCAGATGCTCCAGGGCATCGACAAGCCCGTGGTCCTCAACTGGCCGAGCGCGCCCGACGACAACGGCGACGTGCTGGCCTACCTCGAGGGCAATGGCGTGCCCTGCATCCTGGGCGCCGGCCGCGCGGCTCGAGCGCTCGCCGCCCTGACCGACTTCGCGCGCAGGCGTCGCGCCCGCCAGCAGCAGGGCAAGCGCCCGTTCCAACGCCTGGTCGTCCGCCAGGGGCTCGAACTGCCGGCCGGCCCGGGAACGCTGGGCGAGCACCGTTCCAAGCAGTTCCTGAAGCGCTACGGCGTGCCGGTCGTCCGGGAAGTCTCCCTGCAGCCTTCCGAGATAGAGAACCTCGAAGCGGCGCCGCTCGCTTTTCCGATCGCTGTCAAGATCGACTCGCCGGACGTGCCGCATAAGACCGAGGCCGGCGCCGTGCGGCTCGGGATACAGAGCCTGGCCGCCCTCAAGCAGTCTGCGCGGGACGTGCTCGCCGCCGTGAGGCAGCACCAGCCGGACGCGCGCATCGAAGGCATCCTGCTGCAGGAGATGGCTTCTGGCCTCGAAGTTATCGTCGGAGCGCTGAACGATGCCTGCTTCGGCCCGACTGTCGCCTTCGGCCTGGGGGGCGTTTTCACGGAGCTGCTCGAGGACGTGACGTACGGTTTTGCGCCCTTCGACGCCGAAGCTGCGCGAGAGATGATCCTCGAGATCAAGGGTGCGCGGCTTCTCGATGGCTACCGCGGGCGTCCCAAGCTCGATGTCGCCGCGCTCGCCGATACCCTGGCGCGGATCTCGCTGCTGATCGCCGATCACGCCGACCGCATCGCCGAGATCGACGTGAATCCCGTGTTCGTGCGGGAGCAGGGTGTGGTGGCTGCCGACGCGCTGATCGTGCTCAAGGAATAGATGGACCAGCCCGAGTCGCGTGCGACCGATCGCGAGCCGCTGTTCCGGACCCGCATCACGGAGCTCTACGGCATCCGCCTGCCGGTGATCGCGAGCGGGCTGATGTGGCTCGCCAATGCAGACTACGTCGGCGCCGCGGTCAACGCGGGGCTGATGGGCTTCATGACTTCGGCCAGCTTCCCCGACCCGAACGACTTGCGCAACGAGATCCGCCGCTGCCGCGAGATCACCGAGGGCAAGCCCTTCGGCGTCAACATCGGGGTGCAGGCGGCCGACAAGGACGCGGAGCGCATCTCGCGCGTCCTCGACATCGTGATCGACGAAGGGGTGCGGTTCGTCGAGACCTACGGACACAACCCCGAAGCCCTGCTCCCGCGCCTGCACGATGCCGGTATCAAGGTGCTGCACAAGGTGCCGGCGGTGCGCTTTGCACGCAAAGCCCAGTCGGTGGGAGTGGACGCGGTCACCGTGATCGGGGCCGAGGCCGGCGGTCACCCCGGGATGGACCTCGTCGGCACCATGGTGCAAGCCGGGGTCGCCGCGCGCGATATCAGTATTCCGCTCATCGTCGCCGGCGGCATCGGCACCGGCGCGCACCTCGTCGCGGCGCTTGCGCTCGGTGCCGACGGCGTGGCGATCGGCACCCGCTTCCTGGTCGCGGAAGAGATCTGGGCGCACCGCAGCTACAAGGAGCGCCTTGTCGCTTCGGACGAGACGCAAACCGCGCTCATCCTGCGCTCGCTCAGGAAGACCCAGCGGACGCTGGCCAACGAGAAGGCGAGGCTCGTCGCGCAGCTCGAACGGGAGCACGGCGGCGACATCGACGTCCTGTTCCCGCACATCGCGGGCAAGCTCACCCGCAAGGTCTACGAGACCGGTGACTACGAGCAGGCCGTGCTGTCGCTCGGACAATCGGTGGCGTTCGCCGACCGGATCGAGCCGCTCGCCGCCATTGTGGCACGGTTGGAGGAAGAGGCGCGCGCGGCGCTCGCGCGGCTGGACCGCTTGCGCGTCGTGCCCCGCGCGACTGAGACCGGGTTCGAGGCCATGGCGAAGCAACCCCAACGAGGACGGGGATGAAGCTCGTCGCAGCGTTCTCCGTCTTGCTTGCTGCGGCCCTTGCAGCACACGCACGAGCATTCCCCGACAAGCCCGTGCGGTTGGTTGTCCCGTACGCCGCGGGCGGCAGCACCGACGTCATCAGCCGCACGCTCGGGCAAAAGCTCAGCGAAATGTGGGGCCAGCCGGTCGTCATCGACAACCGCCCTGGGGCCAGCACGATCATCGGCACCGATATTGTCGCCAAGTCGTCGCCGGACGGTTACACGCTTCTGGTGACGACCGCTTCGTTCACCATCATGCCGAGCCTGATCGACAAACTGCCCTACGACCCCAGGAAGGACTTCCAGCCGATCACACTGATCAACACGACGCCGCTGGTACTGGTGGTCAACCCGAGCGTGCCGGCGAAATCGGTCCAGGAACTGATCGCGCTCGCCAAAGCCAAGCCTGGTGCGCTGAACTTCGGGTCCGCCGGCAGCGGCGGTTCCAACCACCTCGCAGGGGAGCTATTCAACGCGATGGCCGGCGTGAAGATGGTGCACATCCCCTACAAGGGCAATGCGCCGGCACTGAACGATCTGGTCGGGGGCCACGTGGACGTCGTATTCAACGGCCTCACGTCCGCCATGCCGCTCATCAAGGCCGGCAAGCTGCGTCCCCTCGCGGTGACGAGCCTCGCTCGCGCCGGCGCGCTGCCCGAGATACCCACGCTCGACGAGCTGGGCATGAAAGGTTTTCTTGCGGTGGGATGGAACGGACTCAGCGCACCGGCGCGCACGCCGAAGGAGGTGATCGCCAGGATCAATGCCGACGTTCTGAAGGTCATCCGCTCTCCCGAGCTCGTCGAGCGCCTGAAGACGGAAGGCTCCGATCCGGTCGGCAACTCGCCCGAGCAGTTCACGGCCTTCCTGCAGGAGGAAACCGCGAGGTGGAGCAAGGTCATCAGGTTCGCCAACATCCAGGCACTGCAATGAGACGATCGAGGATCCTCTCCACCAGGCGGATCGGGCCAGTTCGATGTCCTTGGGCGCAGGCGGTCAGGACCGGCCGCGCTCCCCGGCCAAGAGGCGCACGACCTCTCTGCCGGTGCGCGCCTTATCGCGGTTCTCCGGGGTCTCCTGCCCGAGCGCCGTACCCGCGACGAAGCGATAGATCTCGGCCGCACCCTGAAACATCTTCGGGCCGATGCCCGCGGCCTCGAGCGTCTTGGAGATCTCGACCATCTCCGGCGCCCAGCGATAGGCCTTCGGAGGCAACGCCGGGAACTGGCGCAGCGCCCAGTCGTACAGCTCGGCGCGTGACTGTCGCAGCTCCTGCTGCAGCAGGTCCGCCACGCCAAGGCGCTGCGCTGCGATCAGCACTTCCAGCCACAGTGCCTGCGTGCCCTTGTTGAGCGCGCCGAAGCACATCTTGAGCGCGCTCGCATCTCCGATGCGTTCGCTGACCACACGCACCGCGAGCTGCGGTCCGGCCAGCGCTGCGAGATCGGCGGCGCCGGGGCCCGACACGTAAAGACTCGTCTTCGCCTCGCCGCGCGGGGGCGGACCGATGATGCCGGCGTCGAGGAAACGCCCGCCCGCGCTGTCGATCAGTCCGGCAATATCGTGCGCAGTGTCCGGAGCGATGGCATTGCAGTCGACGATCAGCGTGTGGCGGCCGCTGTCCCGCAGCGCAGCCGCCGCTTCCCGTGCGAAGCCCAGCGCCGCGCCCGGATTCATCACCGAAAGCACGACGTCGCATTCGGCCAGCAGTCGCGCGAGGGCGCCGAGGTCCGTCAAGCCGGCTTCCCGCGCGAGCGCTCGGCTGCGCTCGCTGCGCCCGTCCAGCGCCGTATACACGGTCAACCCCTTGGCCTTGATCTGTAGCGCCAACGCTTGCCCCATGTCTCCGGGCGTCATCAGGCCGACGGTCTCGATGCGCATGGCGTCCCCCACATGTGACTCGCCTGCGCCAACCCTACCACGGCGGCCGCGGCTGCGCTTCCTATCTCGGCGTCCGGTAACATTCGCGGACCAGCCGATCCTCCTCAAATCAAGGACCAGCCCGTCATGAGCAAACGCAAACCAATCCGCACCGACATTGCCTGGAGCACGCACTCCACCATCACGATCAAGGGCTTCGACCTGTGCAACGACATCCTCGGCACGGTTTCGCTCGGCGACATCGCGTTCCTGGAACTGACCGACCGCCTGCCGGCGAAGCGGGAATCGGTCGTGTTCAACGCTATCGCGGTGACACTGGTCGAGCACGGACTGACGCCCAGTGCGATCGCTACCCGCATGACTTATGCGGGCGCACCGGAGGCGATGCAGGCCGCAGTCGCCGCCGGGCTGTGCGGGCTCGGAAACGTATTCGTCGGCAGCATGGAGACGGCCGCCCGCATGCTGCAGGAAGCGATTCCCGACCCTACGAAGAGCATCGACCTGGAGCCGCTCGCGCGCCAGATTGTCGAGGGCTTCCACGGCCGCAAGCAGACGGTGCCCGGCATCGGTCATCATCTGCACAAGCCGGTGGATCCGCGCGCGCCGCGGCTCTTTCAGATCGCCGCGGAGAGCGGCTACGACGGCCCCTACGTCAAGCTGATGAAGGCGGTTGCAAAGGAAGCCGAGGCAGTCTACGGAAGATCACTACCGGTGAACGCCACCGGCGCCATCGGCGCAATCGCGAGCGAACTGAAGCTGCCGTGGCAGATCGTGCGCGGCATCGGCGTGATGGCGCGGGCAATCGGACTGGTGGGCCACATCCGGGAGGAAATGCGCGAGCCGATGGCGCTCGAGATTAAGGCGCGGGCGGAGGAAGAGGCTACCGCTCACCTGCGAAGCGAGAAATCGTAAATGGTGAATGGCGCTGAATGCGCCAATCGGCGGCGCGCAGGCAGTAGCGAATGGCGGGTTCCGACCCCGAAGCCGACGGTCCCGTGACGCTGACCCACCTGTCATCGCGCTGCCCCACAGTCGACTGGCTCATGCGGATGGGGCGCCGAGCAGTGCGCCGTGCCGGCGCGACCCGGACGGCGAGAACCTGCCCCGTCAAGGGGGCAGGGCGGGCGCCTCCCACTTCGAAGGAATGCCGTCCCGCTCGCAAATTCGTTTGGTAAACTGAATCTTACGCTGCCTGGCGGGGCGGCACAGCAACCTGCGCAGCCACATCCGGGGTGCGCTGCGGCGCGCTGCCTTGCAACGCCGCCTCCAGCTCCTTCCAGCGCGTCTTCGTCTTCTGCAGGTTATCGAGCTTCACGTGGCCGAAGCCGCGGATCTGCTCGGGCAAGCTGGCCAGTTCGACGGCGAGCTGCAGGTTATCCTCGCGCAGCCGCGGCAGCAGCGCTTCGATCGACGCCTGGTAATCGGCGATGAGCTGCCGCTCCATGCGACGCTCCTCGGTCTTGCCGAACACGTCCAGCGCGGTGCCGCGCAGGAACTTGAGCTTGGCCAGCAGCCGGAACGCAGGCCACATCCAGGGCCCGTACTGCACCTTGATCAGACGTCCCTGCGCATCGCGCTTTGCCAGCAGCGGGGGGGCGAGGTTGAACGTGACAGTGAAGTCGCCTTCGAAGGCGGCCTTGAGCCGCTCCTCGAAGCGTCCGTCGGTGTACAGGCGCGCGACCTCGTACTCGTCCTTGTACGCCATCAGCTTGTACAGCGACTTGGCCACGGTCTTCGCCAGCGCATCGCCCTTGCCGAGCCCTGCCTCCGCCTGCCGCACCTTGTCCACGAACGCTGCATAGCGCTGCGCGTAGGCCGCATTCTGGTATGCAGTCAGGGATTCGACGCGCTTGCGCAGGATGGCATCTAGGCTCTGCGGGAGCTGCACGACTACCGGCTGGGCCGGGCTCGCGATGCGTTCCACCGCCTGCAGATCGACCGCAGCGCGGCGGCCCCATAGGAAGGCGGCCTTGTTGGCTTCAATCGCCACGCCGTTCAACTCGATGGCGCGCAGCAGGGCGGCTTCGCTCAACGGCACCAGCCCTTTCTGGAACGCAAAGCCCAGCATGAACAGATTGGTCGCGATCGAATCGCCGAGCAGCGCAGTCGCCAGCCGGGTTGCGTCGACGTAGTGCGAGCGGTTATCCACCGACTCGTCGATCAGCGCGCGGATCTGCTCGCTCGGGAACCGCCAGTCGGGGTTGCGCGCGAACGTGCCCGGCGGCTGCTCGTGCAGGTTGATGACCGCCACGGTGACGCCCGGACGCGTCTTCGAGATTGCGTCCTGCGCCCCTGCGGTCAGCATGTCGCAGCCGAGGATCAGGTTGGCTTCGCCGGTGGCGATGCGCTGCGCGTGGATGCCGCCAGGCTGCACGGCGATGCGCACGTGCGAGGTGACGGCGCCGTTCTTCTGCGACATGCCGGTCATGTCCAGCACCGACACGCCCTTGCCCTCCAGGTGGGCGGCCATGCCGAGCAAGGCGCCGATGGTGATGACGCCGGTGCCGCCGATGCCGGTGATGAGGATGTTGTACGGCGTGCCATTCACGGCCGGCACCTGCGGATCAGGCATGGGGGCGAAGTCGTCGGGCTTCGCACTCTTTGCCGCCTTCGATTTCTTCGGCTTCGCGCCCTCGAGCGTGACGAAGCTCGGGCAGAAACCCTGCACGCACGAGTAGTCCTGGTTGCAGGAGGACTGGTCGATCACGCGTTTGCGCCCGAACTCGGTCTCCAGCGGCAGGATCGAGACGCAGTTGGACTGGACGCTGCAGTCGCCGCAGCCTTCGCACACCGCTTCGTTGATGAAGACCCGGGCCGTGGCCTGCGGATACTCACCCTTCTTGCGGCGGCGCCGCTTCTCGGCCGCGCAGGTCTGATCGTAGATCAGCACCGACACGCCCTGGTACTCGCGCAGCTCGCGCTGCACCGCCTCGATGTCCTTGCGGTCGTGCAGGGTGACCAGCTCAGGCAATCCGGCGCGATCGACATAGCGCGTGACGTCCTCGGTGACGAGCGCGATGCGCTTTACTCCCTCGGCGGCCATCTGCTGCGCGACGACAGGGGGGCTCAGCGTGCCGTCGACCGGCTGCCCGCCGGTCATCGCCACCGCGTCGTTGTAGAGAATCTTGTAGGTGATGTTGACGTTGGCCGCCACGGCCGCGCGCACCGCGAGATGGCCGGAATGGAAGTAAGTGCCGTCGCCGAGATTGGCGAAGACGTGATTGAGCTTGGAGAACGGCGCCTGGCCGATCCAGGTCGCGCCTTCGCCGCCCATCTGCACAATGGTCTTGGTCTGCTCGGGGTAGATGAAGGTGGCCATGATGTGGCAGCCCACCCCGCCCAGCGCAACGCTCCCCTGCGGCGTCTTGGTCGAGGTGTTGTGCGGGCAGCCCGAGCAGTAATAGGCGGGGCGCAGCGGCGTGCTCACCGCCTTGCTCAGCACCGCTTCCTTGGCTTCCAGGAAGGTGAGCCGCGCCTTGATCAAGTCGCTCGGGTGAAAGCGCGCTACGCGGTTGGCGATCACGCGCGCGATCTGCGCCACCGAGAAGTCGCCCTTGGGCGGCAGCAGCCACTGCCCGCGCGGGTGCACCCATTCGCCTTTCTCGTCGAACTTGCCGATCACGCGCGGGCGCACGTTCGGGTCCCAGTTGTACAGGTGCTCCTTGAGCTGGTACTCGACGACCTGGCGCTTCTCCTCGACCACCAGGATTTCCTCGAGGCCGCGCGCGAACTCGCGCACGCCGTCCGGCTCCAGCGGCCAGGGCATGCCCACCTTGAACAGGCGGATGCCAATGTCGCCCGCGTTGTCCTCGTGGATGCCCAGCTCGTCGAGCGCTTCGAGCACGTCCATGTACGACTTGCCGGATGCGACGATGCCCAGGCGCGCACGCGGCGAGTCGATGGTGATGCGGTTGAGCTGGTTGACGCGGGCGTAGGCGATGGCCGCGTAGATCTTGTAGTCCTGCATCAGCGCTTCCTGCCCGCGCGCCTGCGCGCCGAGGAGGTCGCCGATCAGCCGGACGTTGAGCCCGCCGGGCGGCAGGACGAGATCCTGCGGCAGGCGGGTCTGCAGCGCGAACGGGTCCGCTTCGATCGAGGCGGACGACTCCACGGTGTCGGCGAGCGCCTTGAACGCCACGGCACAGCCGGAATAGCGCGACATGGCGAAGCCGTGCAGGCCCAGCTCGAGGTACTCCTGCACGTTGCAGGGATACAGCACCGGGATCATCGAGGCCGCGAATAGGTGATCGCTCTGGTGCGGCAGGCTGGACGAGTACGCGTTGTGGTCGTCGCCGGCTACCAGTAGCACGCCGCCGTACTTCGCCGTGCCGGCGAAGTTCATGTGCTTGAATACGTCGCCACAGCGGTCCACGCCGGGCCCCTTGCCGTACCACATGGCGAACACGCCGTCGTAGTCGGACGGTCCGACCAGGGCGAGCTGCTGCGTGCCCCACACTGCCGTGGCGGCCAGCTCTTCATTGACGCCGGGAACGAACTTGATGTGATGTGCGGCGAGGTGCTTCTCGGCTTTCCAGAGCGCCTCATCGAGGCCGCCGAGCGGCGAGCCGCGATAGCCGGAGATGAAGCCTCCGGTCTTGAGGCCGGCGGCCTGGTCGCGCAGGCGCTGCATGATGGCCAGGCGCACCAGCGCCTGGACGCCGCTCAGGTAGATGCGGCCGCTGGTCGCGACGTACTTGTCGTCCAACGTGACTGCTTGCATGTCCGACTCCTCGTAGGAATTCGACGTCCGGACCGGTCACCCTGGGTGAGGTGGCGGCCGAGTGTGCGCGGACAAGCGGGTAGCCGCCGCGTCACTGCTTAGAGTGCTTTAACGGTCATTCGTGCGGCGGTACATGCGTTTCTCGTCCAGCATGACCTCCTGATGGCCGGCGCCGGCAGCGAACATCGGGAAGCAGTTCTCCTGACCGGCGACCGCCACGTCCAGGAAGTACGGATTGCCGCTGGCGAGGCATTCGGCCAGCGCCCCGTCCAGCTCGGCCGGGTCGGACACCCGGCGCGCTTGCCAACCGAACCCCTGGGCCACCGTGACGAAATCCGGCAGCGCTTCGGTGTAGCTGTGGCTGTAGCGGCCGCCATGGTTCAGCTCCTGCCACTGGCGCACCATGCCCATGTAGCCGTTGTTGCACAGCACAACCTTCACTGGGGCGCCGTGCTGCACGGCCGTCGACAGCTCCTGGATGTTCATCAGCACCGACGCATCCCCGCTCACGCACACCGTGAGCTTGCCCGGGTGTGCAATCTGCGCGCCGACCGCCGCCGGCAACCCGTATCCCATCGTCCCGGCCCCGCCCGAGGTCAGCCAGCGATGCGGGCGCTCGAACTTCAGGTACTGGGCCGCCCACATCTGGTGCTGCCCGACATCCGTGGAGACGATCGCGTCGCGGCCGTTCAGATGCTGCTGGAGCGTATGGAGGAGCTGCTGCGGCAGGATCGTGTCGGCGCGCGGCTCGAACGCCAGGCAATTCTCCGCACGCCAGCCGTCGATCTTCGTCCACCAGGCGTCCAAGGGGTCGGCGTGTCGCGGGAGGTCGTTCAGCTCCTGCTCCAGCGCTTCGAGCAGCTGGCCGCAGTCGCCCACCACCGGCACGTCCACCCGCACGAGCTTGTTGATGGATGCCGGGTCGATGTCGAAGTGGACCTTCTTCGCATCCGGGCAGAAGTCGCCGAGCTTGCCGGTGACGCGGTCGTCGAAGCGCGCGCCGACGCACACGACCAGATCGGCGTGGTGCATGGCGAGGTTCGCTTCCAGCGTGCCGTGCATGCCCAGCATGCCGAGGAACCGCGGATCCGAACCCGGGAAAGCCCCGAGGCCCATCAGGGTAAGCGTGCAGGGCGCGTCCGTGTCGCGCACGATGCGGGCAAACGCCTCGCAGGCCGCCGGCCCCGAGTTGACCAGCCCGCCACCGCCGTAGAACACCGGGCGCTCAGCTTCGCGGATCAGCATGGCGGCGCGGCGTAGCGCGGCGCGGGGCAGGGCAAGCTTACGCGCCTCGCTCTGCTCCTGCGGGCGCTTCGCGCCACCGACATACGCGGCGGGCGCGAGCTGCAGATCCTTCGGAAAGTCCACCAGCACGGGTCCGGGCCGGCCCTGGGTGCAGACGGCGAAGGCGCGTCGCACCACGGCCTGAACGTCGTCGTCGCAGCGGATCTGCGTGTTCCACTTCGTCACCGGCCGCGAAATGCCCAGCGCATCGCACTCCTGGAAGGCATCGGTGCCGATGAGCCCGGACGAAACCTGCCCGCTGATGCACACCACCGGGACGGAGTCGGACAGTGCGTCGAGCAAGCCGGTGGTGGTGTTGCTCATGCCGGGCCCGGAGGTCACCAGCACCACGCCGGGCTTGCCAGTGGTGCGCGCATAGCCCTGTGCGGCGTGCACCGCCGCCTGCTCGTGCCGGACCAGCACGTGCCGCACGCGCCGGTCGGCGTAGAGCGCATCGTAGATCGGGAGAACGGCACCGCCGGGGTAGCCGAAGATCACGTCGACGTCGCACTCGACGAGGACATCGATCAACACCTGGGCGCCATTGCGCTGGCGCACGGCGGCATCGGCGGCCTGGAGGGTGGAGGCGAGTACGCGGTCGTTCATGGATTGCATGATACGGACGCGGACGGAGAAAAGGCTTCTGATTTTCTGGTTTTGCCGGATCGTATTAGAATAATTTTCCTTTAACCGGCCGATTCGAAGAATGGAACTCGACAAGTTCGACCTCGCCATCCTGGCGGTCCTGCAGCGGGACGCGCGTGCCAGCCTGCAGGACATCAGCGCCCAGGTAGGGCTGTCCACCACCCCGTGCTGGACCCGCATCAAGAAGATGGAGACCGAAGGGGTGATCCAGGGCTACACGGTGCAGCTCGACTCGGCTGCAATCGGTTTCCGGGAGACCGTGATCGTGCAGATCACGCTGGAGAGCCACACCGATGAAATGCTGGAGGCGTTCGGCAAGGCGCTCGCCGAGATCCCCGAGGTGCTCGAGGCCTACCTGATATCGGGCGACTACGACTACCACATCCGCATCGCCGTGCGCGACACGCGCGACTACGAGCGGCTGCTACGCGAGCGCCTGTACCGCATCCCCGGCATCCGGCACAGCAAGTCGAGCTTCGTGCTGCGGCGGCTGAAGGAAAGCCCGCTGCCGTTGTACGGAAGTCCTCCGGCGGCCACATCGCGCAGACGCACCGGGCGGTCCAGGTAGCTGACGCCCCAGCACCCGTGCCCGAGTACGTCTTCGACCAGCGCGTGGGCTGGTAGCCGCTCGCATCTTCCACGCTGCTTGGCGAGCCCTTCTCAGAGGTTCGCAGGCCAGGCCTTGTCCGCCCACCCCAGCACCGTGCCGCTGATCCCTCCATGACTGCGCTCCACCACCGTTGGCTGCCCTGGCTCGCAATCGTCGCGAAGCTGTTCGGGTCACTGGCCGGCAGCACGTACATCGCGGCCAGTGCTTCTCGAAGGTCGTGCAGCTCGTTCGTGGTCAGGCAGTTGATATTCTTCCGGTAGCGCATGATATGTCCTCGGTGGTCTTCGTCCTGCCGTCGAAGTCCTTCAGCGGATAGACGACAACCTGGTTGATCACGGGCTGGGTCGCCTTCCGGTCCACGGCGGTGTCGTCCATGAGCACACCGTGGAATCGCGTTGGCCAGCTCCGTGGAGCTGTGGATGACGGCCCCAATGTCGGTCCGCGTCGCTGGACTGAAATCCCGGTTGATCCACGTTCAATCGAGCCCCAGTGGCTCTGGTGACCCGTCAGGTCTGCAGTAGACCAGGATGCGATAGCTGGTGACTTCAGCCATGATCGCTCCCCCAAGAATCATTGGATGCCGGCCGCCGTAATTCGCCAAACCCACTGCAGTCGATCGTCGTGCGGCGCGCGCGTGAGGTCCATCCAACGAATGGCATACGCTGAGCGATTAATGTCGGGCGGCGTGGCCGGTTCAGGCCGCCCGCTCCGACTTGCATTTCGCGCACTTCATCGGTCTTCTCCAGCGGCTTGACTTGGGTCAAGCCTACGTTCCAGCCAATTGGCTAGCATTTCGTTGCGGAGTTGACCTGGCGCTGCTCGGTCTGGTGTCGATGCCGGGCCATGCGGACGACCGCCCGCTGCTGGTGGTGAGCGAGGCGATCGAGATCGATGCGCCGCCCGCCAAGGTCTGGGCCTTCCTCAAGCGCTTCGACGGTCTCAAGGACTGGCACCCGGCTTTCGCCAAGAGCGAGATCATCAAAGGCCGGGACGGGCAGCTCGGCGCGGTGCGGGCCCTGACGGTCAAAGACGGGCCGACTTTCACCGAATCGCTGCTCGCGCTGGACGAGTCCGGGATGGCGTTCACCTACAACATCATCGAGTCGCCCCTCCCGCTCACCGACTACCTGTCGAGCATGAGCGTCAAGCCGAGCGACGACGGGTCCGTGGTCACCTGGACCGGAACCTTCCGCCGCAAGAACCCGCGCGACAACCTGCCCGAAGGGGAAAGCGATGCGGGGTGTGTCAACTTCATCACGGGTGCATACCAGGGCGGGCTGCAGAACCTCAAGAAGGTGCTGGAGAGCAACTGAGCTGCGCGCCGACAGCGGACGCGCCGGCCGCTAACCCCGGCGTGGTCCGCTCTCGCTGACTAGCCTGCAGCAGACTGGTCGGGTAGCTTCGCTCGAAGCAAGTGCGTCCTCTCAGGCTGCTCGGATGCGCGCCCGCTCGCGGCGCCAGGCGGCCGGAGGAAGGCCGGTCGCGCGCCGGAATGCGCGGCTGAAGGCCGCTTCCGATTCGTAGCCGACTTCGAGGGCGATGGAGGCGATGTTCGCGCTGGTCCCAGTGAGCAGGCCGGACGCTAACTGCATCCTCCAGTTGGTGAGGTACTGCATGGGTGGCTGACCGACGAATTGGACGAAGCGCTCATGCAGGGCCGAGCGCGACAGTCCGACCTTGTCCGCCAGCGACTCGATGGTCCACGGATCCGCGGGACGGTCGTGCATCACGGCCAGCGCGCGACCGACGAACCGGTCACGCAATCCAGCCAGCCAGCCGGTCTGCCCCTCGGGGAGCGCGCCCAGATATCGGCGCACGACCTCGACGAACATCATCTCGCTCAGACGTTCGAGCAACGCCTCTCCGCCGGGCCGCTTCTGGTTCGACTCGGCGACTGCCAGGCGGACGAACTCGGACATTCCATTGCTGCCTGCAGCTCCCCGCGCGCTCACATGCAGCAGCCGCGGCAGAGTGGCAACGAGCGGATTGAACGGGCGGGCGTCGCAGCCGAGGAACCCGCAGGCCACGGTCGTGCACTCGGCCCCGCCCCCATCCAGCCGGGCCGTCGGCCCCGTTCCCGCGTTGGCGCTCAGGATGAAGGGGAGTTGCTCGGGCCGCGGCTGAAAAAAAATGCCGGTGTCCGCTGGTGCGCGCATGCCGGGCGCGCTCGAGATCACATGCGCGTCGCCGTGCGGGAAGACGACAACGTCACCTTCCTCCAGTCGCACCGGCGGCTGTCCGACCACCGCACCCCAGCACGAGCCGCGAGTCACGACGTGATACTCCATGACGTGCTCGGCTCCCGGCATGATCGCGGCGGCGATGTCCCGGGCCGGCGGTGCTTCAGCTGCCCACGGCGCGGCGCCTTCCACGTAGTAGAAGACCGCGCCGCGCAGACGAACGCTACGCAGAACTTCGGATAGCGTGTCCTGGCTCATCGATTTCTCCTACGGTCGCAGCGCGTAGCGCATTGTGGCGGCTAACCGGCCGCTCGTCGAGTACGCGACACAGCCGCCGGACGGCTGGGCAAATCGAGCGGACGATCGGTGAACTCGGGGATGCGAACCGGACTTCCGGGCAAACCGGGCGGAGTGCGGGTAGATCGGACGAGAGCCGGGACACTGGACAATGCGCAGCGTCCCGCCACGGTAAGGGCGGGAACCACAACCGGACGCGCTGCCAAGCCAGTGGCGCTCGCACCGATTCAACTCACTCAGCAAGGAGACAACCATGAACGCTCCCGCAACACTGACCAAGCCGACCCAACCCGGGTCGCAGGCACCACAACCGGATCTCGATGCGGTCAAGTCGCGCCAGCAAGCTGCCTGGACCTCCGGCGACTTCGCCGTCATCGGCATTACCCTCCAGATCGCCGGCGAATCGCTGTGCGAGGCCGTGGACCTGCGCGCCGGCGAGCGCGTGCTCGACGTGGCCGCCGGGAATGGCAACGCGACGCTGGCGGCCGCACGCCGCTTCGCCGACGTCGTGTCCACCGACTATGTCGCGCACCTGCTCGACAAAGGCCGGGAGCGCGCGGCAACCGAGCGGTTACCCGTGGAGTTCCGCGTGGCCGACGCCGAGAACCTGCCTTTTGATGACGGCAGCTTCGACGTGGTGCTGTCGACCTACGGTGTGATGTTCGCGCCGAACCAGAGGCGTGCCGCGAGCGAGCTGCTGCGCGTGACACGGCCCGGCGGGCGAATCGGGCTGGCCAACTGGACTACGGAGGGCTTCATCGGCCAACTCTTCAAGACCATCGGCCAGCACGTCCCGCCGGCTCCCGGCCTGAAGTCACCGGCCCTATGGGGGACGGAAACCTACTTGGTCGAGTTGTTCGGACCGCAGGCAGCCGACATCCAGGTCGAGCGCAAGGACTTCAACTTCCGCTACCGATCCGCCCAGCACTGGATCGATCTGTTCCGTTCCTACTACGGTCCCGTGCTGAAAGCCTTCGAAGCGCTGGACGCAGCCAGGCAGGTCGCCTTGACTGCTGACCTGACGGCGCTGCTGACCCGATTCAACCGCGCCGGCGCCGATTCGCTGGTGGTGCCGGGCGAGTACCTGGAGGCCGTTATCACGCGGGCATAGCCGTTCGGCAGCAAATGCAGCCGGCAGGCGCCGTCCTGCCGGCGAGTTCGCCGCCTCGTGGCAGGCTGTTGAAACCCCCTCTCCCTTGACGAGAGGGGGGACATCACGGTGGCGTTTTTCAACAGCCAGCTAATCCTCCCGCATCCTGGGAAGATGCGGGGATGTCCGAAATGGTCGGCGACCGGTCCTGGCCAGCAGGAAGGCTTGCCGGTAAGCTTTGGAGGAGACGATTACCTCGCCGGAGGATCAGAATGCTCGAACTGCGACCCACTTGCGAACACTGCCAGACCCCGTTGCCTCCTAACTCGAGCGACGCGATGATCTGCAGCTTCGAGTGCACGTTCTGCCGCACTTGCGTGGAGACCGTGCTCCACAACGTGTGCCCCAACTGCGGCGGGGGCTTCAGCCCGCGGCCCGTGCGGCCGGCACGTAACTGGAAAGGCGACAACTATCTCGGCAAGTATCCGGCCGGCACCACACCCAAACACCGTCGCGTCGATGTCGAAGCCCACCGGCGCTGGGCGCAGCCGATCGAAGCGCTCCCGCCCGAGCAGCGCTGACCAGCCAGCAGGAAGGGCGTACGCAGAGCGCTTCTGCGGGCAGCTCGCGGGATCCGCATCGGGATTCTCGGCTTCGACAGCGTTACCGCGCTAGACCTGGTCGGGCCGGCGGATGCCTTCTCCACAGCCAACGAGGTCTGGCAAGCGCTGTACGGCGGCCCGCTTCCGTATCGGATCACACTGCTGGGCCTGACCCGGCGCAGTTTCGCTGCCGAATCCGGCGTGCGCTTCGAAGCGCATGCGCTTCTGGATGATGCGCCGCCGCTGGATACCTTCATCGTTCCCGGCGGACGCGGCCTGCGCGAGATCGAGGCCAATGCCCGCATCGTCGCCTGGCTGCAAGCGCATGCCCGGGATTGCCGCCGCATCGCTTCGGTCTGCACCGGCATTTACGGGCTCGCGCCCAGCGGTTTGCTGGACGGTCGCAGGGTAACCACGCACTGGCGGTTCGCACGCGATGTGGCACAGCGGTTCCCCAAGCTCCAGGTGGACGACAACGCGCTGTACCTGCGCGACGGCCCCTGCTACACCTCCGCCGGCATCACCGCCGGCATCGATCTCTCGCTCGCGCTGATCGAGGAGGATCTCGGTCCGCGTGTTGCCCTGGCTGTGGCGCGCGATCTGGTGGTGTACCTCAAGCGCCCCGGCGGCCAAGCGCAGTACTCGGAGCCGCTGCGCATGCAGGTGCTGTCGAGCGATCGCTTCGCCGACCTCGCCGCGTGGATGGTCGGCCATCTCGATCACGATCTGTCGGTGGAGGCCCTGGCCGCTCGCGCCAACCTGAGCCCGAGACATTTCAGCCGCCGCTTCGCCGCCATCTTCGGCTGTGCGCCGGCGCGGTACGTCGAGGACCTGCGCATGAGCGAAGCGCGCCGCATGCTGAGCCAGGATGGCGCCAGCATCCAGCGCGTGGCGGCTGCCGTCGGCTTCGCGAGTGCGGACGTCTTCCGCCGTGCGTTCGAGCGGCGCTTCGGGCTTTCGCCGAGCGACTATCGCGAGCGGTTCGGCTAAAAGGCTCCCTCCCCTTGAAGGGGAGGGCTGGGATGGGTTCAAGCGCGAACCATGACCCATCCCCCACCTCGTAGTGCGTTCCATTAAAATAAATACACATTAAGCAATGCCCAGGTCAAACTTGT
>DAIQQA010000185.1:0-9018 GCA_036787045.1 Burkholderiales bacterium | reverse complement strand
CGGACCTGCTTCGAGATGCAGGACGCCTGGTTCTGAAGCGTGCAAAGCTGAACCACGGAGGACACGGTGGACACGCAGGACTTCCAGAGGGAAGCAACGCGAAGAGAGCGGGGACGCTGGCATCCGGCGCCGACATCACGGCAGCCGTGTGAAACGCCAGCCCCCCTGATGGCTGACGACTCGCTGGGTTCATTGGAGCCTACCGGGACCCATCCCATTTCGCTGTTGTTCTCCTCCGTGTCCACCGTGTCCTCCGTGGTTCAAGCGGTGTGGTCGCGCTAGATAATTCGGGCCAATCATGGAAAGCATCGACGAAGCTCTCGAGATCGCGGCCCCACCGCCGCTGGAGCTGCTGCACCCGCTGGTGCCGGAGGCGCGCTGGACCTCCAGCCGGCTGGCGGTGCCGCTTCTGACCAGCACCCAGGCGTTCTACGCCGACTGGACGGCTCTGCAGGGCCAGGCGCCCTACGCGGTGTATCACTACACCGACGCGGCAAGCCTGAACGCCATCCTCGAGGCCGGCCGCATCTGGGCGAGCGACCTGCTGTACCTGGCCGGCTCGCGCGAGACCGACTTCGTGGGTGATCTGATCCGTGACCATCTGCGCAGACGCGCCAACGTGAGCGATCCGGTTTTGCGCGAGTTCTGCGAGAAGGCCGAGCAGCGGCTCGACCCGCGCACCTGGCAGCGCAGCATCTTCGCCACCTGCTTCTGCCAGAACGGCGACGCCCTCGGGCAGTGGCGGGCCCATGCCGGCCCGCGCGGGGGGTACGCCGTCGGCCTGCGCAGCCAGGCGCTGACCTACGGTGCCGGTGGCTATCCGGCCGCAGCCTTGCGCCGCGTGATCTACGATCCGGAGCGCCAGAACGCGATCCTGTCCGGCCTGCTCGACCGTGCCATGTTCGCTCTGCGCTCGCCGGACGGTCAGGGCGAAGAGGGCATGGAAGCCGTGCTCGACTTCCTCGCCGATCACGTGGTCGAGCTCGTCGCCTGCTTCAAGCACGTCGCCTTCAAGGAAGACGAGGAGTGGCGCCTGCTGGTGGTGGCGGACACCGGCTACGCCGGCGAGGGGCTGTCGCAGCTGCGCTTCCGCCATGCAGGCGGGCACATCGTGCCGTTCATGGAGCTGGACATCTCACCCCATGGCGGAGCAGAGGCGTCGCCGATCGCAGAAGTCATCTGCGGTCCGCTCGAGCGTGCGGAGCTCTCCGCCCGCGCCATCGAGCTGCTGCTCAAGAAGCGCGCGGTCACCGGCGCTCGGGTGCGGCCTTCGGCGCTGGCGCTGCGCTAGCTGGCTTAGCCCGGAACGCATCGACCACGAAGGACACAAAGGGACACGAAGGAAAGCCCGTGCCATCGACGTTGGCGCCGGGCCGCTAGGCAGATCCGAATAGCATCGAACGGGACAGCCATAGGGGGGTCCCGCCGCAGAGGGCCGACAGTGCGCGCAACAGCCCGTCGCGCTCCTAGATCGCATCCCGTCCGGACCTGTCCTTCTCGTTCTTCTTCGTGTACCTTCGTGTCCTTCGTGGTCAATGAGGGTTGCCGTGAGTGTCCGAAAGCTCTTCGACTTAACCAACAGGGTGGCGCTGATCACCGGCGGGTCGCGCGGGCTGGGCCTGCAGATCGCCGAGGCGCTGGGCGAGATGGGCGCGAAAGTCGCCATCACCGCGCGCAAGCAGCCGGAGCTCGACGAGGCGTCGGCGCACCTGAAGGCCCAAGGCGTGGAGGTCATGACGGTGGCCTGCGACCTGCAGGACACCAAGGCGGCCAAGCCGCTGGTGGAGCAGGTCCTCGCCAGGTTCGGCCGCCTCGACATCCTCGTCAACAACGCCGGCGCCACCTGGGGCGCGCCCGCCGAGCAGCATCCGCTGGACGCGTGGAACAAGGTGATCAACCTGAATCTCACCGCGGTGTTTGCGGTGAGCCAGGCGGCGGCGAACCTGGCGATGATTCCGGCCCGCTACGGGCGCATCATCAACATCGCCTCCGTCGCCGGGTTATCGGGCACCCATGCCGACTTTATGCGCACCATCGCCTACAACACCAGTAAGGGCGGGGTGGTCAACTTCACCCGCTCGCTGGCCGCGGAGTGGGCGCGCTACGAGATCACCGTGAATGCCATCGCCCCGGGCGTGTTCCCCACCAAGATGGCCAAGGTCATGGCCGAGACGCACAAGGACACCATCATGCAGCTCACCCCGCTCAAGCGCTTCGGCGGCGAGGAGGACCTGAAGGGGGTGGCGGTGTTGCTGGCCTCGGACGCCTCCGGCTACATCACCGGCCAGATCATCGCAGTGGATGGCGGGATGAGCGCTATCTAGGGCAAACGCGTTCACCACAGAGGACACAGAGGAAACCGGAACCCGATTCTCTAACAGCGTGATGCAAAACGCGGGATCTAACTCCGACCATGGCGATGAACCAATGCATGGTCATGCTCAATCAAGGAGTCGTTGCGGGCGATGCCACTTTTGCATCAGCCTGCTAACCCTCTGCAGTCCAAGGAACCTCGCGTAGCGGCCTGGGCGCTCAGCCGAGGTTATACTCGGCCGACGAGCGGCGCGATTATTCGATGAAGCTTCTCTTGGCTCCATCCGGCATCCCCCCGCAGACCCTGTTCTCTATTGGTTTCCTCTGTGTTCCTCTGTGTCCTCTGTGGTAGATGAGGTTCTTCTGACGTGCAATCGAAAAATTTCGACATCACCATGCCCTTCGTCGAGCTTCTGGGCTTTCGCCTGCTGGAGAAGCGCGACGGCACCGCCCGGGTCGCCTTCGAACCGAAGCCCGAGCACTTCAATAGCTGGAAGGCGATCCACGGCGGCGCGGTGATGTCGCTGCTGGATGTGGCCCTGTCCAGCGCCTGCCGCGCGCTGGACGACAGCTGCATCGGCTGCCTGACGGTGGAGATCAAGGTGAACTTCATCGCCGCGGCTACCGGTCCGGTGGTGGCGGAGGCGCGTGCGCAGCGCGCGGGCCGCTCGCTGCTGTTCTCCGAGGGCGAGCTGCGCGACGAGTCCGGAGCGACGCTGGCCAAAGCAGTGGGCACTTTCAAGCTGATCTACCCCTCCGGGGCGAAGGAGTGAGCGCGCCTGGGCAGCCGCCGCCCAGCGTGCTGCCGCGAGTGGCTGCGCTGATCGTGCTGGCGATGGCGCTGGTGCTTTGGGCGGACGTGCTGTTGCGCGAGCGGCTGGGGGATGTCATCGGCTCCTCCGGCTACAACACGACGGCGGGGCTGGTGATCAGCGCCGTCGCGCTTCCGGTGGCCGTGGGCCTGTGGCTGCGTGCCGGGTGGGCCTGGTGGGCCGGCCTGATTGCTGCCGCCTGGCAGCTCGTGTCGCATCTGCTGCAACTGATCGTTATGACAGTGAGCGGCGCTACGGTCGGCGGCGCAGGCTGGTTGATTGCCGTGCTTCTGGGCGTCTTCCTGGTCGTGCTGCTGATTCCCGCGACGCGCACCGCCTGCCTCCCGGGCTCTTCTACGGCGAATGGACAGGATTAGCGCTCTCCGGCAACAGAGCGCAGTGGCCCGGGTGGCGGGCAGGCGGGAGGAAGGAGACGGGCATGCATGCGCGCGCCTCGGGAGAAAGCTCGCAGTCCGCACCCGATCGCGGCACATACACCGAGCACGGGCGAACGCTACACTACCCCAGCACAGCTTTTCATTCCTCGAGAAACAAGCCCCTCACCCGCCAAGCCCACACCGCCCCGGCGCCTGCCCCGGGCAGAAGCCCGGGGGCGCCACCCCGCCTCGTGAGAGGTGGGGAGGAAAAGAAGAACTCCCCTCCTGCCGGAGGAGGGGTGGCACGCGAAGCGTGCCGGGGTGGTGGGAGGTTGCCCGAGGAGGGGGTGGCATCAACACTTGCATACCCAATACGGGGTCTAATCCTGTCGATCCTGTCCATTTGATTGAGGAGAGAACATTGCCACTCGATCCACAAGCCGAGCTCGTCATCGGCCTGGTCAAGCAATCCGGCCTGCCGGAGTTCTGGCAGCTCACCCCCGGCCAGGCCCGCGAGCAGTACCTGCTGCGCGTCGGGAAGCTGGCGGTCAGGGAGCCGATCTTTCGCACCAGCGACCGCGCCATCCCCGGGCCGGGCAGCGAGCTGTCCATCCGCATCTACCAGCCGCGCGAAGGCAAGCCCGGCGAGCGGCTGCCGGTGCTGGTGTGGTTTCACGGCGGCGGCTTCGTGATCGGCGACCTCGACACGCACGACTCGGCCTGCCGCATGCTGGCCAACCAGGCCGACTGCCTGGTCGTGGCGGTCGACTACCGACTCGCGCCCGAGTTCAAGTTCCCCGCCGCGGTGGAGGACAGCATGGCTGCGCTGCGCTGGGTGGCGCTGCATGCGCGCGAGCTGGGTGGGGATCCCGAACGCATTGCGGTCGGCGGGGACAGCGCGGGCGGGAACCTCGCGGCGGTGTGCGCGCTGCTGGCCCGCAATGAGGGGTATCCGCAGCTGATCTTCCAACTGTTGATCTATCCCTGCACGGCGCCCGAGCCGGAGACCGCCTCGCACCGCAAGTTCGCCGAAGGCTACGTGCTGACGCGCAACACCATTACCTGGTTCTACAAGCAGTACCTGCGCAGCCCGAAGGAGTTCTACGACTTCCGCTTCGCGCCGCTCGCCGCCGACGATGTCTCCAACCTGCCGCCGGCGCTGGTGCTGGTGGCGGGCTTCGACCCGCTGCGCGACGAGGGCGTGGACTACGCCAGACGCCTCATCGAGGCCGGCAACCGCGTCACGCTGGTGAACTACGAAGGCATGATCCACGGCTTCTTCCTGATGGGCGGCGCCGTGGACGCGGCGAAGCGGGCGGTTGCGCAGTCGGCGCAGGCGCTGAAGGAGGCTTTCGCTGCGCAGGCGGGCACACTGCTGCGCTAGCGCACATCCATTGAATTGTCATCCCCGCAAAGGCGGGGATCCAGGACGTCGGGGGGCAGCCCGGATGCCAAGCCACTTCTGGGTCCCCGCTTTCGCGAGGAAGACAACTTGACGTTTCCTTAGGGAGTCTCTGATGTCGTTCCCGCCCAGACCGGGTCGAGGACAGGCTATGATGGCCGCAGTGCGGCCATAACGCGCGTGGGGAGGAGAGATGAGTCTCGAA
Source organism: Burkholderiales bacterium (assembly GCA_036787045.1). Lineage (GTDB taxonomy): Bacteria > Pseudomonadota > Gammaproteobacteria > Burkholderiales > SHXO01 > SHXO01. The sequence goes on along the minus strand of DAIQQA010000185.1, from coordinate 3,909 downwards.
GGGAGAGTCGCCTGGATAACGGGCGCGGGCACGGGAATCGGGCTGGCGGGCGCGCAGGCGCTGGCCAAAGCGGGTGCGGTAGTGGTCATGTCGGGCCGGCGCGGCGACGTGCTGGAGCATGAGGCCGGGCAGATCCGCAAGACCGGCGCCAAAGCCGAGATCGAGCCGTTGGACGTGAGCGATCACGAGCAGGTGGCGCGCGTGGCGGCCGAGATCCTGCGCCGCCATGGGCGCGTCGACATCCTGGTCAACAGCGCCGGCCTGAACGTCACCAACCGCTACTGGCGCAACCAGACGCTCGAAGGCTGGGACGAGGTCATCGGCGTCAACCTCGACGGCTCCTTCTACGCCGCCTTTGCCGTGCTGCCGGCAATGCGCACGCAGCGCGACGGGCTCGTGATCAACGTCTCCTCCTGGGCCGGCGTGTACCACGCACAGCTTACTGGTGCGGCCTACAACGCGAGCAAGCACGCGGTCATCGCCATGACCGAGACGATCAACATGGAGGAGTGCACCAACGGCATCCGCGCCTGCGCCATCTGCCCCGCGGAGGTGGCCACGCCCATCATGGACCGGCGTCCCATCCCGCCCAGCCCGGAGGATCGCGCCCGCATGCTCCAGCCGGAGGACCTGGGCAAGACCATCCGCTTCGTGGCCGAGATGCCGGCGCACGCGTGCATCAACCAGATCATCATCAGCCCCACCTGGAACCGCATATACGTGGGCGGCATGGAGCGGCCCAAGCCCTGAGGCTGTTACCTCAAGGCAGGCCCGATCCGGCCCACGCGGGTTGTATCCGCACCCGATCCCGTCGCGAACAGGATCGAGCCAGCAGACGTTTCGATACCGGATTCTCCCTCCCCTTCGAGAGCCTGCTCCGGGCTTGATCCGGGGGAAGGTAGGGGGATGGGTCCTGCGGTAGGTGAAACCCATCCCTGCTCCGCGAACGATCAGACATCACGCGTGTCATTACGGTACGTGCCGCCGAGGAATAGAATTCCGGCTTGCGGCAACCCGCGGAGGAGATCATGGGCCGCCTGCTGTTCACCAACGTCAACGTGCTCGACTGCACCGGCGCTGAGCCGTTTCCCGGTCAGGTCCTGATCGAGGGGGAGCACATCAAGGAGGTCTGGCCGGCGCAGGAGGCGCCGCGGGTCGACGACGCGCAAGGCATCGACGGCCGTGGCGGCACCCTGATGCCGGGTCTGATCGAGCCGCACGCTCATCTGACCTTCACCAACTGCGTGCAGTCGGTGGAGATGGGCTTCATCCCGGTCGAAGAGCATCTGCTGATCGCGCTCGAGAACGCCCGCACGATGCTGGAGGCTGGCTTTACCAGCTGCTTCAGCGCCGCATCCGCCAAGAAGCGCCTGGACATCGTCCTGCGCAACGCCATCGAAGCGGGCAAGTTCCCAGGCCCGCGGCTGCTCGCGGCCAGCCCGGAGATGACCGTGACCGGCGGGCTGGGCGACGTGCGCCTGCCGCATCTGTATCGCGAGAACTTCGCGGTCATCCTGGACGGCCCGGATCAGTTCCGCCTGTTTGCCCGCGAGATGTGTCGCGAAGGCGTGGACACGCTCAAGATCAACGTGTCGGGGGACGCCGGCACGCCGTCGGCCTCCTCTGATCGCACAGTCATGTCGGAGCCCGAGATCGTGGCCGTCTGCGACGTGGCGCACGACTTCGGCAAGCGCGTCGCCGCGCACGCCCGCAGTGCAGAAGCAGTGAAGCGCTGTCTGCATTACGCAGTGAACGTGCTCTACCACGCCACGCTGGTGGACGAGGAGGCCCGCGACATGCTCACGGTCGCGCGCGAGCGGGTGTTCATCGCGCCCACCCTGGGCAACCTCTACGCCACGCTGTATGAGTCCGCGCCCTGGGGGGTCTCGACGGAAACGTTGCGACGCCGCGGACTCGAGACGGAGCTGGAGCGCGGCATCGAGAACATGAAGGAGCTCAAGCGCCGCGGTGTGCGCATCCTGCCCGGGGGCGACTACGGCTTCGCCTGGGTGCCGATCGGCGCCAACGCGCGCGACATCGAGCACTTCGTGCGCATGCTGGGCTTCACGCCGATGGAAGCGATCCTGGCGGCGACCCGCCTGGGTGGCGAGATCATGGGCAGGGCGCACGAGCTGGGGCAGATCCTGCCCGGCTATCTGGCCGACCTCCTTCTGGTCGATGGCGATCCGCTGCGCGACGTCGGCTTGCTGCGCCAGCGCGAGAAGCTCACCCTGGTGCTCAAAGGCGGAGCGGTGCAGGTCGATCGCAGATCGACCGAAGGTGCGCGATGACCGCGAGCCGGCGCGATTTCCTCAAGCGAACCGGGGTGCTGGCCGCGGCCGCAGGCGGGCTGGGCGCGACGAAGACCAGTGCAGCGGACCTCAGGTTCACGCCCGAGCCGGGCGCGAAGCTTCGCCTGCTGCGCTGGAAGCGCTTCGTGCAGGGCGACGAAGAGCAGTGGCTCGCCAACACCCGCCGCTTCACCCAGCTCAGCGGCGTCGGGGTGCAGATCGACAGCGAGAACTGGGAAGAAGTGCGGCCCAAGGCGGCGGTGGCGGCCAACGTCGGCGCCGGCCCCGATATCATCATCGCCACCGACGAGCAGCCGCACCTGTATCCCGACAAGCTGATCGACCTGACCGACCTGGCCGAGTATCTCGGCCGGAAGTACGGTGGCTGGTACGACACCTGCCGCGAGTACGGCATGCACGCAGGGCGTTGGATCGCCATCCCCACCGGTGCAGCCGGTGGCACCATGGTCTATCGCCGCAGCCATGTGCAGGCAGCCGGCTTCGAGCAGTTCCCGAAGGACTTTCCGGGCTTCCTCGCGCTGTGCCAGGCTCAAGGCGCGCCGCACGCCTGCCGGGTTCGCGCTCGGCCACGCCACCGGGGACGCCAACTCCTGGACCTTATGGATACTGTGGGGGCACGGTGGACGCCTCGCCGACGAGAACAACCGCGTCGCGATCAACTCCCCCGAGACCATCGCCGCGCTGGAATATGCCAGGGCGCTGTACAGCACTTTCGTGCCGGGCTGTGCCTCGTGGCTGGACCCGAGCAACAACAAAGCGTTCCTCGCGGGTGAGATCAGCCTGACGGCCAACGGCATCTCGATCTACTACACGGCGAAGACCACCAGCGACCCGCGCGTGAAAGCGCTGCTTCCGGATATCGACCACGCCCTCTATCCGGTGGGGCCGAGCGGGGTGCCGACGCGTGCCGGCCTGGTTCTCCCGGCGTTCGTGTTCAAGTACACGAAGTACCCAGACGCAGCCAAGGAATACCTGCGGTTCATGATGGAGAGAGAGCAGTACGAGGCGTGGCAGAGCGCCTGCATCGGCTACGTCTCGCACTCGTTGCGTGCCTACGAAACCGCACCAGTGTGGACCGCGGACCGGCAGCACGGTTACCTGAAGGACACGATGAAGCACATGCGCCACTTCGGTTACGCCGGGCGGGTCGGCAAGGAGTCGGCTGCCGCCTTCGCCGATTTCGTCATCGTGGACATGTTCGCCGAGGTCTGCGTCGGCGGGCAGTCGCCCAAGGCCGCGGCGCAGCGCGCGGAGCGGCGGGCCGGGCGGTACTATCGCACCTGAGCAAACTGATCGTGCAGGTAGAGCTGGCCCCGGGCATCGAACCGGGGTGGAAGAAGTTTTCCCCTCCTGCCCGAGGAGGGGTGGCCCGAAGGGCCGGGGTGGTGGGAGCCTGCCCGAGGAGCGGTGGCACGCGAAGCGTGACGGGGTGGTGGGAGCCTGCCCGAGGAGGGGTTGCACGTGCAGCGTGACCGGGTGGTACGTCACACCACGTTCCGCGCGCTCCACCGACCCGCCGCGCGGCTCACCGCGCTCTGTGGCCAGACGTGTTCTTCGACGTGAAGCTCGAGAAAGCAGTGCAGGGTCCCGGCCAGGA
>DAIQQA010000312.1:0-2490 GCA_036787045.1 Burkholderiales bacterium | reverse complement strand
GCCGCTACGGTGCCTCCGGAGTATCTGCTGGGTGATCGCGAGCTCTATCTCAGCGCGTTCCAGCGGGTGCGAGCGGTCTACTCGCCCGATGGCCTGCTGTCCCCCAAGGCAATGGAGATGAGCTACCAAGTGCTGCTCAAGCACAACAACGCGGTGCGCCGCTCGCCCGTGCTGTTCCTGAATCAGACATATACCAATGCGTTCGTGGAGAAGGCGCTGAAGAAGTACAAGAACTGATTAGTACTTCAACCCATTAATTCCACCTCTCACCACGAAGGCACGAAGACACGAAGAAAACCGAAAGGACGAGGACGGATGCGCCTCGCCGATGTTCCACGTCTGCCGCGCGATGTTTCGTAACGACCGTGTTGCTGTACTAGCCGCAGAGAGCAGAGAGAACACAAAGGACACACAGTAGAGAACACAGAGTAGAGGACACAGACAAGGACACCCTCGCAGCCGGAGCTTGCCCTGGACAGCGAAACTGGTGCCACCCCGCCTCGCGAGAGGCGGAGAGAAGAACTCCCCTCCTGCCCGAGGAGGGGTGGCAGCGAAGCTGACGGGGTGGTGGGAGCCTGCCCGAGGACGGATGGCGCGCGGAGCGCGACAGGGTGATGGGGAATATTCCTGAGAAGGGTGGCGCGCCAAGCGGGATGGAATGGTGTGCCACAGGCTCTGTGGCAAATCTGTGCGATTGAGACCAACCTGCATGCCTACGCCAGCGCTATCGCTCGACAACATAACCTGCACCTTCCCGGCGCGGGGGGACCGCGGCACTTACACCGCGATCCAGGACGTTTCCCTCACTGTCGCCGACGGCGAGTTCGTCTCGCTGGTGGGGCCGACCGGCTGCGGCAAGTCTACGCTGCTCAACGCAGCCGCGGGATTGCTTGCACCCACGTCGGGAAGCGTGTCGGTGTTCGGCGCGCCGCTGACCGGCATCAACCGCGAGGCCGGCTACCTGTTCCAGGCCGATGCGCTGTTCCCCTGGCGCAACGCGCTCGACAACGTTACTGCAGGGCTTGAGTTCCGTGGCGTTCAGAAAGACCAGGCGCGCGCGCAGGCCGTAGAGTGGCTCACGCGCGTCGGGCTCGCCCAGCACATGACCAAGTACCCACACGAGCTGTCCGGCGGCATGCGCAAGCGCGTGGCGCTGGCGCAGACCTGGATCCTGGGGCCGCGCATCCTGCTGATGGACGAGCCTTTCAGCGCACTGGACGTGCAGACGCGCCAGCTCATGGAGAACGAGCTGCTGGCATTGTGGGCGCAATCCGCCAAGTCCGTGCTGTTCGTGACGCACGATCTTGAGGAGGCCATCGCATTGTCCGACCGTGTCGTCGTGCTGTCGGCCGGTCCGGCCTCGCGGACGATTGCCCAGCATCGCATCGATCTTCCGCGTCCACGCGACGTCTCGGAGGTGGGGCTGGAGCCGCGCTTCGTCGAGCTGCATGCTGCGATCTGGCACGCGCTCAAGCGGGAAGTCATGAAGGCACATCAGCATGCAGCCGCATGAGTCCGCTGTGCCAATGACCAGGCCGCGGCGGCGCCGCCTCTGGCCGTGGCACCTGGCTCTGCTGCTGCTCATCTTCGGCGGCTGGCACCTGCTGACCAGGACCGAGGTGCTGCCGCCCTTCTTCTTCGGCGAGCCGCTGGTGGTCGGGAGCCGCATCGTCGACTGGTTCGTGACCGGCAAGATCTTCCCGCATCTGGGCCGCACGCTGCTGGAAACCCTATTGGCTTTTGTGATCGGCACGGGGCTCGGGCTGGGCTTCGGCTTGTGGCTGGGCCTGAGCGATTTTGCCTCGCGCCTGCTGGATCCCTACATCACCGCAGTCAACTCCATGCCGCGGGTCATCCTGGCACCGATCTTCGCCCTCTGGTTCGGGCTGGGGCTCTGGTCCAAGGTGGTGCTCGGCGTGACCCTGGTATTCTTCATCGTGTTCTACAGCGTTTATCATGGCGTGCGGGAGGTGAGCCCGGTCGTGCTCGCCAACGCGCGCATGCTCGGCGCGAGCCAGCGCCAGCTTCTGCGCCATGTCTATCTGCCGAGCGCGATGGCCTGGGTGTTCTCCAGCCTGCACGCTGCGGTGGGCATGGCGTTCGTCGGCGCGGTGGTGGGTGAATATCTGGGCTCGGATAAAGGCGTGGGCTATCTCATCCTGCAGGCCGAAGGCGTGTTCGACGTGAACACCGTGTTTGCGGGTGTGCTGGTGCTGACTGGGTGTGCGCTGCTGCTGGACGGGTTGGTCACTCTGGTGGAGCGGCGGCTGCTCAACTGGCGGCCGGCGCCCGCAGCAGGGAGCGCGCAGGGGTGAACAACGAGAGTTGGTCATCGACGCGTTTGGCGGCCGACCGAAGAAGTCTCGCCCGCTGCTAGGGGATTGCGTCGGATCGAAGCTCTAGACTCCCCTCCTGCCAGAGGAGGGGTGGCAGCGAAGCTGACGGGGTGGTGGGAGCCTGCTGGAAGGGGGGTACCGCAATGCGGAAAGG
>DAIQQA010000184.1:5719-9074 GCA_036787045.1 Burkholderiales bacterium | reverse complement strand
GCTGGATGAGGCCTCAAAGCGGAAACGCCCTGGTGTCGAAGGCGTTTCGGCTGCAGAATTGCCGGACTGCCTGTCGGGCGGGAGGCGTTCATGAAGATCACATTGCTGGCGGCCACCGTGGTTTGCAGCGTTTGCCTGGCGTTGTGCATGCCTGCTGCGCTCGCGGCCGAAGCCGCCGATATCGTCATCGAAGCGATCACTAAACCTTGCATGGCCGGCACTTTCCTGCGAGGTGCAGCTGGCTTGCGCTTTCAGACATGCAAGGATGGGCCTATCGGGTCGGTGCGGGTCGGCTCGCTGGCCGGCGAGGAACTGATCTACCTCCGGCAGGAGAGCGGCGATCTCGTAATCAGCGTGCAGTCGCGCGCCTTGACTCTGCGCCTGCCCAGGCGCGAGCTCGAGGAAGCGAGCACGTTGACGTCACCGCGGCTCGCCTTCACTAGATTGAATGCCGCGACACAGGTGTGGGGTGACACGACCGCGATCGCCGAGCTCGGGCGGACTCCCGAGTACGCCTTGCTTCCCGAATTGTCGTATCAGTTGGGGCAGCTTGGCATCACCGGGCGCGCATACCCGCCGAGCCTTCTGCTGCATGCGATCGCCCTGGGGGCGGCCGAGCAACTGGGCATCGACCCCGACAAGCCTGATGTCTTCTACCGCGTCGAACTGCCCCCGGAGCTGGACGCGGCCGGCGTCGACCTCTTGAAGACGCTATGGCCCGACGCGTGCGATCTGCCCGAGCCCGAGCTCCCGGATGTCGAACGGCCAGCCACTTGTCCCGACGCCTGCGAAGCGTATCCGAACCGAGACCAGAACTGCTATGGAATGTGTGGGCCGGGATGCGACCGGTGCTGGAACTGGGTCTGCGGAGATTGCTGTTACCACGGGTTCTGCGCCGTGCACGACGAGCTTCTGCGGGCTTGCGAGGACAGCACCAACCCCATCGCCTGCCTGAATGTACTGCCGTGGTATTTCATTCTGGGAGGTTGCGATGAATTGCTGTTCAAGCGGCCGCCCTGGTAACTGAGGTGCTCTGCGCCCTCTCAAAGAAGCTCCGCCGAAGCGCTTGATTGCGCGACTGGTGAGACGCCAACACCACACCACGCCGGCGCCTGCGGTGCACGAGGCGCCCGAGCTCGTGCGCGGCCACTGCTTTGCGTTCGTTCCCGTCGAGGAATACGAAGATGCCCAGGCTGCAGACCATCCGGGCATTCCAGTGGTTTGAGCCGCAGGTAAAGGCTTGCGGTCAGGGGTCGCAGCGAGCTTTGGCGTCTTTGACCACCCGGTCGATCTCCTTGTGGTCGATCTGGGTGAGGCCGAACGGGGCGTGCTTGAGAAACAGATCCGGGCTGATGATGTTTCCCGCTTCGATATCCTCCGGATAGACCTTGATCGCATCCAGCGTCTTGCCCTGCTGTAGCCCCTGTGCGGTCGTCGCGATCACCACTGCGACAGCAGGGAACATCTTCGCCAACGCCACGTACTCCTGGCCCGAGCAAGGTAGCGAGATCGGCACCACTACGCCGGACGCGAAGACGATAACCGTAGGAGCCGCAAGATAGCTCTGAAACTCCCCCCGCATCAGAACCTCGCCGCTGGGCGTTGGGATCTCCATCCGCACGCGGAAAATCGAAGTCCCGGCAATCAGGGGTGTGGCCGGCTTCAGTTTCAGCCGCTCGATCGCCACGTCGACCGGATGCGCGGGCATGTCCCCCGTTCCGAGCTCAGCGCCGCGGAATGCCTTCCTGAGCTGCCCATCGAACAGTTCGAGGTATGCGCTATCGGGGATGTCGGGCCCTTGCTTGTCCCCAGCCTTGCGCACGTCGAAAGCGACGGTGCCAACTTCGAAAGCACGTCCCCTTAGCTCGCTCTGGATGACCGACGCGCTGGGCACGATGGCGTCGGTCTGCTTGGACGCCTTGAGCAGCGTCGTAACGCTGTTGCTGGCGCAGCCTGAAAGCAGTGCCAGCAGCATAACGTAGCGCATGGTGCGCAGCGAGGTTGGGCTGTCAACGGAATCGGTCGTGCAGGACATGTCTCAGTTTCCTCTGTGTGCTGCGTGCGCGCGTTCGCCCGAGGCCCGTCGCGCAGGGGTGCTCGACCCTCGATTCCAGGCCCGTTGCCCTCGGCCAGAACACAGCAGGCGCGGGGCGCCCACTCCGCCACTTGGACCAGCACGCCCCCGGCGGTAGGGCCCATGGTGGCAAGCGGCATGATGTGCATCGCCACGCGGCACCGCCTTGACCTGGGTCAACCCGTCCTGGAGCAGGTCGGCTACGTTGCGCATGACAGGCGGATTCCTGGGGACGACCCCGTTGGCGGTCGCGCCTCGCCACGCTCAAGCCGCAGTACGAACCACCCCGTCGCCTCCGCGCCACCCCTCATTGGCAGGGGGAGCGGAAACTCCCCTCCTCTCCGAGGAGGGGGCCACACCGCCGGCGGGGTGGTGTGGAGGGCTGCGACCCGATTCTGCACGGCTCAATATGGGCACTCGACTTGGTCACGTAAGCCGCACTCGCCGCTTCGCGATTGCCGACCAGTATTCCTTGCCGCACGCGCGCAATGGACGCCTGTGGACCGGCATGGTAATTTCAGCCTCTCTTCTTCCTCACCTGTCATCTACTCGCTGCCGCTCGTCGCGGTGGGGCTCGATTGACTGCTGCTCGACTGGCTGCCCACCGCGCTGACCTGTGCCGGAGACGCGATCGCCTGAACACGCGGCGGGCAGGCCGTCTGCTGCCGAAAGCACGGGCCACATGACCTTGGCCCGCATCATCGCGATCGCAGTCCTGACCCACATGGCGTTCGTGTCCGCGCGCATGACTGGTTCCCTTTACGCACTGGCGAATAATGAGTCGACCTTTACCGTCGGCGTCATGATGGCGCTGTTCGCGTTGGTGCCGATGCTGATCGCCGTGCGCGCCGGCCGCTGGCTCGACGCGGTCGGGCCGTGGCGTCCGACCGTGACCGGCATTCTGCTGATGCTGGGGGGCCTGATATTGCCGGCGGCCTTTCCCTATGCCACTGCAGACGTCGCGCCCCTGCTCGTATCGGCGGCGCTGGTCGGCACCGGCTCGACCTTGGCGATGCTGTCGGTCCAGCAGGTGGTGGGCGAGCGCGCCGATCCGAACCACCGGGCGGCCGCGTTCTCCTGGCTGGCTCTGGGCGCATCGATCTCCGGCTTCTTCGGTCCGGTAGCGAGCGGTATGCTGATCGACTCGTTCGGACATCGCGTCACGTTCGCCGTCCTGGTCGCTGTGGTGCTGCTCGCTCTGGGGCTCACATGGGCCAACCGCGCGCTGCTGCCGGCCCGCGATGGCACGGTGACCGGTCCCGAGCCCTTGCACCCGTTCGA
>DAIQQA010000184.1:0-5619 GCA_036787045.1 Burkholderiales bacterium | reverse complement strand
GATGGCTGCGCTCGCCGGCGCCGGCGGCACGGCTGCTGTTCGATGGCGGAGAGAGCACTAGCCTGCACATGGGTCCGCATCCGCGAGCTTTTTCGCCCAGCGCGAAGCTGACGGATGCCATGCCGGCATCCTAGAGATCCACGGTATCGGGCGAATTTCGGCCGTCCCACGCTTTGTTGTCCGCGCTCAGGAGCTGGCTCGACGAACGAGACCGGCGGCACCGCCGCACCTCTCGCGATCGGATCGCGCTTGCCCTGGCTGGGCGCTATGCTTGCAAGCCGGCCTTGCTGCCGGCCGAGCCCGACCCACATCAATATGCTGGGACAGAACACTCATGGAGGAGGCCACCCGGATGGACGCACAGGTTTCGCCCGAGTTCCAACGAAGAACGATCCTGAAGGTCTCGTGGCGGCTGCTGCCCTTGATCGTGGTGAGCTATTTGGTGGCGTATATCGACCGCACCAACGTCGCCTTCGCCGCGCTGACCATGAACGCGGACCTGGGCATCAGTGCCTATCTGTACGGCTGGGGCGCCGGCATCTTCTTCCTCGGCTACGCGTTGTTCGAGGTGCCGAGCAACATGATTCTGGAGCGGACCGGCGCACGTCTGTGGATCGCCCGCATCATGCTGACGTGGGGGATCATCTCTGGTCTGATGGCGGCAGCCACTGGGCCCTACAGCTTTCTGTTGCTGCGCTTTCTGCTGGGCGTGGCCGAGGCCGGTTTCTTCCCGGGGATGATCTTCTATCTCACCTATTGGTTCCCGGTCGCCTATCGCGCCCGCGTGTTGTCGACGCTGTTTCTGGCAGTCCCGGTCGCGAACGCGCTAGCGTCGGTGATCTCGGGCGCCATTCTGGGAATGGACGGCATCCTTGGGTTCAGAGGCTGGCAATGGGTCTTCATCATCGAGGCCATCCCGGCGATCCTGCTGGCTTTCGTGGTGCTCAGACTCATGACTGATCGCCCCGCCGCTGCGACCTGGCTCAAACCCGAGGAACGGGAGTGGCTCGAAGCCGAACTGCGTGTAGAGCGCAGCAAGGTCGAGAGTGCCGGCCGCCTGAGCCTGCTGCAGGCACTCACCGACAGGCGGGTCCTCATCCTGTCGATCATCTACATGGCCAGCGCCACTGCCAGCTACGGCATCGTGTTTTTCCTGCCGCAGATCGTCAAAGGCTTCGGCCTGTCGAATCTGATGACGGGCGTCGTTACGGCGATCCCTTATACGATCGGCGTGATCGGCCTGCTGCTCTGGGGCCATTCTTCCGACCGGCGCAAGGAGCGGCGGTGGCACCTGATCGTTGCCATGGCACTCACCGCGATCGGGCTCGCCGGCGCGGCCTGGTGGAACGGCTCGTACTGGGCAATCGCCGCCATGTCGATTGCGACGATCGGCATCTACGGGTCGAGGCCGTCCTTCTGGCCGATGCCCTCGCTGTTCCTCACCGGTGCAGCGGCGGCCGCCGGCATCGCGCTAATCAATTCGATCGGCAACCTCGGAGGCTATCTCGGCCCCTTCATCGTGGGCTGGATCAAGGACAGCACCGAGAGCTTCGAGATGGGGCTCTATTTCCTGTCTGCCTGCGCATGGTTGGCCGCCGCGATCACGTTCTTTGCAGTGCACACGACCCATGGCCGGAAAGCGCTCGAGCCCGTGACCAAGCCAGCCGAGCGGGTCTGAAGGGAAATCCGGGCAGGACGGCTCCGGGTCGTTTGCGACCCTGGGCTTACTAACTCTCGGCTTGCTGCGTGCGCTGACGCCTCCATCGTTCGTCATAGCGCCAACGACCACTGCAAGGATCCGGCACCGCTGCGTAGAGTCGCGTTTCCGAGGGCGTCCAATCGCTCTTCGAGCGTTCGCAGGCAGGCCGGATCCGCAGCGAACGTCGCGAACCCGTGCGGAATCCGGCATCCACTGAAAGGAACATTGATCATGAAGCAGCAGGACCTGAAAGCGCTTGCCAGCATGGCCGTCGATCGCGCTGTGGCCGCGCGCGAGGCCGCGGGTGTGGAGTTGACCGACGAGCAGATCGCCAGCGTGTCGGGCGGCGCCTACATCAAGGACCCGAGCTGGTACGGGATCTGGGATGTCCTCAAGGCGGCCCAACTGCCGAGCCAAGTCCAGGTTGGTGTCGTCGCGCAGCCGATCGAACGGCTCGAGGCAGGCGTGGCTGCCGGCAAGATCGCCTTCTGAGGCTTGCCATGTCCAGCGACCGCGTCCTGATGTGCCCGAGTGTGCCGCCACACTATCCGGACGCGGTCGCGTTCGGCGTCGTTACCGGTTCCGTCGATGCACCCGCGATGGTTCCCCTGATACCGGCGGTCCCCGTCACCGATGAGCTGCTCGCGATGGCCGCGCCCGTATCGCCCGGCGAAGTCTTTCGCTTTGCCGCCGGTTGCGTCAAAGGCGGGTGCCGTCACTGGGAAGACGACACGCAGCGTTGCCGGCTGGTCGCGAAGACCGTCCAGCTTGCGCCCGTCGTCGTGGAGAAGCTCAAGCCCTGCGCCATCCGTGCCGAATGCCGCTGGTGGCAGCAGGAGGGTAAGGCCGCATGCGTGCGCTGTCCGCAAGTCGCATCGAGCGATCCGTCCCGCGGTGGGGTAATGGCGTTGGCCGCAAGCGCGGAGTACGGCGAGGCAGGCTGATCGGCTTGGGCCCTGCACAACTGCGGCACGCCCAGACCCTGCAACTCTTACCGTTTGGTCAGAACGACATCGGCCTGCGTATTGCGGGGCTGCGTCACGGCAACTCCGGTGAGACGCCGCCGATCTCCTGAGATGCGCAGTCGCCCTTCGGTGTAGTAGTCGGGCTGGAACACCAGGTCGAGCCTGAACTCGACCGAATCGCCGTCGATCGAACCCTGGCCCTTCTTCCAGACCTCGCGCGAGTCGTAGTGGACCTCCTGGATCGTCAGGTCTCGGCCCGCCTGCTCCACGATCCAGTAGCTGCCGTTGGGAAGGTCCCAGGTGCCGTCCAGATCTGGGGGCCCGGAAGCGTAGTGCCAACCCGCGACACCGGCGATAGCCAGCGCCACTACAGCTGCCGCGGTGGCGAGCCAACGTCGCTTCGCTGGCTTCGGCTTCGGTTGTGGGCCAAGCGTCTCCTCGACGGTGGATGCGAGCCGTCCCATGTCGTAGTCCCAACGCGAGTCGCTGAGCTCGTGTGCCTGCCGGCGCGCCAACGACTTGAGGCCCTCCGGAAGATCGGCTTCGGCGGGCATGCGCGCGCCGTCCACCAGCACCGGAATCACGCGCACGTCGCGGCGGAGCGCAGCGCTGATTTCCTGACGCACGAAGTCGTTGGGATCGTCGAGCCGCCGGGTTCCGTCCGCGTTCCTGGCCGTCAGCCAAGTCTTGCCGATGACGGCGACGAAGACGCGGCAGCTCTGCAGGGCGTGGTCCAGGCGCCGAACGAAGTCCTCGCCCGAGGCGATATCGTCCACGTCCCGGAACACCTCGACGTCGCCGAAGCGGCGCTCGAGCTCGTCTTCGACCCGTCCCGCGAAGCCGGCGGCGTCGTCCCGGCGGTAGCTGACGAAGATGCTAGCCATAGACAACGGGATTATCACCGAAACAGCGCAGGACAGCGCGTGTACCGGCGCAGCCGATCTCGGGCAGCCGGACGAACGCGTGAAGGTCGATTTCCCTTACGTCGGGACCCGAAGTTCCAGTTTCGAGCTGGTTCAGGCAGCCACGAATAGCTGCAGCCGCTCGATGGCGCGCTCCAGCGCTCGGATCCTGGCATGCGCTTCGTCGAGCAGCTCGCGAAGGATCTCCTCCCGGCCGTTCGATTCCTCCCTGCGCGGCTCCCGCACCGTGTGGCGCCGCTCCGACGGGTAGGCACTCACGGCTACTACGGCGGGATGGGTCAGTTCTGCGCTCGGCGTCATGCTGGTCTCCGTTGGTAGGGGGCAGGCACGCTCGCCCAAGGCTTGGGCGGCGGGGGCTCCGACGACAACACCATTCTAAGCCCGCGCCCCACGCAGACTGTGCCGAATGTCTCACCCGCGATGTGACATATTCACACTTGGCGGACGAGGCGATTGCGTGGTATCTGAAGGCACTGGATGCCGACGCGATCGTAGAGTCGTTCTATCAAGGGCTGATGCATCCCGGTTCGAGCCCCTTCCGATCTTGGCTTGCGACCCGCGCACGACGCTCATCCCTCGGCAGACATCCCCGTGTTCGCGGCTTCCGCAGAAGATCAAGAGGCGGGTAGCCGGCCGGCCAAAGGAGCGTGAGCTCCCACGCACCCGGTGAGCTCGCAAGGGCAGGTCCGATGGGACGGGCGGTTGCGCACGATGCTGTAGATTGCAACTTGTAGTTGCAGATTGCAGGAAAGCGGGCTAGCATCTTCCGGTATGATCCCCCGCACCGCGCTCCCAGTCTTGCGCTCGCTTGCCGCGGACTATCCGGTGGTAACAGTCACCGGCCCACGCCAGAGCGGCAAGACCACGCTGTGTCGCGCCGCCTTCGAGGGCAAGCCCTATGTCAACCTCGAGCAGCCCGACGTGCGGGCCTTCGCCCAGGATGACCCGCGAGGTTTTCTGCGAGCCTACGCGGATGGCGCCATCCTAGACGAAATCCAGCGGGCGCCCGAGCTGCCGTCGTATCTCCAGGCGATCGTCGACGAGCAGCCCAAGCCGGGCCGCTACATCCTGACCGGGAGCGAGCAGTTCGAGGTCCTCAATCGGGTCAGCCAGTCCCTGGCGGGTCGTACCGGAGTCCTCCGACTGCTTCCGTTCAGTGTCGAGGAGATGACCGGGCGTTTTCCGATCCGTCCAGTGGAGCGTCTCATCTTGAGCGGTTTCTACCCACGGATCCACGACCGTGATCTCGATCCGACCCGCGCGCTCGGTGACTACTTCGCGACCTATGTGCAGCGCGACCTGCGGGCGCTAGTCAATATCGGCGATCTCTCCGCATTCGAGAAGTTCGTGCGGCTCGCCGCCGGCCGCTGCGGCCAGATTCTCAACCTGTCGGCCGTGGGCGCGGAGGCCGGGGTGTCGCATACCACGGCCAGGAAATGGCTCTCACTCCTGGAGGCCAGCTACATCGCGTTTCAGCTGCCGCCCTACTTCTGGAATACCTCGAAGCGGCTGGTCAAGTCCCCCAAGCTCTACTTCTACGACGTGGGCCTGGCCGCCTACCTGCTCGGGATCCAGAACGAGTCTCATGTTCGGTCGCATCCGCTGCGCGGCGCGCTGTTCGAGACACTGGTCGTCGGGGAAGCGCTCAAATGGTTCTGGCATCGCGCGCGCCGCGCGGGCCTGCACTTCTACCGTGACAGCGAGGGCAACGAAGTCGATCTGCTGCTCGAGCTGGGCGACGGTGTCTACCCGATCGAGATCAAGGCGGGCGAGACCGTGAACCCCGACTTCTTCAAAGGGTTGAGAGCGTTTGCCAGGCTGTACGATCCGCCGCCGCCGAACGGTGGCGCCCTGATCTACGCGGGGGATGCGGCCCAGGCGCGTCATGGCACGGCGGTGCTCCCGATCGCCGAACTCCCGGCGCTGCTGCACACCCTCGCAGGCTGAGCGCACCGGCCAGTGTCGTCAGTGCCCGGCCGCGCGCCTTCCCTTAGAATGCCCAGCATCCCGCAGCCAGGAGAGCCAGCATGGA
>DAIQQA010000055.1:0-26462 GCA_036787045.1 Burkholderiales bacterium | reverse complement strand
GTGGCGCCGAAGGCGACGGGGTGGTTGGCTTTGGACTACTACGGCTTGAGCGTAATGCATTTATGCAAGACTCAAAGGGAGGCGGCCGCGCGCCTGGTACGCTAAGAAGCGCCTGAGCGTGCTGCTGCGCACCGCGCTGGCGATGGGCAGTGGCGGCAAAACCCGGACTCGGCTGCGCAAGCCGAGTGGGTCGTGAGGAGATGCGCTGATGGCATTCGATCTGATTATCCGCAATGGGCTGGTCGTCGATGGGACCGGCGCACCCGCACGGCATGCCGACGTGGCGATCGCCGACGGAAGGATTGTCGAGATCGGGAGCGCGAGCGGCCTCGCAGATGCGTCGATCGACGCTGCCGACTGCGTGGTCGCACCCGGGTTCATCGATCCGCACACGCACTACGACGCACAGATCTGCTGGGACGGTGCACTGACCCCGTCCTCCTGGCACGGCGTCACCAGCGTCGTGCTGGGCAACTGTGGTGTCGGCATCGCCCCCTGCCGACCCGACACGCGCGAGATTGCCATGCGCGATCTGGTGAATGTCGAGGCGATCCCGTATGAGGTGCTGGAGCGCGGCATCACCTGGGACTGGGAGACCTTTCCCCAGTACCTGGACGCAGCGCAACGCCGTAAGCCCTCTCTGAACCTCGCTTTCCTCGCGCCGCTCACGCCGTTCCGGCATTACGTGATGGGCGAGGCGTCGATGGAGCGCGCGGCCACAGTCGACGAAACTGCACGCATCCGCGCCTTGCTTGCCGATGCCATGGACGCGGGGGCGTTCGGCTTTTCCAGCACCATTCTCAACCAGCACCTCGGTTTCCAGGGCAGGCCGCTGGCGTGCCGCATGGCGAGCCGCGCGGAGCTCAAGGCCTACGCGAACGTCCTCAAGGAAAAGGCCAAGGGTGCGATCGAGGTCGCCCTGACCCGCCAGATCGGCGTGCTGGAGGAAGACCAGTGCGAGATGCTCGACTTCCTGCTCGAAGAGAGCGGCCGGCCGGTGACCTTCATTGCATTGTTCGACCGCGACGATCTGCCGGAAGCGGTGCGCGAAACTCTGCGTCGGGCTGCGCCGATGATCGCGCGCGGGGCTCGCCCGCAAACCTCGCCGCTTCCGCTGACCCGCGAGATCGACATGCGCAGCCCGTTCTCGTTCGCCGCCTTCCCCTCCTGGCAGCGCGTCTTCGCGGACAAGGACAAGGAGGCGCAGCGGGCCGTCTACGGCGATCCTGCCTTCCGCGCCCAGTTCCGAGAGGAGCTGAAGAATCCGATGACGTTCGGCAACTGGGAGCGGATCACCCTGCACGAGGTCCGCTCGCCGGCGCTCAAGCGCTTCGAGGGATGCTCGGTGGCCGAGATCGCCGCCGCGGAAGGCAAGGACGGTGTCGATGCTTTTCTGGACCTCACGCTCGCCGACGATCTCGAGATCGAGCTCACCATGACCTCGTTCAACACCCGGATCGATCGAATGACCGAGCTGCTCAACAATCCCAGCGTGCTGATCGGACTGGGCGACGGCGGTGCGCACGTCGACATGCTGTGCGACGCGGGCTATCCGACCTATCTGCTCGGCACCTGGGTGCGCGAGCGTGGGGTCCTCACTCTGGAGCAGGCGGTGCGGCGCCTGACGTCCGATCCCGCCGACCTGTTCGGGATTCGCGATCGCGGACGTTTGCTCGAGGGGTTGGCAGCCGATGTCGCGGTATTCGATCCGGCCACCGTCGGCTCGTCGAACCGAGGCGAGCGACGCTATGACCTGCCGGGAGGGGGGAAGCGGATGGTGATGCCCTCCCGTGGCGTTCGCTACACCGTCGTAAACGGCGCCATCACGTATGCGGATGGTGCATTGACCGGCGCGGCGGCCGGGAGAGTGCTGCGCTCGTAGCCTCAGCCGGGGCAAAGGCCTCGCTTGCAGGAATGACGTTCGCCTAGAATCCCCTAACCTCGAAGGTCCACTTGCGTTTGCCGGAGCGCACCAGTCCCGTGGTGACTCGCGTGCCCGGCGGTCGCATTCCTTAAGTCTGAGATAAGTTTCGGCGCGTAAGGTGCGCTGCGCGGCCAGGCAATCTTGCCTGCCCGAACTCACAGACAGAGGAATGCAACATGAAGATCGCCCGCATTATCGCTCTCAGCACCCTGGCCGCGGCTGTCGCTGCCGGCAGTGCCTTCGCCGCTGAACCGTCCAAGTCGGCTCAGCCAGCCACACCGGCGCAGCCCGCAGCCGCGCAGACCCAGGCCGCCAAGCCGGAACAGCCTGCCACTCCGGCGCAGAGCAAAGAGCAGCAAAAGAAGAAACACGCCAAGAAGGAGGCGAAGAAAGAGCATCAGACCAACTGATCCTCTTGCCGTTCCACGCGCGGCCGCAGCGCCGCGCAGTTGGCGCCCGTGGCGCTCGGGAGCCGGGGCGAAGTGACGCGTTGCCGGCACCTCGTCGCCGCTATCCGGCTGTCGAAGTGGAGAACGGACGCGCGGAGCTCGCTCCGCGCGCCATTTTGTCGACACCTCGAGGTTGAACACCCGGCCGGCAAGGCCGGCTGGAGCAACCGGCGAGGTCTTGTGGATCCCGGAAAGGAGAACGCCGTGATGATCAGCAAAGTACTCGCTGCGACCCTGGTTGCCTCACTAAGCGTGCCCGTGGCGGCCACGGCCGCACAGCCATTCGGCCGCGACAGCGTCTACGCCTCGCGGGCAAGCGCTACCCGGGCCGCACCCGCTGCGACCCAAGTGACCCGCGCCGGTCGGGACAGCGTTTATGCGACCCAGCCGGTTGCCGGAAGGCGCAGCTTCAGCACAGCCCACAGCACGACCGTCCACTACGGGCGCGCCTGACTGTCCGCCGGCTGCCAAACGCGGCCGGCTTCAGAAGTCGAGCCGCCGCAGGCGGCTCGCCTCGTTCTTCGTCCGGCTCGTCCTTCTCACCCGCCCGCGACGCGTCAGTCCAGTGCGCGGGTTTTGCTATGCTCACGATCATGAAACTGCTGCTCGTGGAGGACGACCGCATGATCGGCGAAGCGGTCCGTCGGGGTTTGCGCCAGGAGGGCTTCACGCTCGACTGGGTTCAGGACGGCCGCGCCGCTGAGCTGGCTCTCGACTGCGGCCAGTACGCACTCGTCATACTCGATCTGGGCTTGCCCCGTCGCGACGGGCTGACCGTGCTCAAGGGCCTGCGCACCGCACGCAACCCGGTCCCGGTGCTGATCCTCACCGCTCGCGACAGCATCAGCGACCGCGTGACCGGGCTCGACGCCGGCGCCGACGATTATCTGATCAAACCGTTTGACCTGGACGAGCTCGCCGCCCGTATCCGTGCACTGCTCCGGCGCCACGCGGGCAGGCCGGAGCCGACCATCCAGTGGGGAGCCCTTGCCGTCAAGCCCGACACCCGCGAGGTCACGCTGCGCGGGCGCAGCGTTGCGTTATCCGCGCGGGAGTACGCGCTGTTGGCGGCGCTGTTGGAGCGGCCCGGGACAGCGCTGTCGCGCGCTCAGCTCGAGGAGCGGCTCTATGGCTGGGGCCAGGAGGTGGAGAGCAATGCGGTGGAGGTGCATATCCATAATCTGCGCCGCAAGCTTGGGCCCGATCTGATCCGGAACGTGCGCGGGGTTGGCTATCTGGTCGCCCTAGCCGCATGACCTCGGTTCGGCGGCAGCTGCTGCTGTGGCTTCTTGCGGCGGTGCTGCTGGCCGGCCTAGCAGCCTCGGGCGGTACGTTCCACCAGGCCCGGCAGGAGGCCGACCGCCTGTTCGACTATCACCTGCGCCAGCTTGCGCTGTCGCTCACCGACGCCCCATTCGAGGAGGCCGACATTCTCGGCACGCTCGACGAGGAGGCGGAGTTCGACTTCGTGATCCAGGTCTGGGATGCAGAGGGGGTTCGCCTATACTCCTCGCGCCCGCACACCCCCTTGCGTGAGCGCACGCAACCTGGGTATGGGATGGTGACGACTCAAGAGGGAGTGTGGCGCGTCTATACCGCGCAGGAGCGCGGCCTGATCGTACAGGTCGCACAGCCACGCAGGGTGCGCAACCGTCTGGCAGCAGGGCTCGCGCTGCGCACGCTCACGCCGTTGCTGCTGATGCTCCCAATACTGGGCGGCGTGATCTGGCTGATCGTCGGCCGCGGCCTCGGGCCCCTCGACCGGCTCTCCCGCGAGGTCGCCTCGCGCAACCCCGATGCGCTGACCCCCGTATCCGAGGCTGCGCTGCCAACTGAGCTGAAACCCCTCGGGCATGCGCTGAACGAGCTGCTGGCCCGTCTCGGTCTGGCAATGCAGACGCAGCGGGAGTTCGTCGCCGATGCGGCACACGAGCTGCGCACCCCGCTCACCGCCCTGCAGCTGCAAGTGCAGCTCGCGCGACGCGCACGCAGCGACGAAGAACGCCAAGCCGCTTTCGCGGACCTGGAAGCCGGTCTCAAGCGTGCAACCCATCTGGTGCAGCAGCTGCTCACGCTGGCTCGCCAGGAGCCGGAGGCGGCTGATGAGCCGCCCAGGACGGTAGACCTCGCCGCGCTGGCCGCGCAGGTGGTCGGGGAATACGCCCCGCTGGCGGGGACACGCGGGATCGATCTGGGCCTTGCTCACGCGGACGCCGTGAGCGTGTTCGGCCACGACGCCAGCCTGCGCGCATTGCTTGCGAACCTTGTCGATAATGCGGTTCGCTACACGCCGGGCGGTGGCCAAGTGGACGTTACGGTCCGGCATGACGGGGACCGTGCGGTGCTCGCCGTCCGTGACACCGGGCCCGGCGTTCCCGCAGAGGAGCGCGAGCGCGTGTTCGACCGCTTCTACCGCCGCGAGGGCACCGGCGTCGACGGCAGCGGCCTGGGGCTGGCGATCGTCAAGGCCATCGCCGAACGGCACGGGGCGACGATCGCGCTCGAAGATGGGCCCGGCGGCAAGGGTCTGGTGGTCCGGATCAGCCTTCCAGCTATCCGGCCGTCCACGTAATGTAACCAGCTATCACACGAGCGACGCGCTGATAGCTGACGCATGGTCATCGTTGCCCTGAGTTGCTTCCTTCTCGTGGTGTTCGCCACCGTGCTGCATTACGAAGTGCTGCGCATGCTCTCCTTCGGTCTCCCTCGCCTTGGAGTGGCGACTCGGGCAAAGCTGCTGATCGTGATCTTCGCGGCCTTCATTGCCCACGCCTTGGAGATCCTCCTCTACGGTGCCGGCTACTTCGTGCTCTCGCATACCCCGGGTCTCGGCGCGCTGAGCAGCACCCCCCACTCGGTATTCTCGCTCTGCCTGTACTTCTCCGCGGAGACCTACACCTCGCTTGGTTTCGGTGACGTCGTCCCGACAGGGCCGTTGCGCGTTCTTGCGGGAACGGAAACACTCAACGGCCTTCTGCTGATCGGCTGGTCAGCCTCTTTCACCTACTTGTCCATGGAGAGGTTCTGGAATCGGGAGGGACATCGCCGATGACGCGAGCAATCCGGCTGTGCCGATCGACCGAGCGGGCACCCTCCCGGCCAGTGACGGAGACTCCCGACACATGCTGGCACGCATCGACCGTCTGCTGAGCAGGCTCTCCCGTGTGTGGATCCTCATGCTGTCGGTGGGCGGGATCGCCGTAGTCGGCCTGGCCGACTACCTCAGCGGCCTCGAGCTGTCCCTGTCCCTCTTCTACCTCGGCCCGGTGGCCTTGGCTGCCTGGTATGCGAGCAGGGGGGCCGGCGTAGCGATGTCGTTGCTCTCCAGTTGCATGTGGCTCGTCGCCGACCTGGGCGCCGGCCTTGCCTACAGCCATCCGGCAATCGCGGTCTGGGACACCATCGTGCGACTGGCCGTTCTGGCGATCACCGCAGCGCTGCTGAGTGCCTTGAGTGCGCGCTTGTCGCGGGAGCGCGTGCTCGCACGTACCGATGCGCTCACCGGTGTTCTGAACGCGCGCGCGTTCGCCGAGCAGCTTGCGTACAGCCTAGCGCTCTCCCAGCGCGACGGCGCGCCGCTCACCTTGGCCTATGTGGATCTCGATGACTTCAAGCGCATCAACGACCTTCACGGCCACACCCGGGGAGACCTCGTGCTGGAAACCGTGGGGCGCACGCTGCAAGAGGCGACGCGACGCACGGACGTCGCAGCGCGTGTCGGCGGCGACGAGTTCGCATTGATCCTGCCGGGTACCGACCCCGCCGGCGCCGAGAGCCTGATCCTGAAGTTCAGGGAGAGGCTGCGTGTCGCGCTCGACGCAGCAGGAATCGTTGCGACCTGCAGCATCGGCGCGGTCACGTTCGTCCAGCCGCCGCTACGCGCCGCGCATGCCCTGGAAGCAGCCGACCGCCTGATGTACCGGGTCAAGGAGCAGGGGAAGAACGCCGTCGCGTTCGATGTGGCATTCGCGCACGAAAAGCCGGCAGCCGCTCAGAGTCCAGTCCATCCTGCGTCTGGCACGTCTCCCGCCCCGGGGATCGCTCCGGGCGGGAAGCGCCCCGATGGACATGGCCGCTCAGCCCAAGTCAAGGGGTAGAAACAGGCGCGCGTCTTCGCGCTGCACCAACACCGCGATGTGCTTGCCTGATTTGGCGGTCAGCTCACGCAGCTGCTCGACGCTGCGGATCGGCGTGCCGTTGACCTGCAGGATCACGTCACCGGGCTGGATCCCCGCCCGCGCTGCCGGCCCCGCGACACTCTCGACCAGCAGCCCGCCTTCTTCGACGCCGGCCTGCTGCTGCTCTTCCGGATCCAAGGGCCGCACCGCCAGTCCCAACCGGCCTGTCTCCGCCTGACCGGTTGCGCTGCTGGCCACCCTGGTCTCCTTCAGCGTGCCCACAGCGACCTGGAGCTCCTTGTGCACGCCCCTGCGCACGATTTCGAGCTTGGCCGTGCCACCTGGCTTGCTGTCGGCTACAAGCGCGGGCAAATCGGAGGAATCGACAATGGGTTTGCCGTCCATCTTCACGATCACGTCTCCGGGCTCGATGCCCGCGTTGTCCGCCGGACTGCCCTTCTCCACCGCACTCACCAGCGCGCCCTCCGGCTTGCTCAGTCCGAACGAATCGGCCAGCGACTGATTGACCTCCTGGATGCTCACCCCGATTCGGCCACGCGTGACCTTGCCGTGCTCGACCAACTGCTGCTGGACCTTGGCCGCGACGTCGATCGGGATGGCGAAGCTCAAACCCTGGTAGCCGCCGGTGCCGCTGTAGATCTGCGAGTTGATCCCGATGACCTCACCCTGGAGGTTGAACAGCGGGCCGCCGGAGTTGCCCGGGTTGACCGCCACGTCGGTCTGGATGAACGGGACATAAGCTTCGCCAGGCAGGCTACGCCCTTTGGCCGAGACGATGCCCGCGGTCACCGTGTTCTCGAACCCGAATGGCGAGCCGATGGCCAGCACCCAGTCCCCCACCTTCGTGTCGGCCGGGTTGCCCACCCTCACGGTGGGCAGTCCATGGGCCTCGATCTTGATCACCGCCACGTCGCTATACGGATCCACGCCCAGCACTTTCGCCCGGAACTCGCGCTTGTCGGTGAGCTTGACGTCGACTTCCTGCGCGCCGTCCACCACGTGGGCGTTGGTCAGGATCACCCCCTCGGGGCTGACGATGAAGCCCGAGCCCTCTCCGTGCATGGGCATGGGCTGGCGCGGGATCGCCTGACCGAAGCGCTTGAAGAATTCGTAGAAGGGGTCGTTGGGGTCGAGCTGCGGAAGTTGCGGCGCGGCCTCGGTCTTGACCTCCTGCGTGACGCTTATGTTGACCACCGCCGGGCCGTACTTCTCGACGATCCAGTTGAAGCCGGGCAACTGCGCGCCGGCGGCGGCCGCCGGTGCCACCGCGCCGCTGGCCGCTGCCGGGGCCAATGCGCCCCTCTGCCCCGAGCTCAACGACAGTCCGGAGGTTGCGAACCCGGCTCCGAGCACCGCTACCAATCCCGCGGCCACCAGGACGCGCACTAGAACTTTCTGTTTCATGACGCAAGGCTCCTTCAAGCTCGAAAAACGCTGGTTCCCGCACCGGCCTGGGTCAGACTGCCGGTGTGCGCTCTATTCGTAGCCTCCAGGGTAGTCGCAGGTGCTTAAACCAGGCTTAAGGCGCCCATCGATACGCAAGCAGGGTCGTCGGCACCCGACTGGACGTGGCGTTGTGTTCGAAGCGGGACTGGGTCGACGGTTCCGCGCGACGCGGCCGTCACGCCGATTCTCTCCAATACTTCTCCAGCCGCTTGAACGATATCGGATACGGTGTCTTCAGCTGCTGCGCCCACAGCGAAACGCGCAGCTCTTCCAGCATCCAGCGGAACTCCTCCAGCTTCGGGTCGAACACGCCGCGCGCACGGTCGGCCTTCAGCCGGCCTTCGTAGGCCTGCCACCATTGCTGGAGCTGCTGCATCCACTGGGCATCCTTGGCGGGGTTGATGCTGAACTTGTCGAGCCGCAGCTGCATGGCCTTGAGATAGCGCGGATACTGCTGGAGCCGGGGAAGAGGCGTCGCAACCAGGAACCCGGGTGGCATGAGGAACTTGAGCTGGTTGCGGATGTCGGTCATGGCCCGCTGCCACACCGGCACACCCTGCTGATTGATGCGCGGTCGGATCGCCTGGTACTCGGCGAGGATCTCCCCGAGCACCCGGCAGACTTCGCTCGCCACGTCGGCCAGCCGGGTCTTGGCCTTTACCACGCGCGCGTGGAACGCGTTCGCGTCGCGGATCCGCTCGGCTTCGACGAAGAAGGCGCGGTCGCAGACTGCTTCCGTCAGCTCCTGCCGGAGGCGGTCGGACACTGCGCCCTTCTCCTGCCCGCGCCCGCCCTCCAGCTCGAGCAACAGCGAGTAACGCAGCGCCAGGTCCTGGAAGCCCGGCAGGCTGCGGGCGATATGCTTCACCTGCTCCGGCGCGGCGAGCTGAAACAGCCGGCGCAGGCCCCTGTGCGTCGCGACCTCCGCGTCGTGCTCGGTATCCAGCAACGTCAAGCTCACACTGTCGCCGTCGTCCACCAATGCGGGATAGCCGATCAGCGTCTGGTCGCCACGGGTGAACTCCACCTGGTCGGGAATTTCACCGAAGTCCCAGCTGGTGAGGCCCTTGCGCTCGAACCTGGTCCTGGCGCTTTCGCTGAACTGGCGCCGCGCTTTTACGCCGAGCTGTGCACGCAGCGCGGGCAGATCGCGTCCCATCGCCAGC
The DNA here is from genome assembly GCA_036787045.1 of Burkholderiales bacterium. Taxonomy (GTDB): domain Bacteria; phylum Pseudomonadota; class Gammaproteobacteria; order Burkholderiales; family SHXO01; genus SHXO01. Next base: position 17,338 of record DAIQQA010000055.1, on the reverse strand, counting down.
TCGCGCCCGTCGTCGTCCACCACTCTGAAATTCATCAACAGGAACGGGGGTAAGTCGGCGAGGTCCCAGGCATCCAGCGGCACCTCGACGCTCGTCTTGCGCTTGATGGCCTCCGAGAGGGCAGAAAGCAGTGGCCCCTCTCCCGGCTCGAGCACCTCCATCACGGCCGTCACGTACTGCGGCACCGGCACGAAGTTCCGCCGCAGGTTCTTCGGCAGCCCCTTGATCAGATGCGTCACCTTGTCGCGCAGCAGCCCCGGCACCAACCAGTCGCAGCGGCGCTCGTCGAGCTGATTGAGCAGATGCAGCGGCACAGTGATCGTGACACCGTCCAGCGCGTGGCCGGGCTCGAACTTGTAACTGAGCGCGTAGACCACGCCGCCGAGCTCGATCGCCTCGGGGAAACGCTGCTCGGTGATTTCCTCCGCAGCATGCCGCATGAGCTGGTCGCGAGTCAGGAACAGCAGCTTCGGGTTGGTGCGCTCGGCCTCACGCCGCCAGCGCTCGAACTGCTGGGCGCTCCAGATATCCGCAGGGACGATGGCGTCGAAGAATGCGAACACCTTGTCGTCGTCGACCAGCACGTCGTGGCGGCGGGACTTGTGCTCGAGCTCCTCGATCTCGTGCTTGAGCTCGCGGTTGTGGCGCAGGAAAGCGCCTTGCGTCGCGAGCTGCCCGTGCACGAGTCCCGCTCGGATGAACAGCTCGCGGGCGGCCTGCGGATCCACCGGGCCGTAAGGCACGCGCCGCCGAGACACCACCACCAGACCGTAGAGCGTCACCCGCTCGAAGGCGTAGGCCTGACCGCCGGCCTTCTCCCAGTGCGGGTCGTGCCAGGTCCTCTTCGTCAAGTGCGCGCCGACCCGCTCGAGCCACTGCGGATCGATGCCTGCACAGGCACGTGCATACAGCCGGGTGGTCTCCGTCAGCTCCGCGGCCATCAACCAGGGCGGACCCTTCTTCTTCAACGGCGAGCCGGGGAAGATGGCGAACTTGATGCCGCGTGCACCCAGATATACGCCCGGCTCGTCGGACTTGGAGCCGATGTTGCCGAGCAGCCCGCTCAGCAGCGCCCGGTGGAGCTGGTCGTAGCTCGCCGGCGTCTCGTTGCAGCGCCACCCCGCCTCGGCGGTCTGGGCGTGGAGCTGGCCGTGCAGATCGCGCCATTCGCGCAGGCGCACATAGGACAGGAAAGTCTCCCGGCAGAGTTGTGCCAGCTTGCGCCCGGACTTCTTGTGCTTAAGCGCCTCGTCGAAGAAAGACCACAGCTTGAGCAGACCGAGGAACTCGGAGCGCTCGTCGGCGAATTGCGCGTGGGCCTGGTCGGCCGCGTCCGCCTTCTCCATGGGGCGCTCGCGCGGGTCTTGAATCGCCAGACCCGCGGCAATGATCAGCACCTCGGTAAGGCAGTTCTCTTCGCGCGCGGCGACGATCATGCGCGCCAGGCTCGGGTCGATGGGAAGCTCCGCGAGCTTCGCACCGATGGGCGTGAGCCGGCGCTGCTCGTCCACTGCGCCCAGCTCCTGCAGCAGCGCATAGCCGTCCGCGATGGCGCGCGAAGACGGCGGCTCGACGAAGGGGAACTCCTCCACGTCACCGAGCTTGAGCGCGAGCATGCGCAGAATCACCGACGCCAGCGAGGAGCGCAGGATCTCGGGATCGGTGAAGGCGGAGCGGGACTGGTAGTCCTCCTCGCTGTAGAGTCGCACGCACACCCCGCTCATCACCCGCCCGCAGCGGCCTGCGCGCTGATCGGCCGAGGCACGCGAGATCTTCTCGACCTGCAGCATCTCCACCTTGTTGCGGTAGCTGTAGCGGTTCACCCGCGCGAAACCCGGGTCGATCACGTACTTGATCCCCGGCACCGTAAGAGAGGTCTCCGCGACATTGGTGGCAAGCACGATGCGGCGATGCCCGGTGGGCTGGAACACCCGTTCCTGCTCTTCCACCGACAGGCGCGCGAAGAGCGGCAGGATCTCCGTTCCCTGAGGGTGATGCTTGCGCAACACCTCGGCGGTTTCACGGATCTCACGCTCGCCCGGCAAGAACACCAGCACATCGCCGCTCACCGACAGGCGAGAGACCTCGTCCACCGCGTCGGCGATGGCCTCGGGCAGGTCGATCTCTTTCTCGTCTTCGTCCTGTGCTTCGATGGGGCGGTAGCGGACCTCCACCGGGTAGAGCCGGCCGGAGACCTCGATCACCGGTGCGTTGCCGAAATGCTCGGAGAAGCGCTGGGCGTCGATGGTCGCCGAGGTGATGATGAGCTTGAGCTCGGGCCGCTTGGGCAGCAGACGCTTGACGTAGCCGAGCAGAAAGTCGATGTTCAGGCTGCGCTCGTGCGCCTCGTCGATGATGATCGTGTCGTAGGCGTTGAGAAAGCGGTCGGTCTGCGTCTCCGCCAGGAGGATGCCGTCGGTCATCACGCGCACGAAGTTGTCCTCGCTCACCCGATCGCTGAAGCGCACGCGGTAGCCGATGTGTTGTCCGAGCGGGCTGCGCAGCTCCTGTGCGATGCGGGCGGCCACGGTGCGGGCGGCAATGCGGCGCGGCTGGGTGTGCGCGATCATGCCGGCCACACCGCGCGCGAGCTCCAGGCAGATCTTGGGCAGCTGGGTGGTCTTGCCCGATCCGGTCTCGCCGCAAACGATCACGACCTGGTGCGCAGCGACCGCCCGGGCGATCTCATCCCTGCGCTCGCTGACCGGAAGCTCCTCCGGGTAGGAAAGCCGTGGCAGCGCTGCGAGGCGCGCGTGGCGGCGGCCTGCAGACGACTCGATCTGCGCTGCCAGCGATGCGAGCGCGGCCGGGTCGGCACGGCCCTGACGCGCGGCATCCTGCAGGCGCGACAGCGACATGCGCAGCCGATGCCGCTCGCGCAGCATGGTTTCGCCGAGCTGGCTTTGCAGGTGCCGGAGGTCGGGAGCGGGAGCCTGGACTGCGTGCGGCTCGGGTGTGGAGTCCACTGGGACGGCGAATGGCCGCGCGATCGCGGCCGGGTCAACAAAGGCTGATTTTACCGCAGCCTTGCCCCGGCATGGACTTCGGGAGAGACTGTGAGCATGCTGAACTACCGGCCCGCCAGCCCGACAGACCTGAAGCGCGTACAGGCACTCCTGGGGGCCTGTGCGCTGCCGACGGACGACCTCACCCCTGAGATGCTGGCGGGTTTTCTGGTCGCGGACGAGGCCGGGGAAGTGGTCGGCTGCGTCGGGCTCGAACGGATCGCCGACGGGGCTCTGCTGCGCTCGCTGGCGGTCGAGCCTGCTCATCGCGGCCGCGGAATTGCGGCAAGGCTGTGCGACGAGGCGGAAGAACGGGCCAGGGCTGCGCGGATCCCGGCGCTCTACCTGCTCACCACGACCGCGGCGGACTACTTCGCCGCACGCGGGTTCGAGCGCGTAGCGCGGGACACCCTGCCACCGTCAGTACAGGCAACGGCGCAGTTCCGCGACCTGTGCCCTGCTACCGCGGTGGCGATGAAGAAGGTCATAGGCCTCAGGCACTAGCTAGTGCTGCGACACACTAATTCCACCTCTCACCACGAAGCCTGCCCCGGACTCCGATCCGGGGCACGAAGACACGAAGAAAACCGGCACGAGGGGCTATGAGGGCTTCCGGCGCTCGTGCTTGTCACGCCTTGGCCAGGTCGGTCTCGAGCGATTCCAGGGTCATGCCCCAGCGCTCCAGGATGTAGCCGAATACCGCCAACTCGGTATCGTGGAGCTTGCCGTCGGCATTGGCGATGTTGAGAATCAGGCCGGCGGTGCGGGCCCGCTTCTGACGGTCGTCCACCAGATCGATGATCTCGTCTATGCGGGCCTTGTCCACCAGCCGGATGCGCCCGTCCTTGTTGCCGCTCGTCACGAGCTCTGCGCAGTAGTCCTGCACGACCCGGGAGAACTCGCCGCGGGAGATGCCAGTGATCTCGAACGCCCGCAGCTTGTCCAGGATCTCGATCTCGCGGTCGTCGAGCTTTGCGTCGGTGATCATCATCATCGCCAGAATGCGCGAGATGGCTTCTGGGCTGTTCTTGGAATATGCCTTCATGCTGTGGTGCGTCTCCTTTGTTCGGGGCCGGCAGTGCCGGCCCAGTCGTTAGACACCTTGAAACAGAATCGTTCAACCATTTCGAACGCTTGTCCGCCCGGATGCCAGCGAGCCGCGCTCAGCGGACCGCGCGCACGCTACGGTAGGCCACGACCCCTAGCGTGACCGCGGTCAATGGCAGCACGAACAACAGCATGACCCGGCTGAACGCGGGCAGCACGTCATGCTCGGTCGCCGCCAGGATCAGGTAGGTGACGTAGAAAACGTAGTAGGCCAGGAACAGCGCGCCCTCCCAGCGCGCGATCCTGTAGCCCGACAGAAAGATCGGCAGACAGGCGACCATCACGGCGATCATCACCGGAATGTCGAATGCGATCAGCGCCGGCGCTACCGCGAGGCCGGCGGGAGAGACGAGGGAGGACAGCCCCAGGACCGCGAGGACGTTGAAGAGGTTGCTGCCCACGACGTTGCCCACGGCGATGTCGCGCTCGCCCTTGAGGGCAGCGATCACCGATGCCGCTACCTCCGGCAGCGAAGTCCCTGCCGCGACGATGGTCAGGCCGATCACCACTTCGCTCAGACCCAGCAGGCGTGCAGCCTGCACCGCCCCGTCGACCAGCCAGTTGGAGCCGAGCACGAGCAGGGCCAGCCCGGCCACCACGAATGCGACCTGGTAGATCCAGTGTCGGCCACGCCTCGCCGCCTGCGCACCGAACTCCTTGTCATAGTCGGCCGAGGCGGCGGCCCCTTCCCAGCGTGCCTGCACGATGAGGTAGACCGTGTACGCCACCACTCCGGCGAACAGCAGCGCACCCTCGGCGCGGCTCACGTCGCCGTCGAGCGCGAGGACCAGGAGGAGGACCGAGGCGCCGATCATCAGCGGCACTTCCTTGCGCACCAGCTGCTCCGCGACGACGAGCGGCGCGATCAGCGCAGACAGCCCCAGGATGAACAGCACGTTGAAGATGTTGCTGCCGACCACGTTGCCCACGGCGATGTCGGTCTGGCCCGACCAGGCCGACTGCACGCTCACCGCCATCTCCGGTGCGCTGGTGCCGAACGCCACCACCGTCAGGCCGATCACTAGCGGGGAAATGCCCAAGGCGGCGGCCAGACTGGACGCACCGCGGACCAGCAGGTTGGCGCCGACGAGGAGTGCGGCGAGGCCGCCGACGAAGAGCAGGGCGAGGGTCATGATGGGTCTGGAGGAACGCCAGCCTGCCAGGACAGGCGCGCCGGCGACGGCCGCCGCGAGTTTACGCGAACTTGGGCCGCGGGGCTAAACCGGCCCTCGAGGCCGCCGATATTCCTTTCGCAGCCTTGAGGAGGTGGTCATGAAGCGCGCGATAGTCATCGGTACCCTCGCCCTGGCCGGGTGCAACAGCACTCCGACCAGTCCCGTCATCCCCGACGAGACGATCTATCTCACGAACACCTTCGCCATCACCTACGCCGAGTTGCTGGGAACGGCGGCCCTGGTCGGCGCCACCTACCTGATCGTGGACCCTTTGGCGCCGAACTGGGAAGTGACTCAGACCAAGCTCGCGGACAATCGCTGGCGCATCAACATGCGCAAGAAGGACTTCACCACCGGTGGCGACGGCGAGGCCGTCGAGCTGCTGCGCCGGCACGCCGAGGAGCTCGCCGAGACCCAGGGCTACCGCCGCTACCAGGTTATGGCCTGGACCGAGGGTGTGCAGTCGGATGTGCCGTTCGCGCACCGCTGGGGCCGCGGTGAAGTCGAGCTGCGGGAGCCTCTCCCGCCGATGCCCTCTGAAGACCCCTGAACGGCCTTACGTCTCAACGCAAAGGCGCAAAGAGCGCAAAGGCCCGCGAAGAAAAGCCGATACGGAACTTGATCGCGGGTCCCGATCGAACCAGCGAGACTTCGCATGGCGGGAAAGGCCAGTCCGGACGGGAGGCGGTGCTCCATATCCAGTCAGCTTCAGAGTGCGTTGGGGTCTTCTTTGCGTTCCTTTGCGTCCTTTGCGCCTTTGCGTTGAGGTTTGGCACTACACCCCGCGCGCAGGAAACCCCGACATCTCCTCCATCACTTTGACGATCGCTGCCGAATCCCACCGGCGTTCGTCACCCAGGTTCATCAGCGCATTAAACGCCTCGGCGGCAAGCGCAGCGCCAGGGACATAGGTCTTCGATTCCTGCGCGCACTGCAGGACGATGTGCGCGTCCTTGTGGTGCAGACGCGCATCCACGCCCGCATCGAACTGGCGCTGCATCATGCGCGGGCCGATGAGGTCCAGCATGCGGCTGGCGGCGAGACCTTTGGTGAGCGCCGCCCACACCGGCTGGAAATCGACGCCGTTGGCGCGCGCGAACACCGCGGCCTCGGCAATGCCCTGGATCGCGACCACCAGCGCGAGCTGATTGCAGGCCTTGGCGACCTGCCCCGCGCCGCTCTCCCCGACGTAAACCAGTGTCTTGCCGACGCAGCCGAGCAGCGGCTGCATGCGCTCGAAGACCTCGCGCTTCCCGCCTACCATGATGGAGAGCGTGCCGGCAATGGCCCCCGGCTCGCCGCCGGACACTGGGGCATCCAGCAGATCGACGCCGGCAACCTGCAGCTCCGCACTGATGCGGCGCGTGGTCGCTGGCGGGATCGTGCTGCAGTCGATCACCACCGTGCCGGGCCTGGCGCCGTGGATGATCCCCGCCTCGCCCAGGGCGACCTCCTCGACGTCCTTGCCTGCGGTTACGATGGTGAACACCACCTCGCTCCTCTGCGCCACTTCCGCCGGCGATGCGCAGTAAGCTGCCCCCGCATCGACCGGCGGCTGTGCGGCGTCGTGGCGCCGTGCCCACACCGAGAGCTCGTGCCCGCGCTTGATCAGGTTGAGCGCCATCGGGCGGCCCATCGCGCCCAGTCCTATGAAGCCAACTTTCACCTCTTCTCCAGCAGAACCGCATTCATGAGGGTGCCCTACCCTTTAACGCCCGAGGCGTGCTCGATAACCTTGACCACTGCAGCGGAGTCCTCCTCGCCCAACCCCATCCCCACCAACGCGTTCAGGTGCTGCGCGACGAGCGCGGTCTGCGGCAGGCCGATGTCGAGCGCTGCGGCGGTCTCCACCGCGATGCGCAGGTCCTTGCGATGCAGCCTGGCCCTGAAGCCGGGTTTGAAGTCGCGCGAGAGCATGCGTCCGCCGTGCAGTTCGAGCATGCGGCTCCAGGCATAGCCACCCAGCAGGGCCTCGCGCACCCTGGCGGGGTCGACGCCGTTCTTGCGCGCCAGCGTCAGGGCTTCCGCAACCGACTCCAGCACCACCGCGCCGACGATCTGATTGCATGCCTTGGCCACCTGGCCTGCACCATTGGCGCCGATGTGGACGATGTTCTTGCCCATCAGCTCGAACAGCGGCTTGACCTTCGCGAAGATCTCGGGCTTGCCGCCGACCATGATGGACAGCGTGGCGTTGATCGCGCCGACGTCGCCGCCGGAGACCGGCGCATCCAGCATCTCGATGCCCTTCTCGGCGAGCTTCGCCGCCATGGCGCGGGTGGCCACCGGTGAGATCGTGCTCATGTCGACCACTACCGAACCCGGTGCTGCGCCTTCGGCCACCCCACCCGGGCCCAGCACGACTTGCTCGACGTCGGGCGTGTCGGACACCATCGTGAAGATCACCTCGCTGCCGCGTGCGGCCTCCGCCGGAGAGCTGCAGGCGGTCGCACCCGCTTGCGTCAGCGGTGTCATTGCCTCGGGCCGGCGTGCGCTGACGCGCAGGCTGTGCCCGCCCTTCACGAGGTGCAATGCCATGGGCCGGCCCATGATGCCGAGCCCCACGAAGCCAATGTTCATGCCTGAACCCTAGTCGAACCGCCAAGGCGCCAAGGAAAGACGGGGTATTTAGCCGCCGAGAGCGCAGAGAGAAACCGAGGACCCCTGATTGGGGGCCGATTGCTGTTCTTGCAGTTCGACCTCTTCTCGGTTTTCGTTGCGGTTTCTCTGTGCCTCTGTGCCTCTGTGGTTCAGAGCAGATCCGTCTCCCGAGCGAGCAGATTGCGGAACGGCAACTGGCGCTCGCACCACATCGCCGTGGCGAGCAGGTGGTTGGACTCGCCCTGGTTGCCGATGATCTGCAGGCCCATGGGCAGGCCATGGCTGCCCAGGCCGGTGGGGATGGTGACGGCAGGCACGCCGAGCAGCGACCAGATGGTGCAGAAGCTCGGGTCGCCGGTGCTGTCGGTCAGCGGGGCTTCTCCGGCGGCGGGCGGGGTGATCGCGGCATCGAAGTCGTCCAGGAAGCGCGAGAAGTCCCGCTCCAGCGCTTCCTTCTTCTTCAGCGCGCGATCGTACTCCGCTGCACTGATGCGATCGCCCTCCTCGAGCGCTTTGCGCAGGAACTCGCTGAGCTTGGCTCCGAAAGACTCGCGCACCACGCGCGAGGCGGCCGCGGCCTCATACAGCATGATCGCGCGATGCACCTTATGGGCGTCGTTGAAGCTGCTGGGCAGCTCGATCTCCTCGATTACGGCGCCGGCCTCGCGCAGCCCGGCGACGTCCATGGCGAAGCGGTTGCGCTGGTCCTCGCTGGCTAGATGCCACACCGGTGTGCGCACCGCGACCAGACGCGGCGCATGCTTGAGCGCGGAGATCTGCGGGCTGATGGTCCAGCGCGAATGCGCGAGGTGCGCCACCAGCAGCGCGCCATCCTCGACGCTGCGGGCGAACACACCGGGCTGGTCGAGTGTCGGGCTGAACGGCAGGATGCCATCCGTGGACAGCACGCCCTTGCCCGGCTTGTAGCCCACTACACCGCAGAAGGCCGCAGGACGGATGATGGACCCGTTGGTCTGCGTGCCGATCGCGGCCGGCGCCATGCCGCAGGCCACCGCGGCTGCCGAGCCGCTGGAAGAGCCGCCCGGCGTATGCGCCGAGTTCCAGGGATTGCGCGTCTTCGCCGGCACCATGAAGGCGAACTCGGTGGTGACGGTCTTGCCCATGACGAAGGCGCCCGCGGCATGCAGGCGATCCACCACCTCGGCGTTCTGCTCGGGCACGTAGTCGCTGTAGATCGGCGAGCCCATGCCGGTGGGGACGCCGCGCGTGGCGACGATGTCCTTCACACCGATGGGCATCCCGTGTAGCGGCCCTGGCGTGCGGCCGGCGCGCACGCGGTCGTCGGCGTCCCTGGCGCGGCCGATAGCGTGGGCCGGATCCAGCCAGGCCCACGCCTGCACGCTGTCGTCCAGCTCGCGCACGCGCAGCAGCAGGCCGCGGGTGTAGGTCTCGCTGGTCATGTCCCCGACCGCGATGCGCCGTGCGGCCTCTGCCAGGCTCAGACGATATAGGCGATCCATTCTCAAACCAAGTCAGCCGCCGAGGTCACAGAGAGCACACAGACAGGCACGCCGTTGCACCGATTACCTCGCAATGCACACCCGAGTTGCGCGCTTCTGAGCGTGCTCTGTCGGTCTCCCGACCCTGCGGCTTCTCCTCTTGTGTTCTGAAGTGAGCTCTGTGGCTCGTTGTTGGTGTGCTGCCGTCAGGTCTTGCGCCGAACCTCGGGATTCAGCAGGTTCGGTGGGTTACCGGTGGTAAACGCCGCCACGCAGTTCTGCGCAGCCAACATGGCCATGGCCTGGCGCGTGGGCTCGGTGGCGCTCGCGATGTGCGGGGACAGCACCACGTTGTCCAACTCGAACAGCGCCGGGTTGACCTTCGGCTCGTTCTCGTAGACGTCGAGCCCGGCCGCCCAGATCTGCCTCGCCTTCAATGCCTGCGCCAGCGCAGTGTCGTCTACGATGCTGCCGCGGGCGATATTGATCAGAACCGACGAGGGCTTCATCTTCGCCAGTTCCGCAGCCGCGATGTAATAGTGCGTCTGTGGCGTGTAGGGCAGAATCAGGATGACGATGTCCGCTTGGCGCAGCAGATCGTCCTTGGCGACATAAGTCGCGCCCAGCGATTGCTCGATCTGCGCATCCGCCCGAACGAGATCGGTATACAGAAGCTTGACCTCGAAGCCGCGCAGGCGCCTGGCGATGGTCTGGCCGATGCGTCCAAGACCGCAGATGCCTACTGTCGCGTGATGCAGATCGTGGCCGAGCAGCTGCTTCAAGTGCGTGCCCTGCCACTGCCGCGCGCGCACCATCCGCTCGCCTTCCGTGATCCGGCGCACCGTGGCCAATGTGAGACAGATGGCCATGTCCGCGACGCTGTCGGTCAGCACACCGGGCGTATTGGTCGCCATCACGCCGTGGCGCGTACAGGCGTCCAGATCGATGTGGTTGAAGCCCACGCTGACGCTGCAGATCGCCTTCAGGCTCGGGCAGCGCGTCAGCAGGTCCTCGTCGGCGCGGTCGGAGGTGGCGATGAGGGCGCCATCCATGCCCTGCAGCCGCTCGATCATCTGCGCCCGGCTGTAGTCGACGTTGGCCTGGTTGGAGGTGACGTCGAAGTGCTGAGCCAGGTAACTGATCGTTTCGTCGAACACCTCGCGGGTGACGAGCACTTTTTTCTTCATCGGTCTGCCGTCTGGATCTGGCGTTGGATGGGAGTCCTCTGGGCGCGCCGAAACGATAAATCTGCTTAGTTCTCAACCACCTGGACGCAAAGCACAACTCCACCCAGGGGCAGCAGCACGGCGCCGCCGCTCAAAGCGCGCGGCGGGACTCCCAGCCCGCCGCAAGCAGCCGAGAATACTTTGAATCGGGAGCCGCAGGCAAGCGCCGCCCCAGCTGGGGGCGACGCGCCCCGAAGACCTATCACCTAGCCATGAACCGCGGAGGACGCAGAGGATGCGGAGGAAATCAATGTGTTATGCATGGCGACTCGCTCCCTCCACGTACGGGAAGCCCACCGGTGCCGAATGCTAGGATCCTCTTCCTCTGCGTCCTCCGCGGTGAACGGTTTTTCCCGGGTTGGAAGCTCACTTGTAGAACATCTGCGGCAGCCACATGGCGATCTGCGGGAACAGCGCCACCAAGAGCACCGCCGTGAGCTGCAGCAGCATGAACGGAATCATCCCCAGAAAGATGTGCGCCAGGGTAACGTGGGGCGGCGCGACGCCTTTAAGGTAGTACGCCGCCATCGCCATCGGCGGGGACAGGAACGCGGTCTGCAGGTTCAGCGCCGTGAGCAGCCCGAAGAACAGCGGGTCGATGCCGAACTGCGGCAGCATGGGCAGGAAGATGGGCACGAAGATGATGATGATCACCGTCCAGTCCAGCGGCCAGCCCAGCAGGAAGATGATGAACTGGGACATCAGCAGGAATCCGCCCGGCGACAGGTCCATGGCGTACACCCAGCGCTCCAGCACACTCTGCCCCCCGAGCGTCGCGAAGGTCGATGCGAACACCCAGGAGCCGACCAGCAGCCAGCACACCATGGCCGTGGTGCGCGCAGTGAGGAAGGCCGATTCCTTCAACCGCCGGAAGCTCATCCGCCTGTAGCCTGCCGCCAGTATGGCGGCGCCCATCGCGCCGACCGCGGCGGCCTCAGTGGGTGTGGCCACGCCGAACAGGATGCTGCCCAGCACCGCCGCGATCAGGATCGCCAGCGGGAAAAAGGAGGTCAGGAGCATCCGGAAGATCTGCGCCGCCGGCACGTTGCGCTCCTCGAGCGGCAGCGGCGGCGCGAGCTTCGGGTTGAGTTTGGCCCGAACCATCACATAGCCGATGTACATCAGCGAGAGCATGATCCCGGGGATGAGCGCGCCCATATAAAGCTGCACCACCGACACGCCCGCCGTGGCCCCATACAGGATCAGCATCACGCTGGGCGGAATCAGGATGCCGAGGCAGCCGCCGGCGGCGATCGCCCCCGCCGACATCTTCACGTCATAGCCCGCCTTGAGCATAGGCGGCAGGACGAGCAGGCCCATCAGCGTGACGGTCGCACCGACGATCCCGGTAGCAGCCGCGAACACCGCGCACGTTGCGATGGTCGCCACCGCCAACGCTGCCGGTACGCCCGCCATCGCCAGCTCCAGGCTCTTGAACAGCCGGTCGATGATGCCCGAGCGCTCGACGATGTAGCCCATGAAGATGAACAGCGGCACCGCGATGATCACGTCGCTGGTCATCACCCCGTAGGTGCGCAGCACCATATTGTCGAACACGGGGTTTTCCAGCAACGGCACACCGGGCCGGTGGAAAGCCACCAAGCCGAACAAGATGCCCACACCTATCAGCGTGAAAGCTATGGGGAAGCCCATGAGGATGGCGCCCACGATCACGCCCAGCATGATCATTCCGACGTGGGCGTTGGTGATCTGCGAGGGTGGCGGCAGGAACAGGATGTAGGCGAGCGCGATCAAGGCCATGATGCCGAAGCCGATGGTGCGGGCCTCGATCTTGACGAACCTGGCCCCGTTCATCGCGTGCCTCCCTTGGCGTGGTCACCGCTCAGGATGTCCTTGAGCTGCTCGATGTCCTCCTCCTCCACGTCGTGCAGGCGCTGCGGCCACTGGCCCGTGCGCAGGCACACGATGCAGCGCACGATCTCCGCGATCCCCTGCAGCAGCAGCAGCGTCCCGGCGACGGGGATCACCAGCTTGAACGGATAGATCGGCGTCCCGGAGGAAGTGACGCTGGACACCTCCTTCATCGCCCAGGAAACCTGGGTGAACTCGACACCGGCATACACCAACGCCACGATCCCGGGCAGGAACAGCAGAAAGTACAGGGCCAGATCGATGCTCGCCTGGGTGCGGGGCTTGAGCGTGCGGTACACCATGTCGGCCCGCACGTGGCCGTTGCGCGACAGCGTATAGGCGCCGGCCATCATGAACAGCACACCGAACAGGATGTAGGCGGCGTCGAACCCCCATTGCGTAGGGCTGCTGAGGATGTAGCGCAGGGTGACGTCGTAGCAGATGATCAAGGTCAGAAGGACGACGGTCCACGCGAAGGCTTTTCCGGCCCAGGCGCTCAGCCGGTCGATCATGAAGAGGGTGTTGTTCATTGGTGTCTCTCGGAGAGAAACGTGACAGATGAGGCGTGACAGGTACTTCGCAGCTCACGCCTCCCGCGCGCGCTTTATCTGTCGCGCGTCACTTGTCACGCTTCTATTGTCACGCCTTTTCTGTCACCTCCCTTACCTATCACGCCTTCCCGAAGAAGTGTTCGTACGCCTGGGCCGGGTCGACGATGAACTTCACCTGATAGCCCACCACCCGCTTCATGAAAGCTTTCTGGGACTCCAGCACCTTGGCGAAGAACGGGTTGCTGGCCGATTTCTCTGCGATCACCGCGTCCCATGCCTTGAGCTGAGCATCCAGTATGTCCTTCGGCGTCTCCACGAAGCTCACCCCACGCTTGTCGCGCAGTTCCTCGTAAGCCTTGGAGTAGATGTCGAGGACCCGCCAGCTCATCTGCGCGGTCGCCGCCTTGGCGGTGACCTTGAACATGGTGCGGTAGGCCTCGGGCATGGCGTCCCACACGCGGCGGTTGACCAGGATCTCGAAGAACTCCCCGGGCTGGTGATAGCTCTGCACCATGCAGGTCTTCGCCACGTCGGGGAAGCCCAGGGCCGAGTCGGAAGCCGGGTTGTTGAACTCGGCCGCATCGATCACGCCGCGCTCCAGCGCCGGCACGATCTCGCCGCCGGGCAGCGCGACCACCGCGGCGCCCATGTTCTTGAACACATCGATCGACAGGCCGACGGTGCGGTACTTGATGCCCTTGAACTCCTGGGCCGACTTCACCTCCTTGCGAAACCAGCCGAGCGGCTGTGTCGGCATGGGGCCGTACATCATTCCCACCACGTCCAGCTTCAGGATGTCGCGGTACAACTCGTCGTAGAGCTCTTTGCCGCCGCCATACTCCATCCATGCCAGGACCGTGTTGGCATCCTGGCCCAGCGCCGGGCCGGTGCCGAACAGGGACAGCGCGTTGTCCTTGCCGTACCAGAAGGCTGGCACGGCGTGGGAGCCGTCGATGATCCCTTTGTGCACGGCGTCGGCCTGGTCGAACGCACCGACCACCGAGCCAGACTGGAGTAACTCGACCTTGATCTTTCCGCCCGAGAGTTCGGACAGGATCCGGTAGAAGTCCTGGGCGACGTCGAACAGCGGGTCCTTCGCCGGGAACCCCGCCTGGAACTTGAGGTTCAGGGTGGGCAGGTCGCCACTGCCTCCTGCGGTAGCCGCAGCGGGTTTGGACTGGTCGTCGCCGCCGCCCAGGCCGCACCCGGCCAGCGTCCCCAGCGCCACCGCGCCGCTGGCCGCCGCCGCACCGCGCAGGAACTGCCTGCGACCGTCCGGGCGCCTCCGCTTCGGGGCAGCGCGCAGTTCGTTCTTCAGGGTGTCGTCCTTCGCCATGGTCTTCTCCTCGTCAGCATTGATTCTTGTGTGAAACCGGCGCTTTGCTTTGCGCCACGCGAGCGGGCGCGGGCCCCGTGCGGGGCGCGGCCTCTGCGCAGAAGTGCGAAGGGTATCATGGTCCCCGTCGCCCGCACACACCGCCTGCGCGCCCGGATGTGGGTCACATATGGCCCGCCACGGATTGTTCCCGGAGGATCGAGCCGATACAATCCCGCCACCATAACAACCAGCGTCGCCCGCGACGGCGGCGCCCTTCCACCGAGCACAAGCCTAGGAGAGAGCCGCTTGCGCCTCGTCAGCTCCCTGCTGTTCCTGTTCGCCTTCTGGCTGCTGCTGTCGGGGCACTACGTCCCCTTCCTCGTCGCGGCCGGGTTCGTGTGCGCGCTACTGGTGGTGCTGTTCGCGCGCCGTATGGACCTGGTCGATCAGGAAGGCCACCCGGTGCACCTCGCGCCCCGCGCCCTGCTCATCTACTGGCCGTGGCTCGTCAAGGAGATTGCGAAGTCCGCGTGGTCGGTATCGAAGATCATCCTCGACCCGCGTCTGCCGATCAGCCCGACGCTGGTGCGCGTCAAGGCCACCCAGAAGACCGACGTGGGCCGAACCACGTTCGCCAACTCGATCACACTGACTCCGGGGACGATCTCTCTTGAGGTGGGACGCGATGAGATCCTCGTGCATGCGCTCACCCGCGACGGTGCACGGGACCTCGCGGGCGGGGAGATGGACCGGCGCGTCACCGATTTCGAGCGGGCGCTGTGATGTTTGCGGTCGCCATTACGGCCGTCCTGATCGCGCTTGCTCTCGTGCTGGTGCGCGCGCTGCTCGGCCCCACCGTGTTCGACCGCACCCAGGCCGTGAACACTGCCGGCACCATTGCCGTTCTGCTGCTCGCGCTGATCGGCTTCCTCACCGACCGGCCGGAGTTCCTGGACATCGCCATCGTCTACGGCCTGCTCAACGTGATCGGCACGATCGCAGTGCTCAAATTCTTCCGCTATGGCGATCTGGGTGATCCCGGCGAGTCCGAAGAGAAGGAGGTGCGCTGATGGCCCTGCTCCTCGAGGTCGCGAGCTGGGTGCTGCTGGTGTCGGGCGGCCTGTTCTGCATCGTCGGCGCACTCGGCCTCCTGCGCATGCCCGACTTCTACACGCGAATGCACGCCGCCAGCGTGGTCGACACCGTGGGCGCCGGCTTGCTGCTGGCCGGGATGCTCCTGCAGGCCGGCCTCTCGCTGGTGAGCGTGAAGCTGGCGATGATCGCATTGCTGCTGTTCTTTACCAGCCCGGCGGCGACTCACGCGCTCGGGCGTGCAGCACTCACCCGCGGCGTCGACCCGCAGCTCGCAGACGCGGAGGGCGGGCCATCGAAACCCTGATCGACACCGCGCTGCTGCTGATGATGGTCGCCACAGCGCTGGCGATCGCGCGCCTGCGCAACCTGTTCGCTGTGGTGGTGCTGGGCAGCCTGTACAGCTTCCTCATGGCCACCGTGCTAGTGGTGCTCGATGCGGTCGACGTCGCCATGACGGAAGCATCCGTCGGCGCCGGCATCTCCACGGTGCTGCTGCTGGGCACCCTCTACCTCACCAAGAGCGAAGAGGCGCAGCCCACCCATCGCCCGCTGCTGCCCCTGCTGGTAGCGCTGGTGACCGGCGGGCTGCTGGTCTACGGCATGCTCGGCCTGCCCGAGTTCGGCGAGGCCGATAGCGTCATCCACCGTCACGTCGTGCCGCGCTACCTCGAGCAGGGCGTAACCGAGACCGGCGTGCCCAACATCGTCACCGCCGTGCTGGCGAGCTACCGCGGCTACGATACGCTGGGCGAGACGACGGTGATCTTCACCGCCGGTGTGGGCGTGATCCTGCTGCTGCGGCGCTGGCGCCGCGACGCGACCGGCAAGGACGATGACGCCGAGGGAGGCCGTCCGTGAGAAGCCAGGTCGTGTTGCGGGTGGTCGCGAAGCTGCTTATCCCCTTCATCCTGGTGTTCGCCCTGTACGTGCAGTTCCACGGCGACTACGGGCCGGGCGGCGGCTTCCAGGCCGGCGTGATCATCGCCGCCGCGGTGATCTTCTATGCGCTGATCTTCGGGCTGCCCACCGCCAAGAGGCTGGTGCCGGAATGGCTGGTGGAGACGATGGTCGCGCTGGGCGTGCTGATCTATGCGGGGGTGGGGGTGGAGGGCTTGCTGCTCGGCGGCAACTTTCTCGACTACTTCGTGCTGTCCCACAATCCGGTGTCGGGACAGCACATCGGGATCTTCCTGGTGGAGGTGGGGGTGTGCATCACGGTGTCGGGCGTGATGCTGATGATCTTCTACCTGTTCGCGGGGCGCAAACGCGGCTGGCACAGCGAGCGATGAACGTCCTCGACTTCGTCAACTACTGGATCGCCGTGTTCCTGCTGAGCACCGGCCTGTACATCGTCATCGCGCGCGGCAACCTGGTGAAGAAGCTGGTGGGTCTGAGCATCTTCCAGACCTCCGTCTATCTCATCTATATCTCGCCCGGCAAGATCCTCGGCGGCACCGCCCCCATCATCGATCCAGCCTTCAAAATCTACTCCAACCCTCTCCCGCACGTGCTGATCCTCACGGCCATCGTCGTCGGTGTGGCCACACTGGCGCTGGGTCTCGCCCTTGTCGTGCGCATCAACGAGGCCTACGGCACGAGCGAGGAAGACGAGATCCGCGCGCAGGACGTCGGCCGCGATTGATCTCCGTCGGTGCTACTGCCTGACGGCAGCACTACTGCTCACCTCTCACCACGAAGACACGAAGACACGAAGAAAGACAAATGAGCTGCAGGGAGAGACTCCATGACGCACTTGCGCCACGAATCGAGCGGATGAACCCGCGCGCGACATCGGTCCCCTCTCCCCTCGCGGGAGAGGGTTAGGGTGAGGGGGATGACTGGCAAATCCGTCACCCTCACCCCTACCCTCTCCCATCAAGGGAGAGGGAGTCTTTGCTCCTGCCCTTCGGGCAGCTTCACGGGGAGGG
>DAIQQA010000183.1:0-9084 GCA_036787045.1 Burkholderiales bacterium | reverse complement strand
CGGCCGCATCCAGGTGCTGCCCGAGCAGCGCACGTCACGCCTGCGCTCCAGTTTGCGCACCTGGGAGGGACCGGATTCGGCATTCGACAGCACGCGTGCACGGGATGCCGCGTACGCGAGAGAGCGATGCGGAGGCGTAGCACAGCGCAATTGCGGCTAGTCCTCGCTCTCGACCCGCGTCGCGGACTCGGCGAAGACGTACGCGATGCCCACGCCCGCGAGCACGGCCGAGCGGCGCCGGACGAGCGGGCTGTCCTCGAACACCGCGCCGTGCAGCGCGTACGCGCGCACGAAGGCGCCGACCCAGATCGCATCGAAGCGCTTGCTGAGGCTCACCGTGAACTGGGTGCCGCCGTAGCCCCCGTCCGCGTTGTATGCGGGCCGCGCCGCCGTAGCGAACGCGGGGTCGACCTGATAGTAGTAGCGGTTGTAGCGGCCGTCCGTGAACACTGGACCGGCCTGCAGGCCGAGCCGCCAGCCCCCGCCCGGGCCCGCGTCCCGGAGAAAGTAATCGAGCACCGGGTTGAAGACGACGCCGATGTAGCGCGCGCTTGGAAAGTCGATCGCGACCGTCGGACGCACCGGAAGCTGCAGGGAGAGCTCGCGCGAGCGTCCGCGGTCTTCCCACAGCGTGAGCTTCAGCACCGGCCCGAGCTCGAGAGTCGGGTCGAGATCCGGCATGCCCTGGCGCGCCGCGTTCTGGTCGCTCGGCGCGGGCTGCGAGGCGTTCAGCGATATATCGAGCTCGGCGCGGCCGCGCTGCAGGAGCAGCAACGCGGCGACCCCGCGGCGATCGTCCACCTTCAGCACTTCGCCGCGATACCTGACGTACGGGATGGGGTAGAGGTAGCCGCGCGACTGATCGGAGCCGCGATAGTCGGGCAGGCGGAGCGCCGCGGCGCCGGCGCCGACCTCCCATAGCGGACGCTCGCCCGCCCACGCACCGCCCGCGGCGGCAGCCGCGGCCAACACCCACACTGCGCGCGCAATCGACCCGACCCTTCTCTGCCCGGTGCCCTGCACTGTGCTCCCCCTTTCCGTTCAACCCGACCGACGCGGTGATTCTAACGGGTGATGAGCCGACCCTGTCCACGGCACGCGTTGCAAGGGGTGCCGGCTCGCGCAGCATCGGACCCAAGCCGGGCTGGCATGGATGATGACGACGCCGACCCAAGGAGGAAGCACGGGCTGTGTCCGCTCCACTGGCGACGTCGGTTCGCGCACCGCGATCTCTGCGCCCTGCACTTGGTCTATGTTCGGCACCGCACAGATCTTTTGAACAAGAGGGTGCATTTTTGCAGATTGACCGACTGGGCTGTCGACGGGGACGAGAGGCACTCCGATGCCAGATACAGGCGGCAGGGCAACTTGAGCAACCGTTTTTCGAGCTCACGCAGAGGCAGCCGCATGTCCTCCGCCTGGTATACCACGATGCGCTGACCGGTGTTCACAACCGGACTCTGCTGCAAGTCCGGTTCGGTCAGGCAATCTCGAAAGCGCAGCGTCAGCACAGACTGGTTGCGGTGCTCTCGCCCGACCCGGAATTCACGCCCGGCTTGGAGTGAGGCTAAGCACAATACAAGGCGTCAACCAGCGACAGCTCACCAAAGGAAGAACTCTGGCCATCCCGATGCTCGAGCCACGGACCCCACGCGCCACTGCCTTGCGTGTAGTGGTAATGGAGACTGACCGCTCGCAGGCGGAGCTCGTACGCCACTCGCTGCAACGCGCCGGGCACCTCGCTCGTCATTGCGACCGCGCCGATGCTCTCCTCCGCGCCCTGGAGCAAGACCGCTTCGACGTATTGGTGCTGGACTGGGACTGCAAAGAGAACGGTGGCGCTGAAGCGCTCAGGCGGGTCCGCGCGAGCCGCCAGCCGCGCGTGCCGGTTCTGTTCGCCAGCGCACGTGACCTCGAACAGGACGTGGTGACTGCACTCCGCCAAGGGGCCGATGCCTTCATGGTCAAGCCAATGCATCACCGGGAACTCGTCGCGCGCGTGGAAGCCCTGGCCCGACGCGCGAAGCACCACAGCAGGCAGCCTGAGGCGCTGCAGCTGGGCCCCTACCATGTGGACTGCCAGATGCGAACTTTGCTTCGCTGCGGCAGTGTCGTGGAACTGACCCGCAAGGACTTCGATCTGTCTGTCCTGTTCCTGCGTAACGTCGGACGACTGCTCTCGCGCAGAGACATTTGCCAAGGCGTCTGGGGCTCTTCTGCGAACGTCACCTCGCGCACGCTGGACACACATGTCAGCCGCGTCCGTAGCAAGCTCGCGCTAACACGTGAGAACGGATGGTGCCTTGCCGCCGTCTACCGCTTCGGCTATCGCTTGAAGCAAGTGTGACCTGCGCGCACCCTCGAAGATGATCGCCACGCGCTCTCCATGATCGCGCGGCTTTGTGCGGCATCGTACCGACCAATCCGGATCTAGGGGCTAGAGTGGCGATCAAGTGTCGGTGCATCGGTTGCGTGCACCGAACCCATCAACTTGGATCGGAGCAAGAACATGAATCTGATTATCTGGATTGTCCTGGGCGGCGTGATCGGCTGGCTGGCCAGCATCGTCATGAGAACCGACGGTCAGCAGGGGTTGATTCTGAATGTTGTCGTCGGCATTGCCGGAGGACTCCTGGGCGGATGGTTGCTCGCACCACTGTTTGGCACTGCCACCATCAATCAAAGTGATTTCAGCCTGCCTTCTCTAATGGTCTCGTTCCTGGGCGCCGTTGTGCTGCTGGGCATCGTCAACATGGTTTACCGCGGCAACCTTCGGTAGCAGCCTGCCGCCCGGCTTCACATCGTTGGCCCAGCCAGCTATGCCGTCAGTGCGAGGCTATTGGCTGACGGCATCGGATTTGCCACGTGGCACTCCCTCGACGCGCTGCCACGCTGCCCTCGAAGCGGCTGCAGAGACGCATCCAAAGCTGGTTCGCCTGTGCCGATCTCCGACCGTTGACGTTGGGGTAGTGCGGGACGCGGACCGGGTGCTTAGAGCCCCCAGGTTGGGCTCGTCGCGCTATGTACCCTACCGCACAGATGGACTCCGTAGGCACGAGTATGCTGCCGAAGGGGGTTGGACGGCCACCGCAATGCAAGTGCAACGGAATCGGGAACGCTCGACGGAGCGCTCGGTTGGCTGCCTGGATCACAGCGACATCAACGTCCTGCGAGGACGCGCAAACGTGAAGGGGATCAACATGCGATCGCGACTTGGCAAAGGCTCGGACCCGCTGGTGTGGATTCCAGGGCTCGCCCTGAGTGTGTTTTGCGCGACGGGCCTCGCGACCCACCTGGGGTGGATTCCGACCCCAATCGGGCTCGGTGACCGCCCTGCAGTTAGACCGTTACGCGCGCCGCCGCAGGAGCTACCCCGACCGGCCATCCCCGTGACGCAGGCGGCGAGCATTGCACTCCCGACGGTGCCCTGCACCGAATGCGGCGTCATGGAGCTGGCCGCGCTCATCGGTAGAACGGGCGAACCCGACGGCGCGGGTGCCTTCTGGCCTGGCAATACCCGAGGAGCAAATGCGGAAGCGCTCACGTCGGGATATGATAGCTTTGGAGTGCTGATCGCGTGGCATGTCTGTGCCCGAGCGGGGGGTGGCTGCGACTAGTGGTCTGCTGTTGCTGGTTACACGTTGGCGCCTGCCGGCAAACTGGTCTTTCACAGGTGTGCACGGGGCTATTGAGAAGATACCGAGAGCCTGACGCCACGGCGTATTGATCTCCTCCGAATTTCGCATGAGCCCTGAAGGCCCGGGCGGTGCGCTTGCGCGCATATCTCGCCCAGTTCCTTTGGGCACCCCTCTTCCCTCGCGGACAGTCGGACGCGTCTATTTGGAACATGGCAGTTGCCCTTTCGATCACTTGAAATCCTGCTGCGGAGACGGAGGCGTCTGAAGTGATAGCGAGCAGCAGGACCCTCCTCGCCCCCTTGCTCCGCCTGAGCGAGCGTCTGCTACGAAGCGGCTGGCGGACGAAGATGCCCGCTGAAGAGCCGCCGCTGCGATCGGTGCTGTTCAGTGCCGATCAGATGGAGCAGCACGGCAAGGCGCTCGCCGCCTCTCACACGCTGGCTCAGGGGGGCGCTGCCGACCAGCTTCTCCCGCGACTGGCTGCGAATGAAGCGCTGTTGGCCGACGTGTGCCACCTCCTGACGGAGGCGGTCAAAGCGAACCGCGGCATCACGCCGGCCGGGGAATGGCTGCTGGACAACTTCTATCTGATCGAGGAGCAGATCCGAACGGCCAAGCGGCACCTGCCGCCGGGGTACAGCCGCGAGTTGCCGCGCCTGGCCCGCGGTCCTTCCGCTCGCCTGCCGCGTGTATATGACCTGGCGCTGGAGACGATCGCGCACGGTGATGGCCGCGTCGACGCGGAGAGTCTGAGCCGGTTCATGGCCGCCTATCAGACCGTTACCGCGCTCAAGCTGGGCGAGCTCTGGGCCATCCCGATCATGCTGCGGCTGGCGCTGATCGAGAATCTTCGTCGCGTCGCGGTGCGAATTGCCGCTGGAAGGGTCGAGCGGAACCTCGCCGACTCCTGGGCGGATCAGATGATGGAGATGGCCGAGAAGGATCCCAAAAGCCTGATTCTGGTGGTTGCGGACATGGCGCGATCGGGTCCGCCGATGACGACGCCGTTCGTCTCGGAGTTCGCGCGTCGCCTGCAGGGGCAGAGCTCCGCCTTGGCACTACCGTTGACCTGGGTCGAGCATTTACTCTCCGAATCCCATCTGACGATCGAGCAGCTGGTGCAGTCGGAAAACCAGCAACAGGCTGCCGATCAGGTCTCGATCAGCAACAGCATCGCCAGCCTTCGCTTCCTCGGCGCGATGGACTGGCGCGAGTTCGTCGAGACGATGAGCGTTGTCGAGCGCACACTGCGCGAGGATCCTGCGGGAGTCTACGGCAGGATGGAGTTCGCGACCCGCGATCGCTACCGGCACGTCGTCGAACGCAACGCCAGAGGCAGCCGGCTCTCCGAGGAGGATGTGGCACGCGCGGCAATCCGGCTGGCGCATGCGGGCGCGGCTGACGTGAGCGGGGACGCACGCGCGGCGCACGTCGGCTTCTACCTGATCGACAAGGGGTTATCTCAGCTCGAGCGGACGGCAGAGGTACGCCTTGCCATCGGCGAGGTCCTCCGGAGAAGCATGGGGCGGTCTCCATTGCTTCTCTATCTGGGCGCGATCGCGCTGCTCACCGCCACGCTTACCGGGTTCCTGGTGGCGGCAGCAGATGCCGGCAGCGTGCGCAATGATTGGGTGCTGGTCCCTATCGGCATCCTCTGCATCCTGGCCAGCAGTCAACTGGCCGTGGCTCTGGTGAACTGGCTGGCGACTCTTCTGACGGCACCGCGTGTGCTCCCACGGATGGACTTCGCAGAGGGGATCCCGCTCGAATCGCGCACGCTCGTCGCCATCCCAACCATGCTCACAAGCGCCCAGAACATCGACGATCTGGTCGACGCGCTCGAAGTCAGGTTCCTCGCCAATCGCACCAGCAACCTGCACTTCTGCCTGCTGACAGATTTTACGGATGCGCAGCAAGAAACACTTCCAGAGGACGGACCGCTGCTGCGTCTGGCGCAGCAGCGAATCGCCGCGCTGAATGCGAAGTACGCAGGTGAAGAGGCGGACACGTTCTTCCTGTTCCATCGACCTCGCCGCTGGAACGATCAGGAAGGGGTCTGGATGGGTCATGAGCGAAAGCGAGGAAAGCTCGCGGCTCTGAACGCTCTGCTGCGCGGTGCCTCGGGGGAGGACTTCTCGCTCGTCGTCGGTGAGACCGAAATCCTGCTGAACGTGAAGTACGTGATCACTCTGGATACCGATACGCAACTCCCGCGGGGCTGCGCCCGCGAGCTGATCGGAGCCATGGCGCACCCGCTGAATCGTGCGCATTACGACCCGGTCAAGCAGCGGGTCGGTGAGGGCTACGGCATCCTTCAGCCACGCGTCAGCGTGAGTCTGCCCGGCACCAACCGGTCCCGCTATGCGCGGTTGTACGCAGGCGACGCAGGGATCGACCCCTATACGCGTGCCGTGTCGGACGTCTACCAAGACGTGTTCCAGGAAGGCTCATTCATCGGCAAGGGCATCTACGACATCGATGCGTTCGAGGGGGCGCTGAACGGACGCTTACCCCAGAGCCGGATCCTCAGCCACGATCTGTTGGAAGGGTGCTACGCACGCGCCGGACTGCTGAGCGACGTGCAGTTGTATGAGGAGCACCCCGCACGCTACAGCACTGACGTCAGTCGGCGATACCGCTGGATTCGCGGGGATTGGCAGCTTGTGCCTTGGCTGTTGCCTCGCGTTCCCGGGGGCGAGCGTCCCAGCCGCCAGAGGAATCCTCTGTCGGCGTTGTCGCGCTGGAAGCTTCTCGACAACCTGCGGCGAAGTCTGGTGCCGGCGGCGTCGATGGGCCTGTTCCTGTTGGGCTGGACGATCCTGTCTCCGGCGTGGTTCTGGACCCTCGCGGTGCTCGCAGTCATGCTGACGCCGGCGCTGATTGTTTCCGTTCTGGAGCTATTCCAGAAGCCAGACGACGTCATGCTTCGCGCGCATCTCGCCGGCACGGTTCGTTCTGCTGCCAGACGCGCTGGCCAGGCGGCGTTTGCTCTCGCGTGCCTTCCATACGAGGCGGTCTTCAGCCTGGACGCGATAGCGCGCACCGCGGGGCGGATGCTCTTCACACACAAGCGACTTCTGGAATGGACTGCGTCGAGCGAGTCGGATCGCAACACCCGCGCGGACCTCTCCAGCTCCATACGGTCGATGTGGGTCGCTCCGGTGATCGCTGTGGCGGTGGCGCTGTGCCTCTTGCTCGCCAGGCCGGCTGCGCTGGCCGTGGCCGCACCCATCCTGCTGCTCTGGTTCTGCTCTCCGATAATTTCCTGGTGGATCAGCCGGCCGCTGTCCCACCGCAGCGCCAGACTGAGCGCAGATCAGACGGTCTTTCTCCACAAACTGTCTCGCAGGACCTGGGCGTTCTTCGAAACATTCGTCGGCCAGGAAGACAACTGGTTGCCGCCCGACAACTATCAGGAGCATCCCGTCGCAAGAGTCGCGCACCGCACCTCACCGACCAACATGGGGCTGGCGCTACTGGCGAATCTGGCTGCCTACGACTTCGGCTACATCCCAGCCGGAACGCTCATCGAGCGGACCGCGAATGCGCTGCGCACGATGGACTCCCTGGAGCGGTACCGGGGGCACTTCTACAACTGGTACGACACGCAGTCCCTGAAGCCACTGACTCCACTCTACGTCTCGACCGTGGACAGCGGCAATCTCGCGGGTCATCTGTTGACCTTGCGCCCGGGTCTGGCTGCGCTTCTCGACGAAAAGATCCTCGGGCCACGGATGTTCCAGGGCTTCAGCGATACGCTCGGGGTTCTTATGGACGACCTAGAAGGAACCAAACCGCCTGCGCTCGCCGGATTTCAGCAGGACCTGGAGTCTGCGTGCGCTTCGGGGCCCGCCACGCTCACGCAGGCGCGGGCGACCCTGGATCGGCTGGACACGCATGCCGCGGCAGTCGCGGCCAGCTCGAATGCCAGTCTCCAAAGCGAAGCCAGCCGGTGGGCGCAGGCGCTGGCGCGACAATGCCGCATCGCGCTCGACGAGCTCACCTATCTCGCTCCGTGGATTACGCTGCCAGCCGCGCCGAGTGGCGTTGCCGACCTCCCGGATCTCGGCGCGATCCCAACGCTGCGCGAACTGGCCGGACTCGAGGCGAGGTGCCTGCCCGGGATCGAGTGTCGGTTGCGTGGGGAAATGGAGCCCGAGGAACGCGGCTGGCTGGCCGAGCTGGGACAGCGCATCACGCAGGCCAGCGTTCGCGCCCGGGCGCGCATCGCCGCCATCGAGAGCCTGGCGTTGCTATCGAGCAAGCTCGCACAAATGGAGTACGGCTTTCTGTACGACAAGGGGCGCCATCTCCTGACCATCGGGTACAGCGTCGGTGAACTGCGCCGGGACTCGAGTTACTACGACCTTCTCGCTTCGGAAGCGAGGTTGTGCAGCTTTGTGGCGATCGCGCAAGGGCAGGTGCCGCAGGAGAACTGGTTCGCCCTGGGGCGCTTGCTCACCAGGGCTGCCGGCGAGCCGGTACTGCTGTCCTGGAGCGGCTCGACGTTCGAATACCTCATGCCCCTCCTGGTAATGCCGACCTACGAGAACACCCTGCTCGACCAGACCTACCGTGCCGTGGTAGACCGGCAGATCGAGTATGGGAAGCAGCGCGGCGTACCGTGGGGCATGTCGGAATCCGGGTACAACACGGTCGACGTCGGGCTCAACTACCAGTACCGCGCCTTCGGGGCGCCCGGTCTGGGGCTCAAACGCGGACTGGCCGAGGACCTGGTCATTGCGCCGTATGCTTCGGTGCTCGCGCTCACCGTGGCTCCAGAGGAGGCGTGCGCGAATCTGCAGCGGTTGGCCGCCGAAGGGTTGGCGGGGAAGTTCGGCCTGTTCGAGGCCGTCGACTACACCCCATCACGTCTGCCGCGAGGCCATTCGAAGGTGGTGGTACGGTCCTTCATGACGCATCACCAGGGCATGAGCTTGCTCGCTCTGGCCTATCTGCTCCGGGCCCGTCCGATGCAGAAGCGATTCGAGTCGGACCCATCGTTCCAGGCGACCATGCTGCTGCTCCAGGAGCGGGTCCCAAGGGCCGTGGGGTTGTTCCCGCACACCGCAGAGCTGGTCGAGATGCGAGCGACTTCCGCCGAACCGCAAATGCCCGTGCGCGTGCTCCGCCGCCCGGATACCCCGATACCGGAGGTCCAGCTGTTGTCTAACGGCCGCTACCACGTGATGGTCACGAACGCGGGAGGCGGCTACAGCCGCTGGAAGGACCTGGCCGTCACACGCTGGCGTGAGGACACCACCTGCGACAATTGGGGCACGTTCTGTTACCTGCGCGATGTGGAGAGCGGAGCGTACTGGTCAACCGCGTATCAGCCAACCCTTCAACGGTCGGAGCACTACGAAGCGATCTTCTCGGAGGGCCGCGCGGAGTTCCGGCGGCATGATCACGACTTCGACGTGCATACCGAGATCGTCGTCTCGCC
>DAIQQA010000054.1:4393-26494 GCA_036787045.1 Burkholderiales bacterium | reverse complement strand
GAGCGCCCGTGCCGGCGCGCTCTGCAGCCAGGATTGCACGTTTGAGCGGTTCCAGTCCAGTGCTGCCGACGACGTTCTTCGATTCGCGCACCTTGATGCCGAGCACGACGTCGCGATTCTCGGCAACGGTCTTTGCGGCCGCATCCACGTCCGCGTAATCGATGTTCAATGATTCACCCACCGGGAAGCCGGTGAGCCCGATGGTAGAGATGTGGACGAAGGCGAAGGTCCGGCTGCGCGAGGCGGCCATGACGTAGTGCCGGAAGGCGCCGAAGTTGTTGGCGCCGGCGTCGCCTGCCGACACGTAGGTCGTGGTGGCGGTGTAAGGCGTCAACTCGTCCGCCGGCAGGCCGAGCGCGGAGCCCAGCGGATAGACATGCGTGTGCAGATCCACGAGTCCCGGCACCACCAGCTTGCCATTTGCATCGATGGACTTCAGCGCAATGGCGGGCGCGATCTCTGGTTCCAGCGCGGCTATGCGGCCCCAGCGGATGCCGACATCTCGCCTGGCGCGCAGGCCCTGGCTCGGATCGATCACTTCGCCGCCGTGCACGACCAGGTCGAAGCGCTGGTCTGCGAAGGTCAGACCGGCAGGCCACAAGGCCAGGGCCGTTGCCTGCTGAAAGAACCGACGGCGCGCAAGATTGTCCATCTGTTCGTCTCCTCCGAAATCCAGCCGTGCCCGAAGCCCGCAGCCGCCGGACTGGCACTGCGCGCGGGCGATCCTCGCCTGCACGCACGGTCCGCCGCAGTGTAGCCCGACTCGTCGGAATTGTGCTGCGCTTGTTTGGCGAGCGCGGTTATCGCATCATCGCGCTGCTCACAGCACTCGATGAGATTGTTGCAGTCGGATGTCCTATCTCAAACCGGTCACGCTCCTGCTCGTCCTGGCCAACGCCGCAGCGTTCTATCTGCAGCAGAGCTCCGGGGATTCCCTGGTCCTCGCCTTCGGTCTGTGGCCGGTGGAGAGCGGCCGCTTCGGGCCGGGGCAGGTGCTGACCTACAGCTTCCTTCACGCCAGCCTGACGCACCTCGCGGTCAACATGCTGGCGGTGCTCATGTTCGGCGGCGACGTCGAGCACGAGCTCGGCTCGTGGCGCTTTGCGCTGTACTACCTCTGCTGCGTCGCTGCCGCCGCGCTGGTGCAGCTTGCAGTTGCCATCATCATGGGCAATGTCGACCGCCCTACACTGGGCGCGTCGGGCGGCGTGTTCGGCGTGTTGATTGCTTTCGGCATGCTGTTCCCGCGCCAGAAGCTGGTGCCACTGATTCTCCCGATCCCCGTGCCGGCCTGGCTGTTCGTGACCTTCTACGGGGTGCTCGAGCTCGGGTTGGGGCTCATGGAGACGCAGGACGGGATTGCCCATTTCGCGCATCTCGGCGGCATGCTGGGCGGGTGGCTCCTGATGCGGTACTGGCTGCCGAAACGGCGTGCCGCGGGCTGAGCGCTGGAACAGAGACACGTTAGTTCCGAAGCATCATATGGTAGAGCTGGCGAGCGCCGGAAGCCCTCGCAGCCCCTTCGTGGTGAGAGGTGGGTTTAGTGTGTCGCAGTACTATCCGGGCAGGAAAGGCCGCCCGTTCGGCTTGAGCTTGATGCCGGGTGCCAGGTTCTTCCAGGGGAAGTCGCTGGTGTCCGCCAGCATGGGCCCCGGGGCCTTGCACACCAGGATCTCCTCCGCGATCGGTGCAAAGTCTGCGCGGAAATGCACAGAGCTCTTGTTGACCAGGATGGCCTGGCGGGTGGGCTCGATGCCGATGAAGCGGTACAGCTCCTGATCGGCCATCTGCGGCTTCTCGCAGGTCACGACCACGCGCACGCCGCCGATACTGAGGCATGCGGAAGGACCGAGGCTCATGCGCGCGCCGCGGTAGAAGGGCCCGGTGCAGGTCATCTTGCCGTCGGACAGACGCTCCACGACGAAGCGGCCGTGAAAGGGCGCGTCTCCAGGAATGCTCGACTTCCCGCCGAGCGCGATCTCGATGATTGCGCCCTCTCCGGCTTCGTGAGCCGCCCTCGCAGCGGCCGGA
The DNA here is from genome assembly GCA_036787045.1 of Burkholderiales bacterium. GTDB lineage: Bacteria > Pseudomonadota > Gammaproteobacteria > Burkholderiales > SHXO01 > SHXO01. The sequence continues at coordinate 24,463 of DAIQQA010000054.1, read as the reverse complement.
TCGACCATCAGGCCGAGGGCGGCACGCTGGGCGTTGGCGCCGACCAGTGCGCGCAGCATGCCGGTGGTATCCGAGGCACCGCCCGCGCCGGGATTGTCCTGGGTGTCGGCGATGACCACCGGACGGCTCGCGCGCGCGGCCAGCGCCATGGCGCGCCGGACGGCTTCGGCCGGCGTGTAGACCGGACAGTCGAAGGCCGACTCCTGCTCCTCCACGACGGCGCGCAACGAGTCGGCAGCGCGGCTTGCCGCAGCGGGATCGTCGGCGTAGGCAATCACCACCGGTCCGCACTCGGGGAAATCCGCAGCCGGGAAGCCGGGCGTGAAGGACAGCGAGGTGATGGAGCGATCCTCCAGCCGCGCAAGCTCCTCGTAGATCGACTTCGTCGGCTCGAGCATCGTGCACTGGGTCTGCAGCGGGATGAGGAAAGGCACGCGGCGTGCCACCCGCTCGGGGCGCGGCTTGCCGGCCAGACGCTGCTGGAGGAAATGCGCCACCCGCGCGCCGGTCTCGGCCATGTCCACATGTGGATACGTGCGATACGCGATCAGCACGTCGGCATGCTCCAGCATCCGCTGCGTGACGTTGGCGTGCAGGTCGAGGCTTGCCACGACCGGGATACCGGGTCCGACGACTGCGCGCGCGCGGGACAGCAGCTCGCCCTCGCCGTCGTTCGCGTGCTCTGCGACCATCGCCCCGTGAAGATCGAGATAGACCGCGTCTAGCTTTCCGGCCGACTTCAGGGCGTCGACGATCATGCCTGAGATGCGCTCGTAGGCGTCCTCGGTGACGTGGGCGGACGGGCTGGCGGCAGCCCAGGCGGTCGGAACGAGCCGGTGCGTGGTCTTGCGCATGGCTTCGACGAACCCCGCCACGGGCAGGTTGATCCCCGCGGTGCCGTCGAAGACGTCGTCGCCCTTCAGCAGCGGCGGCCAGCCGCCACCGCGGGCGAAGTCGTCGAAGGTGGCTTTGGCCGGGGCAAAGGTGTTGGTTTCGTGCTGGAAGCCGCCGACTGCGATGCGCATAGGGTTCCCGGGAGCGTGTCTGGCCGCGCGAGAGGATACCCTGCCTGGGCGGTGTGTGCTGTCCCCCACCCAGGCCGGATGCTTTCCCTGAGCCCGGCCTGTTACCCGCAGTCCGAAAAAAAAAGCCCTCGGTTGTTTGCACCGAGGGCTTTTCGCTCTCAACCACAGGAGATTTCCGTGAACTGCCTACTGCTTGCTTCCTGGTTGTTATTCGCTACTTCGGGGGTCTTTTCCAGTCGGACGCGGCAGGCCTCCCCTGAGCTGCTTGCCGCGCTGGCTGATGTCCCTCGTACTGCTCGGTCTCCTTACTCCCTGCCCGGGTCGACTCCTGACTCCGACGCGGCTGCGGGAACGCGCAACCCGTGGAAAGCAGTGTAGGACTGCGGCCTCCCGGCGGGTAGAGGCGAAAGTGAATTGTGGTCAAATCGCCTGCAGAAAATTGTGAAGTTTGTCGATCGGTGGGGTGTCGCAACCGGGAGTCACTTTGCAGGCCCGGGGAATCGTACAACCGGGGCCGGACGTTACAATCCGACTATCCCGACTCCCTGGGCCCCGGCCCGCTCTATGAGAAAAGCCCTCACAACCCGCGACTCAAGCTTCCGCGCCCGCGCCGTGCTGGTCGGGGAGCGCATCGATCTGAAGGCGCTGGGGGCGATCGAGGCCCTGGCGGCGAATCCGCTGACTGTGACAGTTCAGGGTGGCGGCGCGGCCACGCTGTTCCGGTTCGGGGTGGTCGTGTTCTTCGCGGTGACGCCGATCGAGGAGGTGGCCTTCCTGCGCAACCTCCAACCGTTGATCGCCAACCCCTATCCCACGCCGGAGATCGAGGAGCTGGAGGTCCAGCTCGAACCCGGCACGAAGGAGATCGTCAAGACTGGGGTGGTCTATCTCGAAGACGCGGCGATCGAGCGCCTGCAGGTTATCGCCGATATCCTTTCCAAGAGCGCCCTGCTGTCGCTGTACGAGAAACAGGTGGCGGGCGAATTCGATCGCGTAGAGCAGCTCGCCACCGAGCTGCAGCGCACCGGGCGCATCCCCGGCAAGGGCCCGGAGTTCCTGAAGAAGATCGGCACCCTGCTGCTGGTGGAGCAGCGCATGGTGGGGCGCGCCGAGATCACCGAAAAGCCCGAGATCCTGTGGGACAACCCGGGTCTGGAGGGCCTGTTCGCGCGGCTCGAGGACGAGTTCGAGCTGCGCGAGCGGCATGCCGCGCTCGAGCGCAAGCTCGGGCTCATCTCGCGAACCTCGCACACGCTGCTCGAGTTGCTGTCCAGCCGCCACTCGCTGCGTGTGGAGTGGTACATCGTCATCCTCATCGTGATGGAGATCCTGCTGACGCTGTACGAGATGTTCGTACGCTAGTGGGTGTTCGTACGCTAGTGGGATGCGAAGAGCGAGTCGAGCGTGGCGACTACTCGACCCCCCGAAACCCTCCCTTGCCAGCGGGACCAGCGAGGGAGGGTAACGGTGCGGCACCTCAATCCGGCAAGCCGAAGACGAGCAGCAGACTGCCGCGGGGGACCTGGGCGAGCTCCGGGACATAGGAGGGCAAGAAGTTGGCGAGCACCTGGCCCCACCCCACACCCACTGCCACGTACTGCTTGCCCTCGACCGAGTAGGTCACCGAGTTCTGCGGCATGGAGCCGGCCGGGAAGCTCCAAAGGAGTCGCCCGTCGCGAGCGTCGAAGGCGAGCACGTTGCTCTCCAGATCTCCAGTGAACAGCAGGCCGCCCGCAGTGGCCAGGACAGAGCTGCGCATCGGATAGCGCGACTTGTACTGCCACTTCGGCTCGCCCGTCTTCACGTCGAAGGCCGTCAACGTGCCGCCGCCGCTGCTCCACTTCTCGGGCTGACCGCCGAAGTGCAGGTCGCTCGCCTTCGGTGTCGGGTTGACTGCGGCCTGCTTGACGTCGTCGCAGACGTCCCCGGCGGGGATGAAGAGGTAGTCGAGCTTCGGCGAGTAGGCGGTCTGGTTCCAGGACTTGCCGCCGCTCAACGCACCGGGGCAGAGCGTCTCTGCGGAGCTGCCCGGTATCGCACCCGGAATCGGCTTGCCCTCGCTGTCCAGCCCTTTGGCCCAGGTGATTCGCGAGACAAAGGGCTTGGCGTAGAGGAATCGACCCTCGGCACGATCCATCGCGTAGAAATAGCCGCTTTTGCCTGCCTGCAGCGCGGCGCGCACTGGACGACCATCGATGCGGGTGTCGACCAGCACGACCTCGCCGAAGGTATCGAGATCCCACACGTCATGCGGGATGAGCTGCTTGTACCAGACGAGGCGGCCGGTGTCCGGATTCAGCGCCAGCATGGAGTCCGTGTACAGGTTGTCGCCCTTGCGTACGTCCCCGTTCCACATCGGGCAGGGGTTGCCGGTCCCGACATAGATCAGGTTCAGCTCTGGGTCGTAGGTCGGCGGCAGGATCACCGGCCCGCAGCCGTGCTTCCAGGAGTCGCCGGCCCAGGTCTCGTTACCGGGCTCGCCCGGCCCCGGTACGGTGTTGAATCGCCACACCTCCTTGCCGCTGTGCACGTCGTAGGCGGCGACGAACCCGCGCGTAGCGAACTCCGCCGTGAACGTCCCGACGATCGCCTTATCGCCGACGATCAGCGGGGGCTGATTGAATCCGAGGCCTGCCTGGTAGTCCGCCGCCTGGGTGGTCCACTGCTGTTTGCCGGTCTTTGCATCCAGGGAAAGGATCTGGCCGTCGTTAGTGGCAAGGATGACGCGGTCACCCGCCAGGGAGACCCCTCGGTGCTTGCTCGGACCCCAGACTGCAGCCGGCATCTTCTCCGGGAACTTGTGATTGTGACGCCACAGAATCCTGCCGTTGGTTGCGTCCAAGGCGTAGACGGCGTGCATGGGGCTCGTGATATACATCACACCGTCCGCCACGATCGGTGTGACCTGGAACTTCTTCTGCCCCCGGCACGAATGCCCATTGAACCGTGAGCTTCTGGACGTTGGTCGTATTGATCTGCGCCAGGTTGCTGTAGCGCCAGCCTTTGTAGTTGCCGTAGTAGGTGAGCCAGTTGTGAGGCTCCTGTTCGGCGTTAAGCAACCGGGCAGGCGTGACGTCGGCTGCGCTGACCAGCGATGCTGACGCGGTGAATGCGGCTGCTGCACACAGGCTTGCGAGTGAAGCTGGGAGTCCCCGCGGACGCGGGTTCGAGCAGGGCTCGTTCATGACTTGACCTCCTCCTCGGTTGGCATGGCGACGCCTGGTCGCTGCGGCCGGACAGGGAGATGGAGTGCAGCGATGGCCAGGGCGCGCGGGAGAAGACTACGCCGCCGGGACTTACGTATGCCTTACAGATTGCGAGGATGCAACGGCGCCGCACCTTCCCGACTGGCCAGGGTGAGACCGGCGACTGCTCACCACCGCGCTTGGGGCGGCTGCGCGCCCGCGTCAGCGATTTCCGAACACGAACCCGCGCCCGGGCGCCGCCGCGAGCAATGTCTGTGTGTACTCGTGCCGCGGCCGGTGGAACACCTGTGCCACCGGCCCTTGCTCAACCACACGACCGTTCTGCATGACCACGATGCGATTGCAGATCTGCGCCGCCACGCGCAGGTCATGGGTGATGAACACCAGGGTGAGATGCAGACGCTGCTGGATGTCTTCCAGCAGCTCGAGGATCTGCGCCTGCACCGAGACGTCCAATGCGGAGACGGCCTCGTCGGCAATGAGCACCTCCGGGTCGACCGCGAGGGCACGCGCGATGCAGATGCGCTGGCGCTGGCCACCCGAGAACTCGTGAGGGTAGCGCTTCAGCGCGCCGGGGGACAGCTTCACCAGGTCCATCAGCTCGCCCGCACGCTTCCACGCCTCGGAAACCGTGGCGCCGAAATTCAGCGGCCCTTCGGCAACTGCTGCACCGACCGTGCGGCGCGGGTTGAGCGAGCGGTAGGGATCCTGGAACACGATCTGGATTTTGCGCCGGAAGGCGCGGGCCTGTGAGCCGCGAAGGCCGGCGGTGGTCTGCCCGTCGAGCTCGATCTCGCCCGCGCTGGGCTCGATGAGCCTCGCCAGCATGCGCGCAACCGTAGACTTGCCCGAGCCGGACTCGCCCACGATGCCCAGCGTCTCGCCCCGCTGGACTTCGATGTCCACTGCGTCTGCGGCGCGTACCAGGTGTGCGCGCCGGAACCAGCCGCCCCCGCCAAACACCTTGCTCAACCCCCTCGTACGCAACACCCGATCGGCGGTCTCTGGCAGCGGGGCTTTGCGCGCAGTGAGGCTCGGCACCGCGGCCAGCAGCATGCGCGTGTATGGATGCGCCGGGTGGGAGAGGATCTCCGCGGCGGGTCCGGACTCCACCAGCTCTCCGAGCCTGAGCACGCCTACCCTATCCGCGATCTCCGCAACGACCCCGAAGTCGTGTGTGATGAACAGGACTGCGGTGCCTTCCTCGCGCTGCAGCTCACGGATGAGCCTCAGGATCTCGGCCTGGGTCGTGACGTCCAGCGCGGTGGTCGGCTCGTCCGCGATCAGCAGGGCCGGCTTGAGGATCAGCGCCATGGCGATCATGATGCGTTGCCGCTGGCCGCCGGAGAGCTGATGCGGATAGGCGGCATGGATCCGCTGCGGATCGGGCAGGCGCACGTGCTCCAGCATCTGCAGTGCGCGCGCCTTGCGTTCAGTGGCCGACATGCGGGTGTGCTGCACGAGCAGCTCATCGATCTGCGCGCCGCAGGTCATCACCGGGTTGAGCGCGGTCATCGGCTCCTGGAAGATCATGCTCATGCGCTCGCCGCGCAGCCTGCGCAAACGCTCGGGGGCAAGGTCCAGCAGGCTCTCGCCGCTGAGCAGCACGCGGCCGCTGTTGGCGCGGATGTTGCCGGGCAGAAGCCCCATCACGGTGCTGGCGAGGATCGATTTGCCGGAGCCCGACTCGCCCACCAGGCACAGCAGCTCGCCGGCCGGGACCTCCAGACTGACCTTGTCGATGGCGTGCACGCGGTCGGCGCCGGCTGGCAGCCGCACGGACAGCTGCTCGATGCGTAGAACCGCACTCACAGCGCCCGCTCCCCGCGCTTGTTGAAGCGCGGATCCAGCGTATCGCGCAAGCCGTCGCCGAGCATGTTCACCGCCAGAACGGTTACCGCGAGGAACAGGCCGGGGAACAGCACGTTGTGCGGATATTGCTGGAACTGCAGCCGTCCCTCGGCCATGATGTTGCCCCACGTGGGCACGTCGGTGGGCAGGCCGACTCCGAGGAAGCTCAAGATCGCCTCGACCAGGATCGCGAAGGCGCAGATGTAGGTGCCCTGCACGATCAGCGGCGCCAGCGTATTCGGGAGGATGTGCCGATAGAGCAGCTTTGGCGTCGAGGTGCCCACCGAGATCGCCGCCTCGACGTAGGGCTCCTCGCGGATCGACAACACCAGTGCGCGGACCAGCCGCACCACGCGCGGGATCTCGGGGATGGTGATGGCGACGATCACCGTCAGGAGCGACGCTCGCCACAGCGCGACGAGTGCGATGGCCAGCAGGATGCCCGGGATCGCCATGAGGCCGTCCATGACCCGCATCACGACGCCGTCCAGCCAGCGCACGTAGCCGGCGATCAGACCGGTAATGAGGCCGAAGAACAGGCTGAGCGCCGCGACCGTCACCCCCACGATCAGCGACACGCGGCCGCCGTACAGCACGCGGCTATGGATATCCCTGCCGTAGCTGTCGGAGCCCATCCAGTAGGTGTGCCGGATGGTCTCGCCGGTGAACGTCATCACTTCCGCGGAAGCCCCCGGCAGGAGGTCCCGGTTGACGGGGTCGATCAGCGTGGGGTCGATCGTGCTTAACCACGGCGCCAGCAGCGAACCCACCGCCAGCAGCGCCAGCAGGCAGCCTCCGATGACCACCGCGGTATTGCGGCGCAGCTTACCCCACAGCTCACGCGGCGGTGCAGGCTGGGCTTCCAGCGTGGCAACGGGCGTATCCATTCAGTAGCGGATCCGCGGGTCGAGGAACAGGTAGGACAGGTCGATGAGCAGGTTGACCAGCACGTACGCAACCGAGAACAGCAGGATCACGCCCTGGATGGTGGGGAAGTCGCGCGCTAGCACCGCGTCGACTGTCAGGCGGCCCAGGCCCGGAATGGAGAACACGCTCTCCGTCACGACCACCCCGCCGATCAGCAGGGCCAGCCCGATGCCGATCACCGTGACGATGGGAACGGCCGCATTCGCCAGAGCATGACGGATCAGTACACGCGATTCCGGCAGGCCCTTCGCGCGCGCGGTGCGCACGAAGTCCTCGGTCAGGGCCTCGGCAACCGCGGCCCGCGTTACCCGAGCGATGAGTGCCACGTAGATGACCGACAGCGTCAGGCTGGGCAGGATCAGATGACGGATGAACGGGCCGACGCCCTCGCCCAGCCGCCGATAGCCCTGCACCGGCAGCCAGCCGAGCTTCAGCGACACCAGCCAGATCAGCAGATAGCCCAGCACGAACACCGGGATCGAGAATCCGAGCGTGGAAAAACCCATCAGCGTCCGGTCCAGCCACCCGCCGTGGCGCCACGCCGCCAGCACGCCGAGCGGCACGGCGACGACAACGGCCACAACGATGGTGCACAAGGCGAGCGCGAGCGTGGGCTCGAGCCGCTGAGCGATCAGCTCGGCGACCGTCAGCTTGAAGAAGAAGGATTCGCCCAGATCGCCACGCAGCACGTTGCCGAACCAGATGCCGAACTGCACCACGATCGGCTTGTCCAGCCCGAGGCTCGTGCGGATCTCCTCGATCTGCTCGGTGGTGGCCATGTCGCCTGCGATCACCGCGGCCGGATCGCCCGGCGTCAGGCGCAGCAGCAGGAACACCGCGACCGCGACGATCAGCAGTACCGGGATCGTCGAGAGTAGGCGGGAGGCGAGGAAGCGGAGCATGGGTGACAGGCGCGGCGTGACAGGAAAGGCGTTACAGAAAAGGCGTGACAGGTAAAGCGTCTGTCACGCCTCATCTGTCACGGTTTCTCAATTCCCCACGCCACCAGGAAATACCCCGTCACGAACCCCTTGAGGTTCCGGCGTGCCGCGACCGGGATCTGGTACTCGCCTACCGGGACGTGTGTGCCGATCTCCATCGCCCGCAGCTGGATCTGCTCCGCCAGCTTTTTGCGCTCCTGCTCGTCGTCGGAGCGGGCGAAAGCGTCGCGCAGCCGCTCCAGCTCCTGGTCGCAGGGCCAACCGAACCAGGCCTTGTCGCAGGCGGCGTTCACAGCGTTCATCGCGATGGCGTTCATGCCGTCAACCGAGGCCCAGACGGTCAGGAAGATGTTCCAGCCTCCTTGCGCGGGAGGATCCTTCTTCGCGCGACGCGACACCAGGGTCTGCCAGTCCATGGACTGCATGTCGACCTTGAAGCCGGCCTGACGCAGGAGCTGGGTTGCCACCACCGGCAGCTTGGCGATCACGACGAGATCCGTGGGCTGCATGACCACGATCGGTCTGCCGTCGTAGCCGGACTCCTTCAGGAGCTGACGGGCGCGGTTGATGTCCGGCTTCGCGATGAAGTCCATGCCCGCGGTAGTGAAGTAGGGACTGTTGCAGGGATAGATGGAGAAGCAGGTGTGATACAGGTCGGGCACGCCGACCTGGGCACGCAGGAAGGCGGGCTGATTCAACGCCGCCATCGCGGCTTGTCTCACCTTGGCGTTGTCGAACGGCGGCTGCAGGTGATTGAACCGCAGCATCGCCCCGAAGCCCAGCGGGTTGGGCTCGACGATCTGAAGGTCCCGGTTGGCCTTCAAAGAGTTGTAGAGCTCATGTGCGGGCGCCTCGATGATGTCGATCTCGCCCGCGGCCAGCGCATTGGCCTGGGTCTGCGCATCCTTGATGATCACCCACTCGACGCGATCGACCTTGGCCACCTTCCCGCCCGCAGTGCCGCTCGGCGCCTCGCTGCGTGGCCGGTACCTGGCGTTGCGCAGGTACACCACTTTCTCGCCCGGTTTCCACTGCGCCTTGTCGAACACGAACGGCCCGGACCCGGTGAAATCATCGATTTGCTTGTCGGCCGGCGTGTCCGCCACGCGCTTGGGCATGATGAAGGGCACGTTCGAGCTGGGCTTTCCCAGGGACTCCAGCACCAGGCCGTAGGGTTCCTTGAGCTTGATCCGGAAGGTCGTCGCATTGACCGGCTCCATACCCTCCACGAAGCCCATCAGCTTCTCGCCCATGCTGTCGCGTTTGGCCCAGCGGGCGAGCGATGCAATGGCGTCGGCGCTGGTCACGGACTTGCCGTCGTGGAACTCGAGCCCGGCGCGCAGGGTGAAGGTCCAGACCGTCTTGTCCCGGCTTACCTCCCACTTGTCGACCATCTGCGGCTGGACCTTGCCCTGGGCGTCGGTGCCGAACAAGGTGTCATAGATCATGTACCCGTGAAAGCGGGAGATGTACGCCGTGGTCCAGATGGGGTCCAGGATGGTGAGATTGGAGTGCGGTGCGATGCGCAGGACCTTCTGATTGTCCTGTGCCCCTACCGGGGCCTGGATCAGCAGGGACAGGGCGAATGCCGCAAGCGCCAATCGCTGGCGAAGATTCATGGCGTACTCCTCGAATCGGGTGTGCCCTATTGTGCGGGAATCCGGCGTGGGCGTCTGTGCGGCGTGCGCTCAGCGTTTCGGCAATGACCGGTCGGGCTTGCTTGCCGGTCGCTTGCGCTTGAGGTCCTGGAAAGCCTCCAGCTCCCACGGGCGGATGGCCAGCACCAGAGTCGCTGGCCGGCGCTCACCGAGCGGGAGGTGCGCGTCGGCGTGGTGCAGTTCGGTAAGCTCGTTCGCAATGCGTCGCATCCTCCCGATCACCGTGTCGGCTGAGGCGCGCGACAGCATCCCGTTGACCACCAGCATCAGCTCGCCGGGCTGCGCGAACGTCGAGGCGAAATACTCCTGCTGCGCACGCGACTTGAAGTACGTTTGGATCGGACCGTCGGGCAGCCAGGAGAAAGCGCGTGTGACGCGCAGCTTGATGCGGTTGTTGGGATGCAGCTCGAGGAAGCCGATTCGGTCGAGCTGCACCAGCAGCTGGGTGCATTCGGCCTTCGACAGCGCGTAGGTCTGGACGATCTGCTCGAGGCTCAGATGGTTGAGCGCGCATAGCGCGACCAGCAGCAGCTTGCGGTCGGCCATGATGCTGCGCTCCTGTTGCAGCGTGAGCTGCTCGAGCTCGTCCTTGCCGCCTTCCAGATCGCGCACCAGCTCGGTGATGCTGGTGCGGGCCAGCTCGCATACCTGGTCGAAGCGGTCCAGCGTGAAGTGCCCGGTGGAGAACAGCCGCTTCACGCTGGCCTGGCTCAGGCCAAGCGAGCTGGCCACCTGCGCGTAGGTGACGCCACGCGCCTTCAAGGCGCGCTTGAGCGCCTCGACTACCGCTTCCGTTTGCTTCACCGAGGCCTCCCTTTGGCCGGTCCACGAGCCGACGCCAGCTCCCGCACACGTTCTCGGTGGCGTGCGGTGGTTCTTCATCGCCCTGTAAAGGTAGCAGCATATGCTACCGCCAGGCTAAACGGTAGCAACCTCGCGCGTGGCGCTTCCCTCCGGCCGCATGCCGCAGCACCATCTGTTCGCACGCAGCAAGACCAACAACGAAAGGGGAGGAGAGATGAGCACGAACACACTGGCTTCAGCCTTGGCCGCCGCCCGCAAGTGCAGCCTGCCGCCTGCTGTCCAGCTGCAGCCCACACGAGTGAACCTGCAGCCTGCCGCCCCGGTCCCGCAGCCTGCGGCATCGGTCCTTCCGAAACTGTCCGATGTCGATGCGCTGATGATTGCGGTCCAGCGTAGCGCGGGCACAGTGGATCACATCGTCACGCGGCGCATGCTGCTCGCCTCCGGGTGCTGGGTGCAGTCGGGGACCAAGTGACTTGGGGGAGGAGAGGCCGGGCGCGGCGGGAGGGCGGGCCTCCGCATTCCCTCATGAACCTGCTCGGAGAGACAGCAAAGACCCCCTCTCCCTCGATGGGAGAGGGGCGGGGTGAGGGTGAAGCAGTTGCCAAACGTCCCCCTCACCATATCCCTCTCCCGCGAGGGGAGAGGGGATGGGGTTGCTCGCTCCTAAAGCACCCCGTACTTCTTGTACACCTCTCCCAGCAGCTGCCCCTGCTCCAGCTCTGCGCGGGTGTGGTTCTCTCCTTTGAGCTTCTCGCGGGCGCGAGCCAGCACTTCGGCGGCGCGCTCCTGTGGGATAACCACCACGCCGTCGACATCGCCGAAGATGATATCGCCGCTGCGCACATGCACGCCCCCGCACTGGACCGGCGTGTCTCGCTCCATCATTCGCGCGCGGCCCCGGGTGTCGAGCGGGCCGATGCCGCCGTGGAACACCAGAAACCCTAGCTCGCGGATCTGCCTCACGTCGCGCACCAACCCGTCCGTCACACAGCCCACCGCGCCGCGCATCTTCGACGCGGTCGATAGCAGCTCGCCCCAGGGCGCGATCCGCTCTGTTGGGCCATTGCAGGCCAGCACTGCCACGTCGCCCGGTTTCAGATCGTCCACCAGCGCGATCTCCACTTCGTAGGGGTTCTCGCCTGGTCTGGTCTCGTACACGGGCATGTACAGCCCGGTGCGCGCGCGGCCGATTAGCACCGCGCTGTCGTCCAGGGGTCGCACGAACGGGCGCATGGCCTGATCCATCATTCCCAGGCTGTCCATAACGTCGGAAAGGATCGGGGCGCTGAGGCCGCGTAGCGCCTCCAGGTCGATTGCAGTCATCTCATTGTTCCTCTCAATCAGGCAAGGCGAACACCACCACCGCCTCGCCCTGGCGATAGCCGAACAGCGCGCTGCCGCCTGCCGCGACCGCGAGGTACTGCTTGCCGTCGATCTCGTAGCTCACCGGCGGCGCATTCACGCCCGCCCCGCAGTTGAACTGCCACAGCAGCTCGCCGGTCTGCGCATGGAATGCGCTGAGGTTGCCGTTGCCTTCGCCGGTGAACACCAGATTACCCGCCGTGGCGAGAACCCCGCCGATGAGCGGTTCGGGCGTCTTCGCCTGCCAGCGGATCTTGCCGCCGGCATGGAGGTCGATCGCGGTGAGGGTGCCCCACCTGGGTCCGTCGACCGGCTCCAGCGCGGTGTAACGGACCGCTGGCTTGTCGCCGGTCGCGGGGATGTCCTTCACCGTGTAGCGCGTCGGCATGTGCAGCGCGGCGACGTAGGCAAGCCCGGTGCGCGAATCGAACGAGACCGGCGACCAGCTCGCACCGCCTCCTGCACCCGGTGCGATATCGACTCCCTCCGGTGTGGGCCGCGCGAACAGATTGCTTTGCGGCACGAAAGCCTCGGATTTGTACAGCAGCTTCCCGTCGCGCCGGTCGAGCACGTACAGCCAGCCGGTCTTGCTGGCCTGCCCGACCGCGGGCACGGGCGCACTGTCGATGAGTGCCTCGAACAGCACCGGTGGGGAGGCGACGTCGTAGCCCCACATGTCGTGCGGCACCTGCTGGTAGTACCAGCGCAGCTTGCCGGTCTCGACGTCGACTGCGACGAGCGAGACGGTGTAGAGGTTATCGCCGGGGCGGGTGACATCGTCCATCTGCGGCGAGGGGTTGCCGATGCCCAGATACACCAACCCCAGTCCGGGATCGACCGCCGGCGTGGTCCACGCCGACCCGCCGCCGCGCTGCCAGGCGTCCTGGTACTGCGCGAACGTGGCCTTCTCGCGTGCGATGTCCCGCTGCAGTGGGATCCCGTCCGGTGTGGTCGTGCGGAACTCGCCCTCCCAGTCGGTCGCGGGCGTGGAATCGAACTGCCAGATACGCTTGCCGGTCTGCGCATCGAAGGCCGCGTAGAACCCCGCGCGCTGGCTTTGCCCCGCGATGCCGACTACCGCGCCGAGCGGTGCACCCGGCCGGTCGGAGTCGAGGTGCAGCCCGTAGCCCACTCCGGTGATGCCGACGATGACTTTGCCCTTGTACACCATGGGTGCCATGTTGGCGCCCACGCCGGTGGAGCCAGTCACCTTTTGCTGGCGCAGAGGGTCGTCCGCGGCGAGCTGGTCCGTGCGCTCGGTCGTGCCCGCCAGGTCTTCCACGAGCGGCACATCCCAGACCAGCCGTCCGGTTCTGCCATCCAGCGCAACGAGGCGCGCATCGACCGTGCCCATGTAGACCTTGCCGTAGGCGACCGCCACGCCGCGGTTCGCCGGGCCGCAGCACATCTTCTCGGTGCGCCGCTTGTGCGTGTAGCGCCAGAGCTGGCGGCCGGTCTTTGCGTCCAGCGCGACCACGTGGTTGAACGGCAGCGAAACGTACATCACACCGTCGGCGACGATCGGCGTGGCCTGGAAGGTGGACGCAACGCCACTCTGGTAGATCCATGCCGGACGAAGGCGCTTGACGTTGCTTGCATCGATCTGCGCCAGCGGCGAGAAGCGCTGGTTGCCGTAGTCGCGCCCGTGCGTGAGCCAGTTGGCGCGGTCTGCGCCAGCGTGCAGCAGGCGCTCATCGTCGACGACGCCCGGCTGCCCGTAGACGCCGAGCGCCGACGCTACCAGCAGCGCGCCGACCGCGATGCGGGTTCGCAGCATGCTTCCTCCTCGGTGAGTCGAATCCCAGGGAGAGAAGCGTACCGCAAGTTCAGGTTCCTCTCCCGGGCCCGGCGCGGATCCGAGAGCACCTCCTTCACCGCCGGGCGAAGGGAAAAAGAAAAAGCCCAGTCGCCCGGGCCCTTTCGTCGAGCGGGAGCGGCTACGCGATGGGTTTGAGATTCAGCGCGAGCTCGCCATCGGGTCCGGACGTGACATCGAAGGACACCTTCTGCTTCAACTTGAGAGATCTCGACTTGTCGCTGCCCCGGATCGGTGTGAAGCGCGCGAAGATGTCTTTACCGCCGCTATCGGGCGTGACGAGTCCGAAGCCTTTCGCTTCGTTGATCCATTTGACGATACCGGTAGTCATGCCTGCTGCTCCTTGGGATGAGAGATGAGGGCTTGCGCCCGAACGCGAGAGCTTCAAGGGGGGAGAAACGACTACCGGGCAGATGCCGCCGCGGCTGCGGCAAGGGAGCGGCAATTCCGCTACTTGAGGATCCTGCATCTCCTTTGTACACGGGTACGCCTGGCTGGTCAACCGGCTTCGGTGTCCGGCTTCGGTGTCCCAACACCGGCTTCGGTGTCCCTAGCCGCTTCCGGAGTCTCGAGCGACGACTCAGATCTCTCCGCCCGCGAACAGGCTCTTCTTCACGATGGCGTGCACGCCCCAGTTGCCGTCGACCACCTGCGTCACGCCGAAGTCCACGCCCACCGACATCAGAGAAACCGCCTCGTCCTCGCTCAGACCCTGCGTGGTCATCAGGAAGTGGCGCATCTTGCGGAACGCGTCGCGCAACGCCAGATCGATCGAGGACTTCGAATAGATCTCCGACTGCGCCTTCGGTCCCAGCTCGGCTAGATAGTTGGGGAAGCTGAAGCCGTGCAGCACGAACTCGGTCTGGGTCTCGAGCAGCGGGTAGTCGAGGCTTTGCAGCGGCGTGCCCGGCAGCGTACCCTGCTTGTGCAGGATGAGCTGGAACGTGCCCGTGAGCGAGCATTCGATGGCGGTGCCGCACAGCTCCGAGTCGCCCTGCGACGCGTGCGGATCGCCGGCAGAGAACAGCGCACCCGCGACGGATACGGGGTAGAACATGGTGGCGCCCTTGCCGATGCGCCAGTTGTCGATGTTGCCGCCGGTATAGCTGGGCGGAATGGAGTCGACCATGTCGGCTTCGGCCGGGGCCAATCCCATCACGCCGAAGTGCGGCCGGACGGGAACACGCACGTTCTTCAACACCCCCCAGTTCTCCTTGACCGTGCTGTGGTCCACCGGCACGCCCGGGTAGTCGATGATCTTGTGCACGACGCCGAAGGGGTCCGTCTGGGGCGTCCAGCGGAAGTTGTACAGCGCTCTGGCCCAGTCGCGCTCGCCGGTCGCGTCCACTTCGTAGATCGTGATGACCTCGCGCTTCTTCGGCTCCTCGATCTGGTCGTTGTAGTGGAAGCCCCACCAGGCCGCTGCGTTGCTGCCGAAGCTCTTGCCCTTGTGCTTCGGGTTCTGCGAGGGGCGTGGGCGCACGTCGATGATGCGCACCTCCAGGATGTCGCCGGGCTGCGCCCCTTTCACTGCGACCGGCCCGGTGCAGATGTGCACGCCGAAGCCTTCGCCCGCGCCGCGGCCGTGGATGGAAGCATCCATGGGACCGGCGCCGCGCCGGTTCACGCCCTTGCGCGTCTTGTCCCAGTAGTAGACGCTCTCGGCCCCGGGATCACCCTTCACCATGCGCTCCAGGTCGTCGCCGGCGTGGTGGGTCAGCGTCTCGATGGTGACGAAGTCTCCCGAGTCCACCTCGGCAAGTGGCTTCAGGCTCTTGCTGAAATAGCCCCAATGCACCGTCTCGGCGCTGGCGGCGATGTGATAGTGGTTGATGGTGCCCGTGCGATGGCACACGGTGTTGTCCCGTCAACGACTTACTGCGACTTCGGCGCGATCAACCGCTTCGTGCGAGCACCACGGCGGTGCGTGTGGCTCCAAAGGGAGGCGCCAGTGACCATGACATCGTCCTTGGCGTCCAGACCGCTCTCCAGAGAGTCGGCGGTCACGGAGCCGCTCATGCCCACCGAAAGGTCTTGAGGATCGCGAGGTTGTGCAGCGCTGCTATCCGCCCAGCCGATGCTGCGGTCAACGAGGCATTTTCGCCAGCCGTTCCAAGGCGGCGCCGGTGAGGCGGAACATGGTCCAGTCTTCCAGCGGGACTGCCCCCAGCGCCTTGTAGAAGTCCCACGCAGGCGTGTTCCAGTCCAGCGCCGACCACTCGAAGCGGCCGCAGCCGCGCTCGTGGGCGATGCGTGCGAGGTGCAGCAGCAGCGCTTTGCCGTAACCGCGACCCCGGTACTGGGGCTTCACGAAGATGTCTTCGAGCCACAACCCCTTCACGCCCAGAAAGGTCGAGAAGTTGTGGAAGAACACGGCGAAGCCGACCGGTGTCTCGCTCTCGTACGCAAGCAGCACTTCGGCGCCCGGCTGGGTGCCGAACAGCGACTCGCGCAAGGTTGTCTCGGTTGCGCTGACGCGGTCGCTGAGCTTCTCGTATTCAGCGAGCGCTTTGACGAACTCCAGGACGAGCGGCACGTCGTTCGCGGTGGCGGGGCGGATGGTGCGGGTGGGGTGGTCAGTCATCTTGCCTTGAGCCTCTTACGACGACAACTCTCTCACCGCCAAGGACGCGAAGGACGCCAAGGAAAACGACAGAAAGCGATGTCGCAGGCGCGGGAAGTCTGAAGGGCTGCAATCCCAGTCGGGTGTGGGCAAACGTCTTTCTTTGGGCACCGCGGAGCTTGTCGTGATCGTTTTCGCTGAGTCTGGTTTCCTCGGCGTCCTTTGCGTCCTTGGCGGCGAGCGCTTCTTGTTTGCTATCGCCGCTGCCCCATTGTCGTGCCGCGTCCTCGCCGCCGCGCGCTTGCGCTGGACGCCGTCGGCGCGACGCGAGCGGCGGACAGCAGCCAGTCGACGAAGCGGTCCACCTGGGGACGGCCGTGCGCCGAGCCGGCGCGCACCACCCAGTACGCCCAATCGGTCGGGGCGTGCACGTCGAACGGCACGATCAGGCTGCCATCCTGCACCAGGTCGGCGATCAGCGGCAAGCGGCCGAGCGCGACACCCTGTCCCGCCAGCGCGGCGCGCACGATCTGATCGAAGTAGTTGAAGCCGAGCGAGCCTGCGGGCTTCAGGCTGCGCAGTCCGACCGAGTCGAACCACGTGCTCCACGACAACCAGGTGGCGGGCGTGTCGGGGTCGTCCAGATGCAGCAGCACGTAGTGGGCGAGATCGTGCGGATTCCTCAGCGGCTTGCCCGTGCGCTGGAGAAGAGCCGGCGAGCAAACCGGCACCAGTTCTTCGTCGAACAGCCAGACCGCGCCCTTCGGTGCGGCGTGTGCCGGACAATAGCGCACCGACACGTCGATCCGCTCGCGCTCCAGGTTCAGCACGCGGTCGTTCGCCGCGATGCGCACCCCCACCTCCGGGAACAGGCGATTGAAGTCCCCCAGCCGCGGGATCAGCCAGAGCGAGCTGAACGCCATCGTGGAGGTGATAGTGACCCTGGTGTCCGCCGGCTGCCTCGACAGCGCGTCCACCGCGTCCTGTACCTGGCGCAAGGCGCTCTGCACTGCGCGGAACAGGCGGTCGCCTTCGTGGGTGAGCGCCAGGCCGCGCCGCTGGCGCACGAACAGCGGTATACCCAGCCCCTCCTCCAGGGCCTGGATCTGCCGGCTCACTGCTGACTGCGTCAGGAACAGCTCGTCCGCTGCCTTGGTGAAGTTCAGATGTCGGGCCGCTGCCTCGAAGCCTTTCAACAGGTCCAGCGAGGGGAGATTGCGTGTCCTTTCAGCCATTCCTGTTACGCATGTCTTGCATTCCGAGATCTCGTTTGTATACTCGGAGGTTGCGGTGCACAATCAGTGGCGTAATGATGCTTGGGAATGGCTGGTCGGTCAACGCCGAAGCCACGCCGAAGCCATCGCCAACGGAGAACGCAGATGAAGATCGAGCTCGGTACGTCCACTCTATCCCTGCCCAGAGATGGGCTGATCGCCCTGCGTGATGCCCAGGGTACGCGTGTGACCTGCGTCGGCGGAGCGCTCTGGATCACCGAGGACCAGCGGGAAAGCGATGTCATCCTCGAAGCGGGCGAGGCTTTCACCATCGACCGCTCCGGACTGACGCTGGTAATGGCACTCCACCCCGCCTCCCTGCGCTTGTCCGAGCATCGCGAGAGCCTCGCGGCGCGGTTCGCCGGCTGGTTCTCGCGCCTGCGGCCGGCGAGCGGCCAGGTGGCTGTCTGCTAGTGCCGCGCAACTGCTAGAGTGACGCACCCGTGAATGGGAGTGGATAGCAGGACCACACGAATGGCGGAGTACAAGCTGTACTGCTTCGGTGAGTCGGGCAACTCGTACAAGGCGGCGCTGATGCTTGCCCTGACCGGTTGCGACTGGGAACCCATCCGCGTCGACTATTTCGAGGGCGAGACGCGCAGCGAGAAGTTTCGCACCGAGGTGAGTGAGCTGGGAGAAGTGCCGGTGCTGGTGCACGGCGCGCAGCGGCTGTCCCAATCGGGCGTGATCCTGGACTACCTGGCCGAGCAGACCGGCCAGTTCGGTCCGCGCGACGCCGCCGAGCGGCGCGAGATCCTGCGCTGGATTCTATTCGACAACCACAAGTTCACCAGCTATCTTGCGACGCTGCGCTGGTTCGTCGGCATCCAGAAGGCGGGCGACCCGGCGGTGATCGAATTCCTCAAGGGGCGCGTCAAGAATGCGTTCGCCATCGTCGACAAGCATCTGGCGCGGCGCGCCTTCATCCTCGGCGAGCGGCCGACTATCGTCGACGTGTCCATGGTGGGCTATCTGTATTACCCCGAAGAAACGGGCATCGACCGTTCCGCCACGCCGAACATCGAGGCGTGGATCCAACGCATCGCTGCGCTTCCCGGCTGGAAACATCCCTACGACCTGATGCCGCGCGCCCGGGCCGCGTGAGATCGGCAGGACGTGGTGCTACTCTCCGTTCCTGGGGCGGGCTTTCGCTGGCCGGGGCTTGCGCCGATCAGAGCAGAGAGAGGAGCTGCGATGGAACTGAAGACCCTGCTTTTGGACAAACGCGACGGCGTCGCGCGCATCACACTGAACCGCCCCGAGGCAGCCAACGCGCTGGATCGCACGATGGCGCGCGAGCTCATGGAAGTGGCCATTGATTGCGACGAGGACCCGGCCGTGCGCTGCGTTGTCCTGACCGGCGCGGGCTCGCGGATGTTCTGCGCGGGCGGCGACCTGCGAGCATTTGTCGAAGCCGGGGAGCGCGGTCCTGCGCTGGTGAAGGACATGACGACGAACCTGCATGCGGCGGTGTCGCGCTTCGCGCGCATGAACGCTCCGGTGATCGCGGCGGTCAACGGCACCGCGGCAGGTGGTGGGTTCAGCCTGATGTGTAGTTGCGACCTCGTGTTGGCGGCCGCCTCCGCCAGTTTCACCATGGCCTACACGCGTGCGGGGCTGTCGCCCGATGGCAGCTCGACGTTCTATCTTGCGAGACTGGTGGGCTTGCGCCGTGCCTATGAGATGGCGCTGACCAACCGCGTGCTGAGCGCAACGGAAGCACTCGAGTGGGGGCTCATTAATCGCGTGGTGCCGGATGCGGATCTGATGAAGGAAGTCGATGCGCTGGCCGCCCAAATCGCCAGCGGCCCGACTGCCGCCTTCGGTGTGACCAAGCGTCTGCTGCTCGACGGCTCGGCGGAGACGCTCGAGACGCAGATGGAGCGGGAGAGCCGCGGCATCGCCTCCATGCTGGGGCATCCGGATGGCCAGGAGGGTGTGAAGGCGTTCCTGGCGAAGCGCAAGCCGGCGTTCCGCGGGCGCTCCTGAGCGAGGCCGGCGCTGGACCTTCGGGCCAGCGCCTGGCCTGCCGCGGAGCGGGCTACCTCCGCATTCTTGCGAGCACCCGCGGCTCGATGGCCGACGCAGCCAGCACCCCGCCCATCATCGCCCCCGCCACCCCTGGACTGCAGGGGTCTTGACCAGCGAGATACAGCCCCGGCACCGGTGTCTTCACGTGCAGCGCGCGCGAGAGGAAGCGCCGTGGTGTGGTCTCCAGCCCGTATACCGCGCCGCGCTCGTGGCGGGTGAAGTGCAGGGTGGACAGCGGCGTGGATAGCTCGTGATAGCGGATCAGCGGCGCGAGCTGCGGGAAGGACCGGCCGAACCGCTCGAGCAGCCGGCGCTCGACCAAGTCCTTGTACGCTGCGTAGTCCTCCGGCCGGCGGCCGCGCTCGGTGTTCTGCCAGCCGCTGAACGGCTCCCAGCTCACGGACGTGACGACCTCCGCCGTGTGCTTGTTGCCGGTGTGATGTGGATCCTTCAGCGACGGGAACGAGACGAAGATCACCGGGGGCTCGGGCTGATCGAAGGGGTCCTGCCACAGCGCGTGCTCGTGCTCCCAAGTCTGAAAGATCCAGTGGTTGCACGTGCTCGCCCCGGCGCTGGCGATGTCGCCTTCGAGCCCGAGGTAGAGGCTCA
>DAIQQA010000054.1:0-4293 GCA_036787045.1 Burkholderiales bacterium | reverse complement strand
GAGGTAGAGGCTCATGAGGCTGGCGGAGGGCTCGAAGCCCAGCACTTCGCGCCCCCATTCGCTTTCGCGCCATTCGGGTGGCAGGAGTGCCGTCAACGTCGTGTGGACGCCAGCGTCCGAGACGACGTGGCGTGCGCGTTCCCGCGACCCATCGGCAAGCTCGACGCCCACCGCGCGACCCGCTTCGATCAGGACGCGTACGACATCCGCACCGACGCGGACGGCCCCGCCCGCCGCCTCGATGACCGGAATCAGCCCTCTTGCGAAAGCCGTTGCACCGCCGACCGGATACCAGCCACCCTCCAGGTAATGGTCGACGAGCGTTGCATGCATACCGAAGCTGGAGCGGCTGGGCAGGGTGCCGTAGTCGCCCCATTGCGTCGCAAGCACCGCGCGCAGCCGCGGGTCGGAGATGCACTCGCACAGGACCTCCGCTGTGGTGCGTCCCCACCACTTGCGCAAGCCTTCGCGCTTGAGCCAGGCGATCAGGGGCACAGCGGGCTTGGGCACCGAGTGCAGAACGAACGGTGCCTGCGCGTGGGCGCGCGCCTGGCTCAAGGTGGCGAACCAGCGGTCGATGTCGGCCTCGGAGGCCGGGAACGCCTGCTTGAGATCGGCAACGAGCGTCTGCGCCGGGCGCCTGAACGCGAACCGGAAGGCGTCCGGATACTGCGCGACGTCGTAGACCTCGCCCATGGACGCGAACTCGATGGTGCCGCCCGAGAGCCAGTCGAGCACGCGCCGGACCGGCTGGCCGGGGCCCATCCGGCCGAGGTAGTGGACACCTACATCCCACGTGAAGCCCTGGCGCTCGAAGGTGTGCGTGAACCCGCCGGCCACATAGTGCTGCTCGAGCACCAGCACCCGTTTGGCGTGGCGTGCCAGGGCCGCGGCGCAGGCCAGGCCGCCGATGCCCGAGCCGATAACGATGGCGTCGAAGCGCGTGCTCACGGGGCAAGCTCCATCACGCCGGGATTATTGCGCGTAGAAGTTACCATTGTCAACATTATGCTTCGGCGGTAACATCGCGTCATGTCCGTACCCGCTCGCAACCACTCCGGATCCCGGCCGCGCGCCGCACCGAAGGCGCGCGAGGCCTACCATCACGGCGATCTGCGCAATGCTGCCGTCGCCGAGGCGGTGCGCCTCATCGGCCAGACCCGCGACACCGACTTCACACTGCGCGATCTGGCCGCCCGCCTGCGCGTGAGCAGCACCGCCTTGTACCGGCATTTCCCCAGTAAGCTCGCGCTGCTGGCGGCCGTAGCAGAGGAGGGGTTCCGTGAGCTCGTCGAGGCCTGCGCCCGTCACGAGATGCTGCTGGAAACCGACCCGGTAGCTGGACTCCGGGAGCAGGGGCTGGAGTATGTGCGCTTCGCGCTGCGCAACCCGGGACATTTCCGCGTCATGTTCTCGCCGGAGTTGGCGCGCGCGAAGGAGCAGTTTCCTTCCTTACGCGAGGCGGGCCAGGCCTCCTATCAGCAGCTCAAGGGCACGTTGACTGTCTGCCAGGCGCGGGGTCTTCTCAACGACTTCGATCTCGACGCGATCGCGCTCACCGCATGGTCCACCGTGCATGGCATCGCTACGCTGCTGCTGGACGGTCTCGTCAAGCTGGACGAGTCGGGCAGCGCCAGCGAGGAGCAGATTCTGGGTGTGGCGCAGCAGGTCATCCGCATCATGCGCTACGGCGCCCTGCGGTCGGTTCCCGGGGCGAAAGAGGCGGGAAAGGGCTGAAGCGCGGGCGGTTCGCTCCGATAACCATTGCACCGGCCCTGGTTGGGCCGGGCCTGGCTAACGGTATACAGGGGGAACGGCTCATGGCTCGTATTCTCGCAATCGTTGCTCTCACCGCAATCCTCGCCGGCTGCGCCGGCAGCGGGGGTTCCCAGTCCACGTCGAAAGAGGGCGAGTCAAAGTCCTCGATGATCAGCGGCGTGCAGAGCGCGCGCATCGAGGCATCCACGCTCTCGGCGCGCAAGTTGATGTTCACGAAGGTCAAGGGTTCGGCTGTCAAGGGCGACGCCGCGGCCGAATACGAGGCCTTCTACCAGGGCGACGTGCTGCGCATCCTGGAGGAGGAGATCGACTACGGCGACCGCGGCGAGAGCGAGAAAGGCTACTTCTTCGATAGTCAGGGCCGGCTGTTCTACTACACGGCCTTCGACGAGCGCGTGAAGCAGGGGGCCAAGGACAAGGTCAAGATCCGCGTTGCATACGATGAGACAGGCAACGTGCTCGGGTCGGAGAAGACCGTCAATGGGCAGCCTGCGAAGCTCTCCGACAGCGAACTCAAGGCCGTGAAGGCGCGGCTCGGCACCCTGCGCAAGACGGCGGACGCCGCCAAGGTCGCCGCGAAGTAGCGGGTGTGGGCGCCTGACGCCGCGTCACGCGCTGTACGTGGGTTGGGCAGCGGCGCGGGGCCAGCCCGCAAGCCTGGCGTGAGTGCGCAGCCAAGAATCCCCTCTCGCCTCTGCTAGACTGGCGCGGTGCGACAAGGACCGCGGAGGACAGGGTGTTGAGGGGAAGATCAGCTATCGTCACCGGCTCGACCAGCGGGATCGGGCTGGGCATCGCGAAAGCCCTCGCCGGAGAGGGCGTGAACATCATGCTGAACGGGTTCGGCGATCCGACCGAGATCAAGAACCTGCGCATGCGCCTGGAGCTCGAGCACAGTATCAAGGTCGTGCACTCGGGCGCCGACATGCGGAGCCCGGCGCAGATCCACACCATGGTCGCGGAAGCCGAGCAGATCTTCGGTGGTGTGGACATCCTGGTGAACAATGCCGGCATCCAGCACGTCGCGCCGGTTGACGAGTTCCCCATCGACAAGTGGGACGCCATCATCGCGATCAATCTTTCGTCCGCCTTCCATGCCATCCGTACTGCGTTGCCGGGCATGAAGCAGCGCGGCTGGGGGCGTATCGTCAACATCGCCTCGGCTCACGGCCTGGTGGCCTCGCCCTTCAAGTCGGCCTACATCGCCGCGAAGCACGGCCTGGTGGGTCTGACCAAGACGGTGGCGCTGGAGACGGCGAAGCTCGGGATCACCTGCAACGCGATCTGCCCGGGCTACGTCCTCACGCCGCTGGTGGAGCGGCAGATCGACGATCAGGCGAAGGCGCACAACATCCCGCGCGAGGAAGTCATCGAGCGCGTGATCCTCGAGCGCCAGCCTTCCAAGGCCTTCGTGAAGATCGACGAGGTCGCCGCGCTCGCACTGTTCCTGTGCGGCCCAGGGGCCGCGTCCATCACCGGCGCGGCCCTGTCGATCGACGGCGGGTGGGTCGCGCAGTAGGGTCTGGGGTCAGGCCTATACTTTATAGCTCGGCGGCTGTAGACTGCGCGGCATGGCTCGTCCTCTAAGGCTCGAATTCCCCGGCGCGGTGTACCACATCACGGCTCGCGGCGATCGTCAGGAGGCCATCTTCGACGACGGCGACGACCGGCTTGCTTTCCTCGAGCTGCTGGCCAGAGAGGTCGGGCAGCAAGGGTGGCTGCTCTATGCCTTCTGCTTGATGGACAACCACTACCACCTGCTGCTGGAAACCCCTGAGCCCAATCTCGTGCGTGGCATGCGCCGACTCAATGGCGTGTACACGCAGGCCTTCAACCGCCGTCACAAGCGGGTAGGGCATGTGTTGCAGGGGCGCTACAAGGCCATTCTGGTGGACAAGGACAGCTACCTGCTGGAGTTGTGCCGTTATGTGGTGCTCAACCCGGTGCGCGCCGGCATGGTGGCGTCGGCGGGACAGTGGCCGTGGTCGAGTTATCTGGCCACCGCTGGCAAGATGGCCTGCCCCGATTGGCTGGCCGCTGAACAGGTGCTGGCATTGTTTGCGTGCGACCGCAGTCAGACGCGGCGTGCCTACACTCGTTTCGTCAGTGAAGGGGTCAGAGGCGAGTCCCCGTGGGACCACCTGAAGGGGCAGATCTATCTCGGCCCGGACGCCTTTATCGGTCGGATGGAGAAGCTGCTGGCTGGCACCACGCCACGAGGTATCGCTCGGAGGCAGTTGTCGCCCGCCAGGCCAACTGCACGAGACGTTGTGAAGGTAGTGGCACAGGTGCACGAGATCCCTGTGCGATCAGTACTGGAGCGGCACAGCGCAGAGGCGTTCAAGCATGCCGTCTATCTGTTGCGGCGCCGGGCCAACATACCGCTGCACGACGTCGCCACAATGGCCGGAGTGTCCATTGGCCGCGTGTCGCAGATCCAGAGCCGGATCGAGGCCGAGAAGCCGGACGAGCGACTCCATAGGTGCATGGAACAGCTATAAAGTATAGGCCTGA
>DAIQQA010000182.1:5537-9134 GCA_036787045.1 Burkholderiales bacterium | reverse complement strand
TGACCCCATCGCTGCGTCGCGTGCGGCCAGGACGGACGACTCGAGCTGCCTCCACCGGCGTGGCCTCGGCGGTTCGTGTATTCTGCACGGGCTGCGGCGGCCCTTCGGCCCTCGCCACAGTTCACCCACTGCAGGAGACCAGCCATGTGCAAGACTCGCACTCGACTGCTGACCTGGGTTACGGTGTTCGCGGGATCGATGTGTCCTTTGTTCGCTCAAGGGCAGCACCCGCTCGACCCATTGAACGAAGCGGAGATCATCCAGGCCGCCGAGATCCTGCTGGCGGGCCACGCGGCGCAGCCGGGCGCCGCTTTCCAGAGCGTCGAGCTGCGCGAGCCGCCCAAGGAGGCGGTCCTCGACTATTACCCCGGGGCGTCCGTCGACCGCGAAGCGCTGGTGTTCTATCGACAGAACCGGCGTAGCTTTCGCTCTATCGTCAACCTGAGCCGCGGAACCTTCACGCCACCGGTAGAGATCCCCAAGAAGGACGGACAGCTCGGCCTGACCATCGGCGAGCTGTTCGATTTCGCCTTTCTCATAGCAGACCCGGGCTTCCAGGCTGCGATGGCGCGCCGAGGCATCGACACCCCCGAGGAGCTCGCGCAAGTGTTTGTGACGCCGCTGACCGCCGGTTCATTCGGCCTGCCCGAGGAATCGCGGCGCATCGTCAAGGCCCAGATGTACTTTCTGGAGGGGGCGGGCATCAATCTGTACGCGCGACCGATCGAGGGCGTCCAGGCCATCGTCGATCTCGATTCGCAGCAGGTCATCCAGATCCTCGACACCGGCGTTATCCCGGTGCCGACAGCCAATCACAATTTCGATGAAGCTTCCGTCAGCGCACAGATCGGGCTGCGCGATGCGCTGAAGCCGATCCGAATCACCCAGCCGGAGGGCACCAACGTCACGAGCGACGGCAACTTCATTCAGTGGCAGAAGTGGCGCTTTCACGTCCGCTTCGATCGGCGCGTCGGCACGGTGATCTCGGCAGTCACCTACGACGGCCGGTCCGTGCTGTACCAGGGATCGCTGTCGGAGATCTTCGTCCCGTATCAGGACCCCGATCGCAACTGGTTCTATCGCACCTACATGGATGCCGGCGAGTTCGGGGTCGGCGCGCTAGCGTCACCGCTGAAGTTAGGGCTTGACGTCCCCGAAAACGCGGCGCTGAGAAGCGCGGTGATATCCGCGGCGATCCCGGGACAGGGCGTGCCGGTGGTGCCCTTGCCTATGGAGAACGTGGTCGGGGTATTCGAGCGCGTTACCGGCAACCCCCTTTGGCGGCACTACGAGCTGTTCGCCCCCGGCGGCCCATTCTATGAAGGGCGCGCAGAGGTCGAACTGGTCGTCAGGATGATCGCTCAGGTCGGCAACTACGACTATCAGATCGACTGGATCTTCACGCAGAACGGCGTGATACGAGGCGAAGTCTCCCTCACCGGCATCGATGTGGCCAAGGGCGTGGTCAGTACGTCCCTGGGCGATCACTCTGCCGCAGCCGACACCGCTCATGGCGCCCTCGTGGCTCCGCAGCTGGCTGCGATCCACCATAGTCATCACTTCAACTTCCGTCTCGATCTCGACGTGGACGGCCGCGACAACAGCTTCGTTCTGGGGCAGCTGGTAGTTCAGCCCACGCGCAACAATCCTCGAAAGAGCGTATGGGTGCTCGAGGAGAAGACGCTCCCGCGTGAACGCCAGGCAATGCTGGACGATGAAGAGAGCGTGTGGAAGGTCATCAATCCATCACGCAGCAACAGTCTCGGCTATCCGACGGGCTACATGCTCGAATCGGAAGGGAACTCGGAGCCGCTGATGAAGCTCGCCGACTACCGCAGAGCCATGTTCATCGAGCACGATCTGTGGGTCACCGCCTACGACCGCGACGAGCGGTTTGCTTCGGGCGATACGCCCAATCAGAACCCGGGGTTTCCGGGGCTGCCCGAGTACGTGCAGAATAACGAGTCCATCAGCCATACGGATATCGTGCTGTGGCACAACCTGAGCTTCCATCACGTGACCAGCGCCGAAGACTACCCGGTGCTGTCTCGAGAGCACAAATCATTCGAGCTCCGTCCGGCGCACTTCTTCGATCGCAACCCGGCGCTCGATCTGCGCCGTGCGCCGTTCGAAGTGCCCGCGCCCTGACATCTGGTCGATCTCGCCGAAGCGGGAGCGCTCTTCGGGGTCAGGCCTATACTTTATACATCCACAGCACCCGCCCGAGATCTGCAGCCAAAGACGGTAGGTCTCGGAAACCACCCGCTAACCGAGTCCGCTTCGCTTCAAGCCGCCGGATTCGGATAACGCACCTGAACCTGCCGAATCTCTTCCAGCATCTCCGCGTCGAGCGTCAACTGCGCGGCGGCGATGTCTTCCTTGAGCTGCGCCATCGAGGTCGCACCGATGATCGACGCGCCCAGGAACCAGCGGCTCGCCACATAGCCCAGGGCCAGTTGCACCAACGTCAGCCCGCGCCGCTTGGCGAGCATCGCGTAAGCGTCCACCGCTTCCGAGACCATCGGCTTGCGGAAGCGGATGCCCAGCGAATCGAACAGCGTAAAGCGCGCGCCGGCCGGCTTCGCGCCGCCCAGGTACTTCCCCGAGAGAATTCCTGCTGCGAGCGGGCTATAGGCGAGCAGCGACATATTTTCGCGGAACAGCGCCTCGGCGAGGTCGTTGTCCACATTGCGTGAAATCAGGCTGTAGCTGTTCTGCAGCGTCACCGGTCCCGGCACGCCCAGCTCTTTCGCCGCCCGCCGGAATTCGCACACACCCCAGGCGGTCTCGTTGGACAGGCCGTAATGGCGGATCTTCCCGGCCCGGATCATCGCGGCCATGCCCTGCACCTGCTCGTGGATCGACGGACCGCCACTCTTTTCCTTCGAGGGATCGAACTCGGTCGCACCGAACATCGGCACGTTCCTCTGCGGCCAGTGGATCTGGTAGAGGTCGATGTAGTCGGTCTGCAGTCGGGCGAGGCTGGTCTCTACCGCTTCGGCGATCACGTCCTTCGTCAGGTCCGTGCGCCCACCCCGGATCCAGTCGCGGCGGCCGGGCCCCGCGACTTTCGTCGCGATGTAAAGACGTTCCCGCCGCTGCCGCGCCAGCCAGGTCCCCAGATACTTCTCGGTGCGCCCCTGGGTCTGCGCGTTCGGCGGCACCGGGTACATCTCCGCGGTGTCGATGAAGTTGATGCCCTGCGCGACCGCGTAGTCGAGCTGCTCGTGCGCCTCCGCTTCGCTGTTCTGCTGGCCCCAAGTCATGGTGCCGAGGCAGACTTTGGACACGTTCATGTCGGTGCCGGGAAGCGTTCGGTATTGCATGGCAGGCTCCAAATCGGAAACGAAGGCCACAGGGTAACGGAAAAGAGCGGGCGAGCGGCTCTACCCGGACTCGACGAGGCGGGAGGACTCACGAAGACGGAGAAGCGCAGGGTTCGACCGCGCTTCTAGCCCTGGGTTGACAACTATAAAGTATAGGCCTGACCACGAGGAGTTCTGTCGGATCCCGCGTCGCCAGGATTTACAGTGGCGTGTGCGTTTCCGACTGGGGCGGGTCATTGGTCTCTGAAAATCAAAGGCCTGGAACTCGGGT
>DAIQQA010000182.1:0-5437 GCA_036787045.1 Burkholderiales bacterium | reverse complement strand
GTAGAACGCACCGCCTCCGGTGACGGGCCACACCGCTTCGACCCCCTCGCCGCGCACGCACACGAGCCAGTCGTAGAGGTTCACCGTCGGGTCAAAATGGCCTGGGACGAGGCGCAGCCTGTCGCCCAGGACGAATGTCCTCCAGGGTCTCCGCGTCGAGCGTGAACTGCGCGGCGGCGATGTCTTCCTTGAGCTGCGCCATCGATGTCGCGCCGATGATCGACGCGCCCAGGAACCAGCGACTCGCCACATAGCCCACGGCTAGCTCCGGGTTTGATTCCGGGTTCCGCAACCAGCAGTTGTAGATGCCCGAGCCGGGCTCCAAGTATCCCGACAACCAGTTCAGACCACCTGAAATTCCCCCACCGCCCGCTTCTACTCCTCCAGCCCGAGTAGTCGCGCGGGATTCCTCTTCACCATCAGGTCGACGTCGGCCTGTGGCACGCCTTCCTTGAGCAGGCCGGCGATCATGTCCTCCATCCCGTCGGGGTGGGTCATGTTGGCGTGTTGACCCAGATCAGTGGACAGCACCAGGCTCTTCGCGCCGATTTCCTGGACCACGCGAGCCAGGTCCTTGAGAGAGACCTTGGTCCAGTGCTTCATCCACGCGTGCTGCGCGTCTGGTCCGGTCATC
The DNA here is from genome assembly GCA_036787045.1 of Burkholderiales bacterium. Lineage (GTDB taxonomy): Bacteria > Pseudomonadota > Gammaproteobacteria > Burkholderiales > SHXO01 > SHXO01. Next base: position 4,803 of record DAIQQA010000182.1, on the reverse strand, counting down.
GACTGCAGATAGCAGTACTCGATATAGGCCCCCATTTGGGCGACCTGCTTGGCCTGCTCCATGGTCAGGCCAGGGATGTTGGTGAGGGCATGGGTGACGAGGATGTTCTTCACGCCGAGCTCTCTGGCGCGGCGGACCACCGCGATCACCTCTTCTGCGTGGATGTGTCCGGTCGCCAGCACCAGATTCTCCCGCGCGACGATCTTGAGCACCTCCGCGACCTGCGGCGTCACGACGCCATTGGGTGCCACGACGATGCCAGACCCTTTGGGGTCGACCAGCGTCTTGATGTGCTTGTCCGAATCGAAAGTGGGCAACCACACGACCTTTCCGCGCCCGCCCGACATCCGGTGCATCCATTCGACCGCCGCCGGGTTGATGCCACCCACCGCGTTGTTGAGCACGATGCCACCGAACACCTCGATGCCGGGCACGGCCTTCATCACCAGCACCGCGCGGTCCGCCGTCATAGTGACGTGGTTCTTCAACACCAGTGCGCGCATGCCTTTGCGCTTTGCCAGCACGGCTACGTCGATGTCGTCCATGCTGCGGCCGAACACGTCCGGCTCGGAATGGACATGGAAGTCGATCGTGCCCTGCGCGGGACTCACCCGCGGCGGAGCAGCGGGAAATCCCACCGGTTGCGCCATCAAGGCGGAAGCGCCGGCCATACACAACGCGGCCAGTGCGGCGGTGATCAGTCGATGTCTCATGGCAGAGATCTCCTCCCGATTGGGGTCAGGCCTATACTTTCTACATCGTACCAAGTCCGAGCCGGCTCCGAGCATTACCCGCGGCGGCTTCGCGGCCGACTCCTTCTTGCCCCTGACCCTTGGCCTGGCAAGAAGCTTCTCAGCCTCGCCGGGCGGCCGACCTGACCTCGGTCAGATGCGTCCGGATGCGCTGCGCGAGATCCTCCCTCGATTCAGTGAGTGCGATGTTCAAGTCCCGGAGATACACGGGCAGCTGCTCGACGACCATGGTGTCCTGGCAGTAGAACAGCGGCTCGAGACCCTTCGCGAGCGCGTACCCGATCTCGTACATCACATTCGGGTTGATGTCCGTGACGTCGGCGATCACCGCGCAGGCACGATCGACTGCGTCGACGAAGTTGCTGCGGATCGGAGCGCTGCCCGGTCGGTGGTCCAACCGGTCGCAGATCATCACGGACTCCACCGTCGGCTCGATCACGTCCCTGAACAGCGTATCGTGCGCCGCGTCGAAAGGCAGCAGCACGAGACAGCGGCCGACTCTGGCGCGTGCGACCAAATCCGCCACCGTTCGAGCGGTTTCGGGCAGCCGTGCGGCGACACCGGCGGCCTTCAGACCCCCCAGGAACTTGGTGTCCTCCTCGCTGAGCGAGAACCATTTGACCACCGAATCACGATACCGCTTCCAGAATTCCCGGGAGTCGCCACCGGCAAAAGCCAACGGCAGGGCCGGAACGTTCAGCTCCAGCGCCTGCTCGAGGACCTCGTTGGTATGACGCTTGCCGCCAATCGTCACTACCACGTCGACGTCGTGCACCATCGACAACCGTCGGCCCAGGGCGGACTTCTGCCCCATCCTGCGAACGGTGATGCCGTGCTCCTGCTCACTCATGCGGACCACGCCACCCTTCTCGCGGTTGCGATCCAGGTGCGGCTCGGGCAGCCACGCCTCGAAGCAGTCACTGAGGGCGACGCGGGCCGCGCGAGCGTACTTTCGCGCACCGTTGAGCGCGGCGCGATCGGTGGAGACGGCGTCGGGCAAGTCTGCAAAATGCAAGAACCCGCCGGTAACGATCACCGAGGGTGAGCTCTTCAGAATCGTGCGCGTCAGCTCGGTGACAAACGCAGGCGCCGGCTCGGGAAGAGCCGTGCCGCCGTAGATGCAGACTCGAGGCCTCCTCATCGCTCGCTCCCGTATGCAGCCCCCTTCGCTTTGCGCCAGTCCCGCGAGAGCAATGGGGCCTGCTACTCCGGTGCAACAACCGACGCTTCGTGCAACCGTAGTGCAATTGTATCGCGACACACGCCGCACCCAGCCGCTCACCCAGCGTCGCGAACGGGATGCAGGGTGCACCTGCTCCACGTGGGCAGTCTCTGAGCGCCAACGGCACTCCGCAAGCCATCGGTACGCTGCACTCCCGCGTTTGGAAGCCCGATCCTCCAGCCTATATGCTTGCATTTCTCGTCGCCTGCCGCAGAATACTATGAGTAACAGCGCAGAAGCCAACATGCATAACCCGAATCGGTGGTTCATGATCCAGTGCTCGGCGCATCCTCATGCGTGGGAGGCAGCGGGAATGGGGAATCGACGCATGACAGCGCGGATACTTGCGCTCTTGGTCGCTGCAATTGCGGCGGCCCTCGCCGGCTGCCTTCAGAAATCGGCGGCGCCTCCGGAGGTCCCGACATTTCCGTGGCCGCCGCCTCCCGCCTCCGCGGAGGCAGTGATCCCAGCCAACTGGCTCCCCGCGACCGGCACACCTACCCAGCTTTCGAATGTGGCTGAAAAGCTCGAGCAAGCCTTGCAAGCGGCGAAGTACCGCAAATGGTCCTACTCGTCCGTACCGAACGGCTTCGCTTTGGTCACGCAAATGGAGCAGATCAAACCCGACGGCACGCCCAGCCCCGATCCGGCGCGCTGGAGTACGGATCTGCCGTCGGTCCGCGAGCTGACTCTGCTCGAGTTCATCAAGGCCCTAGCGAGCGCGCCACCCGGCTACTATCGCGTGATTGTCTTCATCGTTACCGATCAACCGTGGTCGCGCAGCGGTAACAAACCGACCGGAGAAGAGGCGCAGCGCTGGCTTACGAAGGGTTTCAACCGGTTGCCGGCGTCCATCGGCGAGCTCCCTTATGGGGAGGACTTCAGGACCACCGCGCTTGTGTACGAATTCAAGAAGCGCTCGGAAAGCGCCGATGCAAGCCTCGTCGAGGACAGCGAAACGGGCGCTGCGGAACACCTCAGAAAAGCCGGCATCTCCGACCCGCTGAGCGGATGGCGCTGACTCGACATACCCTCCTCGCCTCGGCGAGACCTGCCTTGCAAGCGCGCGACCCCTGAAGCGTCGCAACGATGCCTACGGTATTCTTGAGCTATCGACGAAGCGATACAGGCGGGGAAGTCGGCCGCCTGGCGGACAGCCTCAAACACAAGCTCGGCCGCAGGCTGGTGTTCAGAGACGTCGCGGACATTGCGCCTGGCGCAGCGTTCGACGCAGTGCTCGAAAGAGAGTTGGCCGCCGCAAAGCTCGTCCTGGTGCTCATCGGGCCTGCCTGGCTGGACGAGCTCAAGCAACGGCTCGAGCGGCCAGAGGTCGACTACCTTCGCGTAGAAGTGGCCACCGCGCTGTCGAAGGGAAAGCGGGTCATCCCCATTCTGCTAAAAGGCGCGTCGCTCCCGCCGCCTGAGGCGCTGCCCGCGGAACTGGTGCCGCTTGCCAAGCGTCAAGCCATGACGATGCGCGATGAGGCCTGGAGCCAGGACGTAGACCGTCTGATCGACGCTATCGGCCGCCCGTATCGCTGGGATCGCCTCGCCATGCGAGCGGCGATTGCGATGGTTGCGATCGTCGTATCGGTATGGGCCCTGGCCCCGCAGCTCGCTGCCGATCGGCTCAGCGATTACCGTTTCTTGCGCTGGCTAGTGGTGTCGCTGGTGGGACTCTACGCGCTGGTCGAAGTGGCCATCGGTTACCTGTACGTCAGAAAGCCGAAGCGCGGCTACCGCGCGTGATCGGATCCAGAGGATGCAGCGTCAACCAAATCGGCTGAGGTTTGAGGTCCGGACGATGCGTTGCCAACCAGGCACGGACCTCCCGGAGCAAGTCGCAGGCACCCGCAACGCCGTCTGCAGCAACGCTGTCGGATGCGGGAACGCCGCGGTAGTCGCTTTCGTTCCGCGCTGCGGCAGCCATGTGACCAGTATAAAGTATAGGCCTGACCCTGGCCTCTTGGTGGAGTAGCGCAGGTTCTCGCGCGCAGCGTAGACTCGCTCCTCCGAATGACTGTCCAGCAGCCCCAGCGCCGCCCTACCCTTCACCACGGCGGCGAGCTTCCAGGCGAGGTTGTGGGTGTCTTCGATCCCGGAGTTCAGCCCGCGCACACCGAAAATGGGCACCAGGTGGGCGGCATCGCCCGCGAACAGCACGCGGCCGTGCCGGTACGAATCGAGGGTGAGCGCGTTGGCCCGGTACATGCTGATCCAGACCAGCTTCCAGTCGTCCCGCTCGCCGATCATCCGCAGGTGACTCGCCACCCGTGGGATCACATTCTCGGGCTTTATCGCCTCCTCGGGATCCTCCCCTTCGCGCAACTGATAGTCGAGTCGCCAGATGTCGAGCGGCTGCTTGTGCATGAGCAGAGTTGAGCCGGGATTGGACGGCGGATCGAACCAGGCCCGCCGCTCGGTGGGATAGTCGCTCTTGAGCTCGATGTCGACGATCACGTAGCTGCCCTCGTACTGGGTCCCCTGCATGCGCAGGCCCAGTGCCCTGCGGACAAAGCTGTGCGCGCCATCGAAGGCGACGACCCAGTCGGCTTCCAGCGCGTAGGACCCTTGCTCGGTCTCCACGTCCAGACGCACACGGTCCTCGCGCGGCTCGATGGCGGTCACCCGGGTCTTCCATCGAATCTCGATCAGATCACTGCGACGTTGAACGGCATCGACCAAAAACTGCTCGGCGAAGCACTGCTGCAGATTGATCATCGGCGGGAACTTCTGGTTCTCGTCGTGGGGCATCTGCAGGCGGAACACTTCCTGATCGCGGTAGTACGAGCGCCCACCGGTCCACGCCAGACCCAGATCGAGGAACTC
>DAIQQA010000013.1:10332-58062 GCA_036787045.1 Burkholderiales bacterium | reverse complement strand
ACCGGCATCAACCACCCGCTGGGCAAGAACATGATCGGCGCGTTCTATCAGCCGCGCCTGGTTCTCGCCGACATCGGGACGCTGGACACGCTCCCGCCGCGCGAGCTGGCCGCAGGCCTGGCCGAGGTGATCAAGTACGGCCTGATCCTCGACAGCCGTTTCTTCGAATGGCTGGAGGCGAACATGGCGCGGTTAGTGGCGCGTGATCCGGCTGCCTTGGCCCATGCTGTGCGCCGTTCCTGCGAGCTCAAGGCCGAGGTTGTGGCCCAGGACGAGCGCGAGTCCGGGCTGCGCGCCCTGCTCAACCTCGGGCACACGTTCGGCCACGCCATCGAAGCCGGGCTCTCCTTCGGGACCTGGCTGCATGGTGAGGCGGTGGCTGCCGGGACCGTCCAGGCGGCGCGGTTGTCGCAGCGCCTGGGGTTCCTGAGCGAGGCCGATGTGCAGCGCGTTGTGGCGCTGTTGCAGCGGGCAAATCTGCCGACGGCTGCCCCCGACCTGGGTGTGGACCGCTATCTCGAGCTGATGGGCCTGGACAAGAAGGTCGAGGGCGGCAAGCTGCGCTTGGTGCTGCTCCGGCGCATCGGCGAGGGCTACGTCAGCGCCGAGTTTCCGCAGGCGGACCTGCGGGCTGTGCTGGCTGCGTGAACTGCAACCCCTACACCCAACTCAGAGGCGCAGAGGTCGCAGAGACGGCCCGCTTGGGTGGAGAAGCGTTGGCGCCTGCATGCGCCGGGATTATCGCTCTGCACGGGAGAGAGCGGCTTCGTGGAAGCCCAGCGTCGCTGGATCTCGACATTTCTTTGCGTCCCCCGCGTTCTCTGCGCCTCGGCGTTGGGTGTAGGGGGCGGATGGTAGTCCATGCCTGAGCTCGCACCCTACGCCGTGCATCCCGGACGGTCCCGGGGACGGCGCTTTCCCGAGCCTGCACCGGAAACACGCAACGAGTTCCAGCGCGACCGCGACCGCATCATCCACTCCACCGCATTCCGCAGACTGGAGTACAAGACGCAGGTCTTCGTCAATCACGAGGGCGATCACTTCCGAACGCGCCTGACGCACAGCCTGGAGGTGGCGCAGATCGGCCGCTCTGTCGCGCGCAACCTCGGCCTGAATGAAGACCTGGTGGAGGCCATTGCGCTCGCCCACGACCTGGGGCACACGCCGTTCGGTCACGCCGGCCAGGACGCGCTCAACGAGTGCATGCGCGCGAATGGCGGTTTCGAACACAACCTGCAGTCGCTGCGCGTGGTAGACGTCTTGGAGCAGCGCTACGCGGCCTTCGACGGCCTGAACCTGACGTTCGAGACGCGCGAGGGGATCCTCAAGCACTGCTCTGCGACCAAAGCGCGGGAGCTGGGCGACGTTGGCGAGCGGTTCCTGCGTGGTGCGCGGCCCTCGCTGGAAGCGCAACTCACTAACCTGGCCGATGAGATCGCCTACAACAACCACGATGTGGATGACGGGTTACGCTCGGGACTGCTGACGCTGGAGGCGCTGGATACGGTGCCGTTGTTCGGCCGGCACCGGACCGCCGTGAGTGCGGCCTATCCGGCGCTGGCCGGGCGCCGGCTCGTGCATGAGACGGTCCGGCGCATGATCAACGCGCTGGTGTCCGATCTCACCGCCCGCAGCCGGCAGAACATCACGGCGTCTGCGCCGGCATCGGTCGAGGCAGTCCGGCAGGCGCAGCCTCTCGTCGCGTTCAGCCCAGAAATCGCCGAGCAGCAGCAGGCCCTCAAGGCATTCCTGCGCGCCCACCTCTACCGGCATCATCAGGTCAACCGCATGATGAGCAAGGCGCGGCGCATCGTGCGGGAGCTGTTTGCCGCCTTCTCGAGCGATCCTCGCCTGCTGCCTGCGGACTTCCAGAGCCGGGTCGAGCAGGAGGGGCTGCGCGCGGTGGCCGACTACATCGCCGGCATGACCGACCGCTACGCCATCCGGGAGCATCGCCGCCTGTTCAGCATCGACGAGGTCTAGGCCACCCTGCGCCCAGCGCAGAGGCGCAGAGGGCGCAAAGGATGCAGGGCAACCCCAGACCGGGCGGCCGTGCCCGGTGACAGGCTCCCCACGGGGCTTCCGGGGTGGGACGGGCTGCCGGGGCTGCCGGGGCGCCGGGGGTGGGGCCCGTCCCCGCGTGTGCGGCTTCCGGTTGCTGTCACCGCAGGGCGAAGGTAGACTAAAATTCTTGCACCGCAGAATCGTGGCCCCGGCCGGCTTCGCCGCCGGGGCCGTCGACGCTTTGGGGCTGGATTTTGGTGAGTGGGGCCTGATCTTTCAGTGCAGTAGCTTGGCCTGACGCGTCCGCGCGGCGCGCCAGTGGAGGAACGACCGTGACGCACCCGATGTTGCCCTGCGAGCAGGGCCTGTACGACCCGAACCGGGAACGCGACGCCTGCGGCGTCGGCTTCGTCGCGAACATCAAGGGCGCGCGCAGCCACGCCATCATCGAGCATGGTCTCCTGATCCTGAAGAACCTCACCCACCGCGGCGCAGTCGGTGCCGACCCCCTGGCGGGAGACGGCGCGGGCATCCTGCTCCAGATCCCCGACCAGTTCCTCCGGGAAGAGATGGCCAAGCAGGGGGTCAGACTGCCTCCGCCGGGGGAGTACGGCGTAGGCATGGTGTTCCTGCCGCAGGAGCCGGCCTCGCGCCTGGCCTGCGAGTACGAGATCGAGCGCGCTATCAAGGAAGAGGGTCAGGTGCTGCTGGGCTGGCGCGATGTCCCGCGCAACGGCACCGGCCTGGGCGAGTCGGTGAAGCAGATCGAGCCGGTGATCCGCCAGGTGTTCATCGGCCGCGGCACCGGGGTGACGGTGACCGACGCGTTGGAGCGCAAGCTCTACATCATCCGCAAGTCGTCCGGTCATGCCATCCAGGCGCTCAAGCTGCGTTATGGCAAGGAGTTCTACGTGCCGTCCATGTCCGCGCGCACGATCGTCTACAAGGGGATGCTGCTGGCCGGCCAGGTGGGCAGCTACTACAAGGACCTGCAGGACCCGCGCGTGGTCTCGGCGCTCGCTCTGGTACACCAGCGCTTCTCGACCAACACCTTCCCGACCTGGGACTTGGCGCATCCGTTCCGGATGATCGCCCACAACGGCGAGATCAACACCCTGCGAGGCAACGTCAACTGGATCCGCGCGCGCCAGGGAGCGATCTCCTCGCCCGTGCTGGGCAAGGACCTGGACAAGATCTGGCCGCTGATCTACGAGGGCCAGTCGGACTCCGCGTCCTTCGACAACGCGCTGGAGCTGCTCGTCATGGGCGGCTACTCGATCGGCCATGCCATGATGATGCTGATCCCCGAGGCGTGGGAAGGGCACACCATGATGGACCCGAGCCGCCGCGCCTTCTACGAGTACCACGCGGCGATGATGGAGCCGTGGGACGGCCCGGCCGCCGTGGCCTTCACCGACGGGCGCCAGATCGGCGCCACGCTCGACCGCAACGGCCTGCGTCCGGCGCGCTACCTCGTGACCGACGATGAACTGGTCATCATGGGCTCGGAGTGCGGTTGCCTGCCCGTGCCGGAGGAGAAGATCGTCAAGAAGTGGCGCCTGCAGCCGGGCAAGATGTTCCTGGTCGACCTGGAGGCGGGCCGCATCATCGACGACAAGGAGCTCAAGGACGCGCTGGCTCGCGCCAAGCCCTATCGCGAATGGATCGAGCGCATCCGCATCAAGCTCGACGATCTGCCCGAGCCGGAGGAGAAGCGCGCGGCGCCCAGCGAGCGCGTGCTGGATCGCCAGCAGGCCTTTGCCTACACGCAGGAGGACATCAAGTTCATCCTCACGCCCATTGGCGTGAACGGCGAAGAGCCGGTGGGCTCGATGGGCAACGACTCGCCGCTGGCGGTCCTGTCTCACAAGAACAAGACCCTGTACCACTACTTCAAGCAGCTGTTCGCGCAGGTCACCAACCCGCCGATCGACCCGATCCGCGAGGAGCTGGTGATGTCGCTGGTGTCCTTCATCGGGCCCAAGCCCAACCTCCTGGGCATCGACGAGATGAACCCGCCGCTGCGGCTGGAGGTGAGCCAGCCGGTGCTCGACTACGACCAGATCGAGACCATCCGTCACATCGGCAAGTACACCCACGGGAAATTCCACTCCTGCGAGCTGGACATCACCTACCCGCTGGCCTGGGGCAATGAGGCCATCGAGGCTCGGCTGGCCAGCCTGTGCGCCCAGGCCGAAGACGCGGTGCGATCCGGCTACAGCATCCTGATCATCTCCGACCGGAAGATGGGCCGGGACCACGTCGCCATTCCGGCGCTGCTGGCGCTGTCGGCGGTCCACCAGCATCTGGTGAACAAGGGCCTGCGCACCAGTACCGGCCTGGTGGTGGAGACGGGCTCGGCCCGCGAAGTGCACCACTTCGCGCTTCTGGGGGGCTACGGCGCCGAAGCCGTCCATCCCTATCTCGCCCTGGACACGATCGCCGAGTTGGCCGACCAGGGCCTGTTGCCCAACACCGATGCCAAGAAGGCCTGCAAGAACTACGTCAAGGCGATCGGCAAGGGGCTGCGCAAGGTCATGTCCAAGATGGGCATCTCCACGTACATGTCGTACACCGGCGCGCAGATCTTCGAGGCGGTCGGGCTTTCCAGGGCCCTGGTGGACAAGTATTTCACCGGTACCACCTCGACGGTGGAGGGCATCGGTGTGTTCGAGATCGCCGAGGAAGCGATCCGCATCCACCGGACTGCGTTCGGCCACGATCCGGTGCTGGAAGGGGCGCTCGACGCCGGCGGCGAATATGCCTTCCGGGTGCGCGGCGAGGAGCACATGTGGACGCCGGACGCGATCGCCAAGCTGCAGCACTCCACCCGCCACAACAGCTTCGACACCTACAAGGAATACGCGCAGATCATCAACGATCAGAGCAAGCGGCACATGACTTTCCGCGGCCTGTTCGAGTTCCGCTTCGACCGGTGCGCGCCCGTTCCGATCGACGAGGTGGAGCCCGCCAGCGAGATCGTCAAGCGCTTCTCCACCGGCGCCATGTCGCTGGGGTCGATCTCCACCGAAGCGCACACCACGCTCGCCATCGCCATGAACCGCATCGGCGGCAAGTCCAATACCGGCGAAGGCGGGGAGGACCGGCGCCGCTATGCGCCCATCCAGGCCGGTGAGACGCTGGCCTCGCGCATCGGCCGCGATCGCATCGAGCGCGACATCGTGCTGCAGGAAGGCGACTCGCTGAAGTCCAAGATCAAGCAGGTGGCCTCGGGGCGCTTCGGCGCCACCGCCGAGTACCTGGCTTCGGCGGAGCAGATCCAGATCAAGATCGCTCAGGGCGCCAAGCCCGGCGAGGGCGGGCAGCTGCCCGGCAAGAAGGTCTCCGAGTACATCGCCGAGCTGCGCTATGCGACCCCGGGTGTGGAGCTGATCTCTCCGCCGCCGCACCACGATATCTATTCCATCGAGGACCTGGCGCAGCTCATCCACGACCTCAAGAACGCCAACCACCGCGCGTCCATCAGCGTGAAGCTGGTCTCCGAGGTGGGCGTGGGCACGGTGGCGGCGGGCGTGTCCAAAGCCAAGGCCGACCACGTCACCATCGCCGGGCACGACGGCGGCACGGGCGCGAGCCCCTGGTCGTCGATCAAGCACGCGGGCACACCGTGGGAGCTGGGGCTCGCGGAGACGCAGCAGACCCTGGTGCTCAATCGCCTGCGCGGACGCATCGCAGTGCAGGTGGACGGGCAAATCAAGACCGGCCGCGACGTGGTGGTGGGCGCCATGCTGGGCGCCGACGAGTTCGGCTTCGCCACGGCACCGCTGGTGGTCAGCGGCTGCATCATGATGCGCAAATGCCATCTGAATACCTGCCCGGTGGGCGTGGCGACCCAGGATCCGGTGCTGCGCAGAAAGTTCCGCGGTCAGCCCGAGCACGTCATCAACTTCTTCTTCTTCGTCGCCGAGGAAGTGCGCCAGCTGATGGCGCAACTGGGCGTGCGCAAGTTCAACGACCTCATCGGTGCCAGCCATCACCTTGATATGAAGCGCGGGATCGAGCACTGGAAGGCCAGGGGGCTGGACTTCTCACGCATCTTCTACATGCCGACGGTGCCGGCCGAGGTCGCGGTGTACCACCGCGAGAAGCAGGACCACGGCCTGGAGAAGGCGCTCGATCTGCGCCTGATCGAGCTGGCGCAGCCGGCGCTGGAGCGGGGCGAGCGGGTCACCATCGAGATGCCGATCCGCAACATCAACCGCACCGTGGGCACCATGCTCTCGGGCGAGATCGCCAGCCGCTACGGTCACGATGGGCTGCCCAACGACACCATCCACGTGCGGCTGGCGGGGTCCGCCGGACAGAGCTTCGGCGCCTTCCTGGCCAAGGGCGTGACCCTGGACCTGATCGGCGAGACCAACGACTACTGCGGCAAGGGGCTGTCCGGCGGGCGCATCAGCGTGCAGCCGAGCCCGAAGTTCCGCGGCGAGCCCACGGAGAACATGATCACCGGCAACGTGGTGCTGTACGGGGCCATCGCCGGAGAGGCGTATTTCCGCGGGGTGGCCGGCGAGCGCTTCGCTGTGCGCAACTCCGGCGCCCACGCAGTCGTGGAGGGGATGGGCGACCACGGCTGCGAGTACATGACGGGTGGCACGGTGGCAGTGCTGGGGATCACCGGGCGCAACTTCGCCGCCGGCATGTCGGGCGGCGTGGCCTACGTGCTCGATCTGGACGGTCAGTTCGCCAAGCGCTGCAATCCCGTCATGGTCGCGTTGGAGCCGGTCCTGCCCGAAGCCGAGCAGGAGGCCAAGCTGGCGCGCGACCTCTGGCACCGCGGTGAGGCCGATGAGGTTATTCTCAAGCGGCTGATCGAGCATCACGCGCGCTACACTGGCAGCGCGCGCGCCAGGCAGGTCCTCGACAACTGGGCGAGCTACCGCAACCGGTTCGTGAAGGTGTTCCCGCACGAGTACCGGCGCGCGCTGGGCGAGCTGGCAGAGAAGCAGCGCAAGCTGGCTGCGTAGCGCGACTTCTCACCACAGAGGCACAGAGACACAGAGGAAACCTGTGTTGGAATTTTCTCTGTGCCTCTGTGTCTCTGTGGTTCAATGAGGCATTGGACAGATGGGCAAGGTAACCGGGTTTCTGGAGTACGAACGCCTGCAGGAGGCCTCCGAGCCGAAGGAGCAGCGCGTCAAGCACTACCGCGAGTTCGTCGCACACCTGAGCGACAAGGAAGCGTCGATCCAGGGTGCGCGCTGCATGGATTGCGGGATCCCGTTCTGCATGACCGGGTGCCCGATCAACAACATCATCCCGGACTGGAACGACCTGGTCTACAAGCAGAACTGGCGCCAGGCGCTGGACACGCTGCACTCGACCAACAACTTCCCCGAGTTCACCGGGCGTGTGTGCCCGGCGCCCTGCGAAGAAGCCTGCACGCTCAACATCAACAACGACCCGGTCGGGATCAAGTCGATCGAGCACGCCATCATCGACAAGGGCTACGAGATGGGGTGGGTGGTCCCGCAGCCGCCGCAACGCAAGACCGGCAAGCGCGTCGCAGTGGTGGGGTCGGGGCCGGCCGGTCTGGCGGCTGCGCAGCAGCTGGCGCGGGCTGGCCATGCTGTGGTGCTGCTCGAAAAGAACGACCGCATCGGCGGTCTGCTGCGCTATGGCATCCCCGACTTCAAGATGGAGAAGTGGTTGATCGACCGGCGCATGGACCAGATGCAGGCCGAGGGCGTGGAGTTCCGCACTGGGGTGTGCGTTGGCACGCAGAAGGAGCTCGCGGCGGGGGTAAGCAATCTTGCCGGCGAATTCGTGCCGGTAAAGCAGCTGGCAGCCGAGTTCGATGCTGTCGTGCTGTCCGGCGGCGCCGAGCAGCCACGCGACCTGCCGGTCCCAGGGCGCGAGCTGGATGGCATCTGCTTCGCGATGGAGTTCCTGCCGCTGCAGAACAAGCGCGTGGCCGGCGACAGCGGAGTTCCCGACCTGTGGGCCACGGGTAAGCACGTGGTCGTCATCGGCGGGGGCGACACCGGCTCGGACTGCGTGGGCACGTCCAACCGGCACGGTGCCAAGTCCGTCACCCAGTTCGAGCTGCTGCCCACCCCGCCGCAGATCAGCCAGGGGAATCCAGTGTGGCCCTACTGGCCCGCGAAGCTGCGCACCTCCTCCTCACACGAGGAAGGCGCCAATCGCGACTGGGCGGTGGCCACCAAGATGTTCAAAGGCGAGAACGGCAGGGTCAAGTCGCTGGTCGCGGCGCGGGTAGACTGGACGAAGGACCCGGCCAGCGGCCAGATGAAGATGCAGGAAGTGCCGGGCACCGAGTTCGAGCTGCCAGCCGATCTGGTGTTGCTGGCGATGGGATTCGTGAGTCCAGTGCACAAGGGCATGCTGGAGGAGTTGGGCGTCGAATACGATGCACGCGGCAACGTCAAAGCCAGCACCGACGGCGCGGGCTGCTACCAGACCTCGGTCCCGAAGGTGTTCACTGCCGGGGACATGCGGCGCGGCCAGTCGCTGGTAGTATGGGCGATCCGCGAAGGGCGGCAGTGTGCGCGCGCGGTCGACGAGTTCCTGATGGGCGCTTCGGACCTCCCGCGCTGACCCGAGCTACTGAAGCTCTCACCGCCAAGGACGCCAAGGACGCCAAGGAGAGCGCCACGAAAGGCGAACGGCAATCGACCTCGCTCCGACGACGTTAGGAAGCGTAGGATGGTAGTTCGTCTTTCCTTGGCGCCCTTTGCGTCCTTGGCGCCCTTGGCGTTGAGAGCTTGGCTTTAGACGATGACCAAACCCAAGAACGACACCTTCCTGCGCGCGCTGCTGCGCCAGCCCACGCCCTACACTCCGATCTGGATCATGCGTCAGGCCGGGCGCTATCTGCCCGAGTACAACCAGACGCGCACGCGAGCGGGCAGCTTTCTCGAGCTGGCGAAGAATCCGGATCTTGCCACCGAGGCCACTCTGCAGCCGCTGGCACGGTTCGCCCTCGACGCCGCGATCCTGTTTTCCGACATTCTCACCATCCCCGACGCGATGGGGCTGGGGCTTTACTTCACCGAGGGCGAGGGGCCGCGCTTCGAGCGGCCGCTGCGGGAGGAGTGGGAGATCCGCGACCTGAGCGTGCCCGATCCTCATGAGCATCTGGCCTACGTGCTCGATGCGGTGGGGCAAATCCGGCGCGCGCTCGCCAACGAGATTCCGCTGATCGGGTTCTCGGGCAGCCCGTTCACGCTCGCCTGCTACATGATCGAAGGGCGTGGCGGAACCGAGTTCCACGAGATCAAGCGCATGCTGTACGCGCGGCCCGATCTGCTGCACCGAGTGCTCGACATCAACGCGCAGGCGGTGATCGCTTACCTGAACGCGCAGATCGAAGCGGGCGCACAGGCAGTGATGGTGTTCGACACCTGGGGCGGCGCGCTGTCCCATGCGGCTTACCACGAGTTCTCCCTGCGCTATATGCAGCGGGTCATGCAAGGGCTCGAGCGCACCTCGCGCGGCGAGATCGTGCCGCGGATCGTCTTCACCAAGGGCGGCGGGCTCTGGCTCGAGAGCCTGGCGGACATCGGCGCCGATGCCTTGGGGCTGGACTGGACCGTCGATATCGGCGCGGCGCGTGCCCGCGTGGGCGACCGCGTCGCCCTGCAGGGCAATCTGGATCCCGCCGTTCTGCTGACCGATCCCCACGTGGTGCGCGCCGAAGCCGGCAAGGTGCTGGCTGCGTTCGGCAGCGGCAGCGGCCACGTCTTCAATCTCGGCCATGGCGTGTCGCAGCACACGCCCCCGGAAAACGTGGCGGCGCTGGTGGACATCGTGCACGAGCAAAGCCGCGCCTATCACGCGTAAGCGCGGCACCCGCCGCGCGAAGCACCGCCATGAGAGTCGTCCGCGTCGCACTCGACGTGCCGCTGCCCACGCTGTTCGACTATCAATGTCCCGTCGACGCGCCGGCAAGCGTCGGGCAGCGCGTGCTGGTGCCTTTCGGCCGAGGCCGCAAGGTGGGTGTGATCGCGCAGACCAACGTGCAGCCGCAAGTTGCGCACGAGCGCATCAAGCCGGTTGCACACGTATTCCGCGACGAGCCTGCCCTGGACGCCGACGTGATGGAACTGCTGTTCTTCAGTACCGAGTACTACCACCACCCCGTCGGGCAGGTGGTGATGGGCGCCTTGCCGCAACTCCTGCGACGCGCACGAGTGCCGAAGAACACCGCGACCCGCGCGTACCGGCTCACGCCGGCCGGCCGCGCCCTCGAGCCG
Source organism: Burkholderiales bacterium (assembly GCA_036787045.1). Taxonomy (GTDB): domain Bacteria; phylum Pseudomonadota; class Gammaproteobacteria; order Burkholderiales; family SHXO01; genus SHXO01. Next base: position 47,821 of record DAIQQA010000013.1, on the reverse strand, counting down.
TCGCAGCTGCCGCAGCGCGCTGCAGTCCGTCGCCGCCTCCTCGCGGCGCTGCGCGAGGCAGCAGTGCTGGACCTCGCCGCTCTGCGCAAGCTGTCGCCCGCGGCGGCGCGCGCGCTCCCCGAGCTCGAGCGTCAGGGGCTGATCGAGCGCGTGGAGAGCACTGCAGGCGAACCCATGCGACCTCCCTTGGCCGAAGCGAGTCCGACGGCTGGTCCTGCGCTCACGTCGGAGCAGGTGCAGTGCGTGCAGGCCGTGGTCGGCGTGCTTGATCGCTTCGCGCCTTTCCTGCTCCGGGGAGTCACAGGCAGCGGCAAGACCGAGGTCTATTTTGCCGTCGTCGCCGAGGTGCTGGCGCGCAGGCGCCAGGCGCTCGTGCTGGTCCCCGAGATCAACCTTACGCCGCAGCTGATCGGGCGCTTCCGCGCGCGCTTTCCCGAAGTGCCGCTGGCCACGCTGCACAGCAATCTGGCCGATGGCGAGCGTTTGCGGGCTTGGCGCGATGCCCAGGCGGGTCGCGCCCGGGTGGTCATCGGCACGCGCCTGGCGGTGTTCACGCCGTTGCCGGATCTCGGCTTGGTCATCGTGGACGAGGAGCACGATGCGTCCTTCAAGCAGCAGGACGGGCTGCGCTACTCTGCGCGCGATCTGGCCCTGCTGCGCGCCAAGCGCCGCGCGGTGCCGGCCCTGCTCGGCTCCGCCACCCCCTCGCTGGAGAGCTATGCGAACGCGCGCGCTGGGCGCTATACCCTGCTGTCCCTGCCGTCCCGCCCGGACGCCAGCCTTCCGCAGATCCGCTGCGTGGACACGCGGCGGGAGCGCCTGCACCACGGACTGTCGCAGGCGCTGGTGCAGGCGATCGGCGTGCGTCTGTCCCGCGGCGAGCAGAGCCTGGTGTTCGTGAACCGCCGCGGTTACGCGCCCGCGCTAGTGTGTCCCGCCTGCGGCTGGGCCAGCCCCTGCACCCGCTGCTCGGCCCGTCTCGTGCTGCACCTGAAAGCGCGGCTGCTGCGCTGTCATTACTGCGGGCACGAGGAGCCGGTCGCCGCCGTCTGCCCGGCCTGCGGCAATCAGGACCTGGCGCCTGCCGGCCACGGCACGCAGCGCCTCGAGAGCGCGCTGGCCGAGCTGTTTCCCGCCGCGCGTGTGTTGCGCGTAGACCGCGACAGCACGCGTCGTCGGCATGCCTTCGACGCCATGCAGGAGGATATCCGCGCTCAGCGCGTCGACATTCTGGTCGGTACCCAGATGCTGGCCAAGGGGCACGATTTCCCGCACCTGACGCTAGTCGGCGTGGTGAACGCCGACGGCGCGCTATACAGCAGCGACTTTCGCGCAGCCGAGCGGCTGTATGCCCTCCTGACCCAGGTGGCAGGCCGCGCCGGGCGGGCGGACCGGCCCGGTGAGGTCCTGATCCAGACCGAGTTCCCCGAGCATCCGCTCTACGACGCAGTACGTCGGCAGGATTATGCAGCGTTCGCAGAGGTGGGGCTGGAAGAGCGCCGCCAGTGCGGTTTCCCGCCGTACTGTCATCAGGCGCTGCTGCGGGCCGAAGCCACCCGTCGCCCGGTGGTGGATGACTATCTGATGCGGGCGGCGCGAGCCGGCGCGGCGCTGGGCATGCCGGTGCAGATCTTCGATCCCGTGCCTCCGGCCATCGAGCGCGTCGCAGGGCGCGAGCGCGGGCAGTTGCTGGTGCAGGCAGCCGCTCGGACCGACCTGCAGCGCTTCCTGAGCGCCTGGTGGCCCGGACTGAGCGATTCGGCCTCCCGGAGCGTGCGCTGGTCGCTGGAGGTCGATCCGCTGGAGGTCTAGCTCGCAGTCCGATCCCGATACCCGGCCCTTGGGGCAACGGGGTCGGCCTACAGACTATAATCGCGGTTTTCCTGCGAACACTCCATGTCGGCGCAGCCCCCTCCCGACCTCAAGGCCCATCTTGCTGCACTCTTCGCCGAGGCGCTCGCGCAGGTCGCGCCGGGCGCGTCGGGTGTGGTCGCGCTGGAGCGCCCGCGCCAGGCCGAGCATGGCGACTTCGCCTGCAATCTTGCCCTGCAGATGGCCAAGCCGCTCAAGCGCAATCCGCGCGAGATCGCGCAGGCGCTTGTCAGCGCACTGCCCCCCTCACCCGTTCTCGACAGAGCAGAGATCGCCGGGGCCGGCTTCATCAATCTGTATCTGAAGCCAGACGCCAAGCGTGGCGTGATCGCGCAGGTGCTCACGCGTGGCGACGCCTATGGTGCCGGACAGTACGGTGCGGGGAAGAAGGTGCAGGTCGAGTTCGTCTCCGCCAATCCGACCGGGCCGCTGCATGTCGGCCACGGCCGCGGTGCCGCGTACGGGGCGAGCCTGGCCGATGTGCTTGCCGCAGCGGGATTTGCCGTCACGCGCGAGTTTTACGTGAACGATGCCGGCCGGCAGATGGATATCCTGGCCCTGTCGACCTGGCTGCGCTATCTGGAGCTGCAGGGCGTAGTGGTCGCATTCCCGCCGAACGCCTACCAGGGTGAGTACGTGCGCGAGATGGGTGCCGCTATCGCGGCTGCCCATGGCAAGCGCTTCGTGCGCGCCGCGGAGCGCATAACGGACGACATCCCATTGCTCGAGGCCGATGCGGAGGCTCATCTGGACGCGCTCATCGCCCGCGCCAAGCGGCTCTTGGGAGAAGAGTACAGGTACGTGCACGACTACGCCCTTACCGAGCAGCTGGAGGATTGCCGCAACGATCTGCTCGAGTTCGGAGTGACGTTCGACGCCTGGTTCTCCGAGCGCTCGCTGTACGATACGGGGCACATCGAACGCGCGCTGGAGAAGCTGCGCCGGGGTGGGCACGTCTACGAGCAGGACGGTGCGATTTGGTTCCGCTCGACCACGTTCGGCGACGAGAAGGACCGAGTGGTCCAGCGCGGGAACGGGCAGTACACCTACTTTGCTTCGGACATCGCCTACCACCTGAACAAGTTCGAGCGCGGTTTCGACATGGTGATCGACGTCTGGGGCGCCGACCACCACGGCTATATTCCGCGCGTCAAGGGTGCGCTGCAGGCGATGGAGATCGACCCCGGCCGGCTAACCATCGCTCTGGTGCAGTTTGCTGTGTTGTATCGTCAAGGCAAGAAGGTGTCCATGTCCACCCGATCGGGTGACTTCGTCACATTGCGCGAGCTGCGCCAGGAAGTGGGCAACGACGCAGCGCGGTTCTTCTACGTGCTGCGCAAGAGCGACCAGCACCTGGACTTCGACCTGGACTTGGCCAAGTCCCAAAGCACCGACAATCCGGTGTACTACGTCCAGTATGCGCACGCGCGTGTCGCGAGCGTCCTGGAGAAGTGGGGCGGGTACCAGCCCGACCTCGTGCAGGCCGACTTGAGCCCGCTGGCCAGCGAGCAGGAGCTCGCACTGCTGCGCCAGCTGATGGAGTACCCGCAGGTGATCGAGGATGCCGCACGCGACCTCGCGCCTCACCTCGTGGCCTTCTACCTCAAGGAGCTGGCCGGAGGCTTCCAGAGCTACTACCAGGCGGTGCCGTTCCTCGTGGACGAAGAGCGCACCCGCAATGCGCGGCTCGCGCTGATCACCGCGATCGGCCAGGTGCTGCGCAATGGCCTGCGCCTGCTTGGCGTTAGCGCCCCGGAGAAAATGTAGCCATGCCCGCTGCAGCATCGACGCGCACCAATCGGCCGCGGACGCCTCAGGCGCGCGGCGCCGCCGGCCACCCGCTGCTGATCGGCGTGTTCATCGGACTGCTGCTGGGCCTGTGTCTGGCGCTGGCGGTGGCGCTGTATCTGAACAAAGTGAACCCCTTTGTCACCAAGGTGCCCAAAGAGAAGGAGCCGGTAGCGGCGAAGGAGCAGCAGCCTGCTGGTCCGGCACGTACGGGACCGCCCGCGGGGCTGCCGGAGCCGGGCGCCAGGTCCGGCGAGGCCAAGGGCGACGGCAAGCCGCGCTTCGACTTCTACGAGATCCTGCCGGGCAAGCAGGAACCTACTGCACGGCGTGACACAAGAGGGCCGGAGCGCGAGGTCATGTACCTGCAGGCCGGCGCATTCCAGAAATCATCCGATGCCGACAACCTCAAGGCACGGCTCGCGTTGGCGGGCCTGGAGGCGCAGATCCAGACCACCACCCTCTCCGACAGCACCGTGTGGCACCGGGTCCGCCTGGGGCCCTACGCCACGACTGCTGAGCTGGATCGGGCACGAGCCGTGCTCCGCGAGAACAAGATCGAGCCCAGCGTGATCAAAGTGACCGAGCGCGAACCCAAGCGCTGACCCCCCAAGGAGCGTCCATGAGAATCGTCAAACTCTTCGGTTGGTTTTCTCTCGCACTGTTCACTATGCTGGCCGGTGCCGCGCGCGCCCAGATGCCGATCCAGGACAAGGACTACAAGCTGATCAACCCGCCGCAGAAGCCGCCGAACGCGAAGAAGATCGAGGTCATCGAGTTCTTCTCGTATGCCTGCCCGCACTGCGCCGATTTCGAGGCGCCGCTGCAGGACTGGCTCAAGCGCCAGTCGAAGGACGTGGACTACAAACCCGTGCCGGTAGTGTTCCGGGAACAGTGGAAGCCGCTGGCGAAGCTCTATTACACCCTGGAGACGATGGCCGTGGTGGACAAGTACCATGACAAGGTCTTCGACGCCATCCACAAGCAGGGGCAGCAGCTGTTCGATGACCAGACCATCATCAAGTGGGCAGGCCAGCAGGGGATCGACGGCGCCAAGTTCGCCCAGGTCTACAGCTCCTTCGGCATCGATGCCAAGGTCCAGCGCGCCATGGCCATGGGCCGCGCCTACGGCGTGCAGTTCACACCGGCGGTCGCGGTCAACGGCAAATACTTCACCGGTCCGTCCATGGTCACCGGTCCGGGCGGCGGTGTCGACATGATGCGTTTCTTCGGCGTGCTGGATCAGCTCATCGGCATGGAGCGCAAGCGTGCCGCCACCCCGACGACCGCCAAGCCGAAGGGCTGATTGCGCAGCAGCATGAGCCCGCAGCGCCGCCGGCTGAGTCTGATGGCAGCGGCGCTGCTGATGGCGTGGCCCGCCCGGGCGATCGACCTCATGGAGGAGGTCGAGTACCGCGTCATCCCCCAGCAGCCGCTGTCCGACCCTGGGCGCATCGAGGTAGTCGAGTTCTTCTACTACGGCTGCCGCTGGTGCAACGAGCTGGAGCCTTACGTCAGACAGTGGCTCCCACGCAAGCCCGCCGATGTCGTGTTCCGGCTGCAGCCGGCGATCCGCAACACCCGCTGGATGGCACTGACCAAGGCGTTCTACGTCCTCGAGGCAGAGGGCCAGCTCGCGTCGCTGCATGGGAAGGTTTTCCGCGGGTATCACCGCGACGGGCTCAATCTCGAAGACGAGGCCGTGCTGACCGACTGGCTGGCCAAACAGGGTCTGGCCCGCGAACGTGTGGAGGAGTTGCTCCACGCGCCAGCCACGATGGCCAAGGTGGAGGCGGCGCGCGAGGCGACCTACGCCTATCGGGTCGAGACCACGCCGTCCGTGGTGGTGGATGGGCGCTATCTCACCAGCACCGGCATGGCGGGCGGCGTGGCGGTGCTGATGGACGTGGTCGAGGGGCTGGTGGCATTGGCCCGTGACGAGCGGCGCAGCGCAGGGCGCTGAGATCGGCATGATGGCTACTACCCCTCTGCGCGTCGTGATAACCGGCGCCTCCAGCGGCATCGGCGCAGCGCTGGCCCGCGAATACGCGCGGCGCGGCGCCGCGCTCGGGCTGATCGCACGCAGGCACGCTCCCCTTGCCCGCCTCGCATCGGGCCTGGGTGCAGAGTGCACGCTGTACGCAGCGGACGTGCGCGATCGCTATGCGATGCGCGCGGCCGGCGAGGATTTCCGGCAGCGCTTCGGCGGCGCCGACATCGTCATCGGCAGTGCGGGGGTGTCTGCCGGCACGCTCACCGAACGGGCCGAGGACCATGCGGTATTCCAGGAGATCCTGGACATCAACGTCGTAGGGTTGTTCAACACCTTCCAGCCTTTCCTGCCGGGCATGCGCAAGGCCGCGTCAGGCACTCTGGTCGGCATCGCCAGTGTGGCTGGCTTTCGCGGCCTTCCCGGGGCCGGCGCCTACTCCGCTTCGAAGGCCGCCGCGATCGCCTATCTCGAAAGCCTGCGCGTGGAGCTGCGCGGGACCGGCGTGGACGTGGTAACGATCTGTCCCGGCTACATCGCAACGCCCATGACCGCGCGCAACCCCTATCCCATGCCCTTCATGCTGCAGCCCGAGGAGGCGGCGCGGCGCATGGCCCGAGCCATCGAGCGGTGCGAGCGCAAGGCCGTAATCCCCTGGCAGATGGGGTTGGTGGGTGCGGCGCTCAGAGCCATGCCCGACGGCTTGTACGACTATTTGTTCGCGCGTGCGCCGCGCAAGCCGCGGCGGGCTGACTAGGGCGTTCTACTGCCCACACCCAACGCAGAGGCGCAGAGGACGCGGAGAAAAGGCCATGCGGAGAGGCGCGGCGGTACGCTGCGCGAGACCAGGATAGGGGCCTGGGCTCCGTGAACGACGTGCGCTGCTCCATACCTGGCACGAGATCCTGTATACGGATCTGTCTTCTCCTCTGCGGCCTCTGCGTTCTCCGCGTCTCTGCGCTGGGTGTTGCTTTAGGTCAGTAGTCCAGCGGTAGATCGAGAACCCGCGCCAGCTCGGCAAGCGCCTGCGGCGCGCTGTCGACCTTGATGGTAGTCATACCCAATGCGCGTGCGGGCTTGAGATTGATGCCGAGGTCGTCCAGGTAGACCGCCTCGTGCGGATCGATCGCGAGCCGGGCAAGCGCCAGCTCGTAGAAGCGCGGCTCGGGCTTGCGTGCGCCGACCTTGCGCGACTCGATCACGTGGTCGAACATCGCCAGGATGCGGAGCACCTCTTCGGCACGCTCATCCGAGGTGGGCAGCCCATGACCTGGACCTGTGTTGACGTTGTTGGTCAGGCAGGCGGTGGTGTAGTGCTCTCCGACGCGGCGCAGGGCCTCGACCATGGCCGGGCGCACCGCGCCGTAGAGCAACTTCACCACTTCCGCACCACCGACGCGGTGGCTGGCTGCCGCCGTTTCCTCCGCGAAGGCCGCGTCGAACTCCGCAAGCGTCAGCTCGCTGCGCTCGAAGCGCGCCCAGGCGTTGCTGTCGGGATTGGTCGCGTTGACCCGGCGCAGGAAGTCCTCGGGCAGTCCGCGTTCCCGTTCGAAGCGGCGGAACGCTTCGAAGGGGCTGTCGGTGATGACGCCCCCGAAGTCCCAGAGCACGGCGCGGATCGCCGGGTTGGGCACCAGCCGCGCCCCGCGGATGCGGATTACTGTTTCTTCTTGTACGCGTCCACTGCCCGCTTGAGGTCCTTGTACTCCTCGCAGGGAATGGGTGTGCACAGTCGCTGCAGCTCGGCCAGGTGCTTCTCGGCCTTGGGCAGGTCGTTCACCAGCAGGTAGGCCTCACCGATGTACTCATGGGCGTGCTTGTGCTGGGGGTTGAGCTTCAGGGCCGCGGCATAGGCAGCGAACGCTGCGTCCATGTTGCCGAGCTTGCGCTGGGCGAAGCCGAGCCAGTTCTGGATGTCGGCGTTGTCCGGCTCGGCGGCCGCGGCTTTGCTCAGGTGGGCCACGGCGGTCTTCCAGTCTTGCGCCTCCACCGCCTGCTTTCCGGCCAGCCAGTCGGGGTCGGCGCTTTCTTCATCGTCGGCGCCCAGATTGGCCAGCGCCGTAGAGGACAGCGCAGCGATGGCAGCCGCGAGCAATATCCTCGTCAGTGCGTTCATGGTCGGTCTCCTTGTACTCGCTGAGGTAAAGAAATTGCCCGCCCGCAACTCATCTGTCAATGCCCGGCAGTCGGTCGCACCCTGACAGCTGCCGGCATAGCGGGAGATGTCCTTGCCGTGCATGGAGCTATAGCCGGCGGAAACGGGCAGCAGCACCCGATCGGCCACCAGTGCAACGACGATAACCGGCCCGGGCCCGGATCGGTCCAATTGACTTCGCATGCGCGCAAATTAATATTTTACAGTGGGTCGGATGCTTACCTATACTGACTCTGGCTTCGGCCCCAACAGCACAACAGAACCTTACACGAGGAGACTTCGACATGGCGGCAAATCTCAGCTGCAAGTCACTGGTCGCGGCCAGCGCGCTGGTAGGCGCATTCGCCTGGTCGTGCACGCCGGCGTTCGCGAAAGACTGGTTCCCCTATCCGGTCCAGCAGTGGGATCCTCCCTTCGACATGAGCAGCCCACGCAAGAACGTCAACTACACGCCGCTGCCCAAGGCGTCCAAGAAGTGGAATATTTGCGTTTCCTTCCCGCACATGAAGGATGCCTACTGGATGGGCGTTGATTACGGCGTCGTGGAGGAGTCCAAGCGCTTGGGCGTGAAGATGCAGCTGGTCGAGGCCGGCGGCTACACCGAGCTGAAGAAGCAGATCTCCCAGATCGAGGACTGCGTAGCAGCAGGCGCCAACGCGGTGGTGATTGGCGCGATCTCTGCCGATGGTCTGAACAACCTCGTCTCGGAAATCCGCAAGAAGAACATCCCGGTCATCGACGTCATCAACGGCATCTCCTCGCCGGAGCTGTCGGCGAAATCCCTGGTTTCGTTCGGCGAGATGGGCGCGAAGGCGGGCGAGGTGCTGGCCAAGTTGCATCCCGCTGGCAGCCCGCCGGTCAAGGTGGCCTGGTTCCCGGGCCCGCCGGGAGCGGGCTGGGTCGAGGCGGGCAATGCCGGCTTCCAGGGCGCCATCAAGGGCAGCGCCGTGCAGGTCGTGGAGACCAAGTACGGGGACACCGGCAAGGAAGTGCAGTCCAAACTGGTCGAGGACACGCTGCAGGCTCATCCCGATGTTTCCTACATCGTCGGTACCGCGGTGACGGCGGAAGCCGCTGTTCCGATCCTCAAGTCGCGGGGCCTGGACAAGAAGATCAAGGTTCTTTCCTACTATTACACGCCGGGCGTGCACCAGGGGATCCGCGGCGGCTCGATCATGGCTGCGCCGACCGACTCGCCGGTAATCCAAGGGCGCATCGCCATCGACCAAGCGGTTCGCATCCTGGAGAGCAAGGACTACATGAAGCACGTGGGACCGGCCTTGTTCGTCGTGGACCAGTCGAACTTCAAGACCTTCAACACCGAGTCCACGCTGGCGCCAGCCAGCTTCAAGCCGACCTTCAAGGTCGACTGAGCCGCCGCCACGGCACCGGCGAGCGCGGAGCGCCGCCCCGCGTCGCCGGTTTCGCTCGCAGGTCCGCTGCGTCCATGGGCTCCGCCACGCCGACTCCACTGGTCGAGTGCCGCCAGGTTATCAAGCAATATCCCGGCGTCCTGGCGCTCGATCGCGTGAACTTCCAGCTCCTGGCTGGAGAGGTCCATGTCCTGTTCGGGGAGAACGGCGCCGGTAAGTCCACGCTGATCTCGCTGCTTGCCGGGGCCCAGGAGCCCACCGCGGGCGAGATCCTCGTGCGCGGCCGGCCCGTGCACCTGCACTCGGTGCACCGCGCGCGCGAGCTGGGCATCAGCGCGGTGTTCCAGGACTTCTCGCTGGTGCCCCAGCTCACCGTTGAGCAGAACCTGTTCCTCGGCGCCGAGCCCCGCCGGCACGGCTTCCTGGACCGCAAGGCGCTGCGCCGGGAAGCCAAGCACATGCTGGACCGCCTGGGCTTCGCGCTGGACCCGTCCGAGCGGGTCCAGCACTTGACGCGCGCACAGCAGCAGATGGTGGAGATCGCGAAGGCGTTTCGCACTCAGCCGTCGGTGCTGATCCTCGACGAGCCGACGGCTTCCCTGACGGAGCGCGAGACGGAGCAACTGTTCGCGCTGATCCAAGCCGCGACCGCGCGCGGCGTGGGAGTGATATACATCACCCATCGCATGAGCGAGATCCGCCGCATCGGGCATCGCATCACCGTGCTGCGCGACGGCCGGCTGATCGACACGGTTGATGCCAAGACCACTTCCGAGGATCGCCTGGTGGAGCTGATGACCGGGCGGGTGATCAGCGAGATCTACCCGACGATCCCGCACGCACCCCGGGAGATCATCCTCAAGGTGGAGAACCTGACCGCCGCCTCGCTGAGCGTTCGGGGCGCCACGCTGGAGGTACGGGCCGGGGAGATCGTGGGGCTGGCGGGATTGGTCGGCTCCGGCAAGTCAGAGCTGGCGCGTGCCTGCTTCGGGCTGGATCGCATCGCGTCGGGTCGGGTCTGGCTCGCGGGCGAAGACGTCACTGGGCTGGTGCCACGCAGCATGCTGCAGAAGGGTTTCTTCTACCTGCCGCCCGACCGGCGCGAGGAAGGCCTGGTGATGATGCGCTCGTGCCGGGAGAACATGGTGCTGCCGGCACTGCAGCAGAAGCCGCTGCGCAAGGGCGCGTTCCTGTCGATTGCGCAAGAGCAGGAGTTGACCGCCCGGCTTACCCGCCGCATCAACCTGCAGCCGGCGAAGCCCGAGCGCGACGTGGCCCACTTCTCAGGGGGCAACCAGCAAAAGGTGCTGATTGCCAAGAGCCTGAGCCGGCCGGTGCGGCTCTTCGTGTTCGACGAGCCCACTGTGGGTGTGGACGTGGCCACGCGCGCTGCCATCTACCGCTTCATCGGCGAGCTGTGTGAAGGCGGCGCCGCAGTGCTCCTGATATCCTCCGATCTACCGGAGGTGCTGCACCTGAGCCATCGACTTTACGTGATGTACCGGGGCCGCATCCAGGCCGAATTCGCCGGCGCCGATATCACCGAGCAGAACGTCCTGCGCCACTTTTTCGAGAGGGAGGCGGCATGAGTCAGCCCGCCGGGAGCGAGCCCCAGACAGCGCCGGACCAGGCGGGCGCCCGCGAGCCGTCGCGCTCGCGCGCGGTGCACCTGGCCCAAGTGCTGTTTCTGCGGCTCGGCGTGCTGCCCTTCCTGTTGGCGATCGCGGTGGTCGTGTTCACGGCCATGTCGGACAACTTCCTCACCGCCGAGAACCTCGTCAATGTGGTGCGGCAATCGGTCTACCTGATGATCGTTGCGCTCGGCCAGATGCTCGCGCTGCTCACCGGCGGCTTCGACCTGTCCGTCGGCACTATCGTCGCGCTGACCTCGGTGGTGGGGGCCAGTGCGATGGCGAGCGTGGCGGCATCGGTTCCCGAGAGCGTGTGGCTGGCGATCGCGCTGGGCTGCCTGGCGGGGATCATGGCGGGCACCCTGGTAGGGGTATGCAACGGCATCGGCGTGGCGGTGTTCAACGTCTCGCCCTTCATCATGACCTTGGGGATCGCTTCGGTCGGGTTCGGCATCGCCCTGTACATGACTGGCGGGGTGCCCGTGTACGGGATGCCGCCGGAGTTCGGCTCGGTGTTCGGGTTCGGCCGGTTTGCCGGTGTCCCGGTTCCGGTGCTCGTCGCGGTGGTGGTGGCAGGGCTCGCCTGGGTGCTGGTGAACCGCACGGCGCTCGGGCGCTATTTCTACGCGGTGGGCGGCAACGTCAAGGCCGCTCATCTGTCCGGCATCAACACCCGCCTCACGCTGTTCCTGACGTACGCGCTGTGCGGCTTCGTCACCGCCATCTGCGGCATGCTGCTGACAGCCCGCCTGGAGACCGGCGAGGCCAATATCGGCGCCTCCATGCCGCTGGAGTCGATTGCCGCCTGCGTCATCGGCGGTGTGAGCCTGCGCGGCGGGGTGGGACGGGTGGGCAATGTGATCCTTGGCGCGCTGTTCATCGGGCTGGTGCAGAACGGGATGAATCTCGCCCAGATCGAGTCGTATCTGCAGACCGTCGTGCTCGGGCTGCTGTTGATTCTTGCCGTCATTGCGGACCAGCTGCGCCTGCGCGTCATCGCCGGTATGAAGGACTAGACAGGAGAGCCAACATGGGTATCGAAATCAATTGCGACATGGGCGAGGCCTTCGGCCTGTACAAGTGCGGGGACGACGAAGGGATCATGCCCTACATCACCATGGCCAACGTGGCCTGCGGCTTCCACGCCTCCGACCCGGTCGTGATGCGCAAGACCGTGCGCCTGGCCGCCCGCCACGGCGTGAGGGTCGGCGCACACCCCTCCTATCCCGATCTGCAAGGCTTCGGCCGGCGCGAGATCAAGATGAGCCGCGACGAGCTCGCCGCATTCCTGATCTACCAGGTCGGCGCGCTGAAGGCGTTTCTGGATGCGGAGGGCATGCCGCTCAACCACATCAAGCCGCACGGAGCGCTCTACGGTGTAGCTGCCCGCGACGAGCAGGTCGCGCATGCAGTGTGCGACGCAGCCGAGATCTTCGGCGTCCCCCTGCTGGGCATGGCCGGAACCAAGCACGAGGAGATCTACACCGAGCGCGGGATCGGCTTCCAGGCCGAGTACTACACCGACCTGGACTATGCCGACGACGGCGCGTTGATCATCACTCGTGAGCACGAGGCGAAGGACGCGCAGGAGGCAGCGCGGCGCGCGGTTCGCGCCGTGAAGGAAGGCAAAGCAACGTCGATCAGCGGCAAGGACATTCCGATGCGGGCGCAGTGCATCTGCGTGCACTCGGATACCCCGGGTGCAGTCGCGTTGGCAAGAGCGGTGCGCGAGGCGCTTGCGCCGTTCCTGGGCGGCAATGCGGCACGTGCAACTGCCGGCGCACACTGAGCTGCGCCGGTACCCTGCGGCGAGCCCATGCCCGACATCCTCTACAACGGCCCCACCAGCCCGTTCGGCAGGATGGCGCGGGTGGTCTCGCTCGAGCTGGACCATCCTCTGGAAGAGCGCGTCATCGACGTCTACAACGCCGAGTTCCTCGATGCACTCAATCCGCTGCGTCAGATCCCGACGCTGGTCACTGCGGCGGGCGTGCCGATCTACGACAGCCGGGTCATCTGCAGCTATTTCGATGCCGTGTCGGGTCGACCAAGCCTGGTCCCGCCCGCGCTGCGCTGGGAAGTGGAAACGCGCTGGGCGCTGGCCATCGGCATCATGGAGGCGGGCCTGCAGCGCAGAATGGAGATGGTTCGGCCATCCGGGGAGCAAAGCCCCGGTGTGATCGCCAAGCTGGAGGTACGAATCAACCGGGCCCTCGACCGGCTGGAGCAGGACAGTGTGCAGATCCGGGGTGCGGGCGCGCGCATGGACTCGCTCGCAGCGGCGGTCGCGCTGGAGTACACCGAGTTCCGATTCACCGGTGCATGGCGCCAGCGCTGTTTGGGGCTGACCGGCTGGCTGCAGGAGTTTTCCCGGCGCCCGAGTATGACGCGGACGCGTCCGCGCGATCCCGGCTGAGGGATTGCGGCCGATTCACACGCCAAAGGGCTTTAGAATGCACGATCCGAAAAGGAGCCGACCATGCCGCATCACGAGGTGCTGTGCCCCCTTCCCGGGGTGTTCTACCGCAAGCCTGCGCCCGATGCCGAGCCCTTCGTCAAGGAGGGCGACACCGTCAAGCCCGGGGACACCATCGGCTTGGTAGAGGTGATGAAGCAGTTCAACGAGATACACGCCGACGCGGCCGGCAAGGTGGTGCGCTTTCTGGTGGACAACGAGGGGGCGGTCGAGCCGGGCCAGCCGCTCGTCATGCTGGAGACCGCGTGAGACAGGCTGTCGCACGTGCCTGCTGTCTCACCTCGACGCTCGCATGCTGAAGCGACTGCTGGTTGCCAACCGCGGAGAGATCGCGATCCGCGTGATCCGGGCCGCTCGCGAGCTCGGCCTGGAGACCGTCGCGGTGCACAGCGAGGCGGACCGCGACAGCCTGCACGTGCGCATGGCCGATGTGGTGGTGCCCATCGGACCGCCGCCGGCGAGCAAGAGCTACCTCAAGCCGGACGCGATCATTCAGGCCGCGATCGACTCCGGGGCGCATGCCGTGCATCCCGGCTATGGCTTCCTGTCCGAGAACGCAGCATTCGCCGAGGCGGTCGAGAAGGCAGGGCTGGTATTCGTGGGGCCCACACCCGAGTCGATCCGCATCATGGGCAACAAAGCCCTCGCGCGCGAGACGGCCGCCAAGGCTGGCGTGCCCACCGTCCCCGGCAGCGATGGTGTTGTAGGTACGATCGACGAGGCGGTGACGGTCGCGGCGCAGATCGGCTTCCCGGTCCTGATCAAAGCTTCGGCCGGCGGCGGCGGGCGCGGCATCCGGGTCGCGGGCGATGCCGACGAGTTGCGCAAGCAAATGAGCGTGGCGCAGGCCGAGGCGCAGTCCGCCTTCGGCGACAAGAGCGTGTACCTGGAGCGTTTCATCCGGCGCGCGCGCCATGTCGAGGTGCAGGTCCTGGGCGACGGCCGCGACGTGGTGCACTGCTTCGAGCGCGAGTGCTCGCTGCAGCGCCGGCGTCAGAAGGTCCTCGAGGAAGCACCCTCGCCTGCGCTGTCGCCGGCAACTCGCGAGCGCCTGTGCGAATCGGCCGTGCGCTTGGCGCAGTCCGTGAGCTATCGCAGCGCCGGGACCCTAGAGTATCTGTATGACTCCGACTCCGGCGAGTTCTTCTTCATCGAGATGAACACCCGCATCCAGGTGGAACACCCGATCACCGAGATGATCACCGGCATCGACCTCGTGCACGAGATGATCCGCATCGCCCAGGGCCAGCCGCTGCGGCTGAAGCAGAGCGACATCGCGATCCGGGGCGCGGCCATCGAATGCCGCATCAATGCCGAGGACCCGGAGAAGAACTTCATGCCCAGCCCCGGGCGGGTATCCGAAATCATCCTGCCCGGCGGCCCGGGCGTGCGGGTGGACACCATGCTCTACCCCGGCTGCGCGGTGCCCCCCTACTACGACTCGCTCCTTGCGAAGCTGGTTGTGCACGCCGAGGACCGCGTTACGGCGATCGCGCGCATGCGCCGGGCGCTCCGGGAGCTGCACGTAGAAGGCGTCAAGACCACCCGCGCCTTGCACCTGATGCTGATGGACGAGCCGCGCTTCGGCGCCGCACAGTTCGACACCAATTCCCTGGAGGGCTGGCTCGCCGCCCCCTCGTCCTGAATTCTCAACGCGGACCCACAGGAGCAAGCATGGCCACAGGAACCGCCCGCTACAGCTTCGGCGCCGACGAGCACATCTTCGTCGAGCTGTCCGAGGAGATGTCGCTCGAAGCCTTCTTCAAGGGCATGGCGATCACCACCGCGCTCGCCAAGAAGAAGGTACCGGGCGTGACCGAGATCTGCCCGGCGAACGCATCCTATCAGGTCAAGTTCGACCCGGACGTGACGCACCCCAACGAGATGATGAATCTGCTGCAGCAGCTCGAGCGCGACATGGGCAGCGTCGAGCTGGAGCTGAACACCCGCATCATCGAGGTTCCGGTGCTGTACAACGACCCGTGGACGCGCGAGACGCTGATGCGTTTCCGCGAGCGCCATCAGGATCCCAGCTCCGCGGACATCGAGTACGCTGCACGCATCAACAACTTTCCGTCGGTTGACGACTTCATCGCCGCGCACAGCGGCTCTCCTTGGTTCGTGTCGATGGTGGGCTTCGTGGCCGGCCTGCCCTTCCTGTTCCAGCTGGTCGAGCGAGCCAGGCAGATCGAGGTGCCAAAATACCTGCGGCCGCGCACCGACACTCCCAAGCTCACCGTCGGCCACGGCGGCTGCTTCGGCTGCATCTACTCCGTGCGCGGCGCGGGCGGCTACCAGATGTTCGGCATCACGCCGGCGCCGATCTTCGACCCCGCCCAGGGCCTGACCTATCTGAAGGAGTTCATGTGCCTGTTCCGGCCGGGCGACATCGTGAAGTTCAAGGCCGTCGACCGCGAGACCTACGATCGCGCCGTGAAGCAGGTGGAGGCCGGCACCTTCGACCTGCGCATCCGCCCAGTCGGCTTCTCGCTGAAGAAGTTTCTGGCCGACCCCGCCGGCTACAATCATCAGCTCGAGGAGGTCCTGTATGGCAATTAAGGTCCTGAAGCCCGGCCTGGCGACCACTGTGCAGGACGCCGGCCGCGAGGGCTACTACAACGTCGGGATCCCGCTGTCGGGCGCACTCGACCAGTACTCGTTCCGCGCCGCCAACCTGCTGGTGGGCAACGATGAGAGCGCAGCGGTCCTCGAGTGCACGCTGATGGGGCCCGAGCTCGAGTTCGAGCGCGACGCGCTGATCGCTGTCACCGGGGCTGCCATGACTCCCAGGGTCGACGGCACGCCGGCCGCCTGCAACCGGGCGCTCGCGGTGAAGGCCGGCTCCGTCGTTACCTTCGACATCATGCGCAGCGGTGCGCGCGCCTACATCGCAGTAGCCGGCGGCATCGACGTTCCGGTCATCCTGGGCAGCCGTTCCACCTACGGCCTGGGTGCTTTTGGCGGCTTTCAGGGGCGCAAGCTGCAGCCCGGCGATAGCGTGCCGGTGGGCGAGGCCGGAGCTCGAGCCAAGCCCGGCAAACGCCTCCCGGACGACCTGGCGATGCCGCTGCCTAAGGAACTCGAGCTGCGCGTGGTCCCCGGCTTGTATTTCCACCGCATCACAGAGGAGTCGGCGCAGACCTTCTTCGAGGACACCTGGACCGTGGCGCCGGAAGCCGACCGCATCGGCTATCGCTACAAGCAGGGCCGGCCGCTCAAGTTCCGGGAGCGCCAGCAGCCCTTCGGCGCCGGCTCCGATCCGTCCAACATCGTCGATGCGGGCTACCCTTACGGGTCGATCCAAGTGCCCGGCGGGCTGGAGCCGATCATCCTGCACCGGGACGCGGTGTCCGGCGGCGGCTATGCAATGATCGGCACCGTGATCAGTGCGGACATGGACAAGATCGCCCAGATGCAGCCCAACAACAAGGCGCGCTTCGTCAAGGTGGACCTCGATGCGGCGCTGGCTGCGCGGGCCGAACGCAGCCAGCGCCTGCAACGCCTGCGCGCGGCGCTTCGCTGAGCGAGGCGCCATCACTCGAACGGAGGTAGATCATGGCAACAGCCGATACCCCGAGAGCGGCTAGCAACGCCGATCTGCAAAGCCGCAAGGAAGCCGCCGTCCCGCGCGGGATCGGCGTGATGACCCAGATCTTCGCGCAACGCGCGCACAACGCCGAGCTGTGGGACGTGGAAGGCCGCCGCTACATCGACTTCGGCGGCGGAATTGCCGTGCTCAACGTCGGGCATCGCCACCCCAAGGTCGTGGCGGCGGTGGCTGAGCAGCTCGAGCGGTTCACCCACACCATGTTCCAGATCGTCCCCTATGAGCTGTACGTGTCGCTGGCGGAGAAGCTCAACCAGCTCACCCCGGGGACGCACCGCAAGAAGACGGCGTTGTTCTCCACCGGCGCCGAGGCGATCGAGAACGCCATCAAGATCGCGCGCGCGGCCACCGGGCGCAGCGGCGTCATCGCCTTCGGCGGCGCGTTCCATGGCCGCAGCATGCTGGCCGCAGCGCTCACCGGAAAGGTGTCGCCCTACAAGATCGGCTTCGGGCCGTTTCCCGGCGAGATCTACCACGCACCGTTCCCGGTCGATCTGCATGGGGTGAGCGTGGACGAGGCGCTGCGGGGGTTGCACCACCTGTTCAAGGCCGATATCGAGCCGGTGCGGGTCGCGGCCATGGTCATCGAGCTGGTGCAGGGCGAGGGCGGCTTCTATGTCGCGCCGCCGGCCTTCGTGCGGGCCCTGCGCAAGCTGTGCGACGAGCATGGCATTCTGCTCGTCGTGGACGAGGTACAGACCGGTTTCGGGCGCACCGGCAAGCTGTTCGCCCTGGAGCATTACGGCATCGTCCCCGACCTCATGGCCATGGCGAAGAGCCTGGCCGGCGGCCTGCCTCTGTCCGCCGTCACGGGGCGCGCGGAGGTGATGGACGGGCCCGCACCGGGGGGGCTGGGCGGCACCTACGCCGGCAACCCGCTCGCGCTCGCGGCAGCGCACGCGGTGATCGACATCATCCGCGAGGAGAATCTGCTCGCGCGCGCCAATGCGCTGGGCGCCCGTCTGACCGAGCGGCTGCAGGCGCTGCGCGGGGCCGTTCCGCAGATCGCCGAGGTGCGCGGCCTGGGTGCGATGGTGGCCGTCGAGTTCAACCGGCCAGGCCTGCCGGAGCCGGATGCCGACTTCGCCAAGCGGGTGCAGCAGCGCGCGCTGGCCGGCGGTCTGATCCTGCTGACCTGCGGCGTGTACGCCAACGCGATCCGCTTTCTATTTCCGCTCACCACGCCGGACGCCGTGTTCGCCGAGGCGCTCGACATTCTCGAGGACGCGCTGGTCAGCGAAGCCAAGCTGGCGATAGCCGCGTGAACCTCTCGACAACCGACCTGGAGAACAGCTCCATGAGCCTGGCAGGAACGCAGGATCCACGCGCCGCGGCGCTGCAGGCGCAGGAAGCCGAGCCGGCGCGCGAGGCCTGGACGGTCGAAGCGGTGCTGGCGCTGTTCGAGCTGCCCTTCAACGACCTGCTGTACCGGGCGCACACGGTGCATCGGGAACACTTCGACGCGAACACGGTGCAGCTCTCGACCTTGCTCTCGATCAAGACCGGCGGGTGTCCCGAGGACTGCGCGTATTGCCCGCAGGCGGCGCGGTACCAGACCGGCGTCGAGGCGAGCGAGCTGCTGCCGCTGGAGCAGGTGCTGACAGCGGCGCGTCAGGCCAGGGACGCCGGCGCGACGCGGTTCTGCATGGGCGCGGCCTGGCGCGGGCCGAAGGACCGTGACCTCGAACCGGTGCTCGAGATGGTGAACCGGGTGAAAGCACTTGGACTGGAAACCTGTGCCACGCTCGGCATGCTGCGTGAAGGCCAGGCCGAGAAGCTCAAGCGGGCCGGCCTCGACTACTACAACCACAACCTCGACACTGCGCCCGAGTTCTACGGTGAGATCATCACGACACGCGACTATGACGACCGCCTCGACACGCTGGAGCGCGTGCGTGCGGCGGGCATCCACGTGTGCTGCGGCGGCATTGTCGGGATGGGCGAGACCCGTACTCAGCGCGCAGGGTTGGTCGCGCAGCTCGCTAATCTCGATCCCTATCCCGAATCCGTGCCGATCAATCATCTGGTCCAGGTCGAGGGCACACCCCTGCATGGCCTGGCGGCGCTGGATCCTCTCGAGTTCGTGCGCACCATCGCAGTCGCGCGCGTCACCATGCCACGCGCTTACGTGCGGCTGTCGGCGGGGCGTCAACAGATGCCCGAGGCAGTGCAGGCGCTGTGCTTCTTCGCGGGGGCGAACTCGATCTTCTACGGCGACAAGCTTCTGACCACCGGCAACCCCGACGTGGCGCGCGACAGTGCCCTCATGGAGAAGTTGGGAATCCGCGCGCTATCGGCCTGAGCATGACCCAGCTCGCTGCCCAGCTGGCGCAGCTCGACGACCAGCGCCTGCGGCGGCGCAGGCGGGTGGTGGAGGGGCCGCAGGGGGCGTATCTCACCGTCGACGGCAGGCGCTGCCTGGCCTTCTGTAGCAACGATTACCTGGGTCTCGCCGGCCATCCCGCGTTGGTCGAAGCCGCCTGTGCCGGCGCCCAGGAGTACGGCGTCGGTGCGGCGGCCTCGCACCTGATCAGCGGCCACACCGGCGCGCACGAAGCGCTGGAAGCTGCCCTGGCAACCTTCGTCGGGATGCCGCGCGCGCTGTACTTCTCCAGCGGCTACATGGCCAATCTGGCCGTGGTCCCCGCACTGGTGGGCGGTGGCGACACGGTCTTCTCGGACCGCCTCAACCACGCCTGCCTGATAGACGCCGCGCGACTGTCGCGGGCGGACGTGGTGGTGTACCCGCACCTGGACCTGGCGGCGCTCGAGCAGGCCCTCGCGACCAGCCGCAGCCCGCGCAAGCTGGTAGCGACCGATGCGGTCTTCAGCATGGACGGCGACATTGCACCGCTGTCCGAGTTGCTCGCGCTGTGCGAGCGGAACGACGCCTGGCTGCTGGTGGACGACGCGCACGGCTTCGGCGTGCTCGGACCGCAGGGGCGCGGCAGCGCTGCCCGCTTCGGCGTCCGCTCGCCACGGCTCATCTACATGGGCACGCTCGGCAAGGCGGCAGGCGTGTCCGGTGCATTCGTCGCGGGCGAGGCCGACCTTGTGGAGTGGCTGGTGCAGCGGGGGAGGACCTATGTGTTCACCACCGGGACACCGCCGATGCTCGCCTGCGCGCTGCTGGTGGCCTTGCGTCTGATCGAATCCGAGGAATGGCGCCGCGAACGCCTGCAAGACCTGGCGATGCGACTGCACAAGGGGCTCGCGGGGACGGGGTTCAACCTGCTGGCGTCGCAAACTGCCATCCAGCCGATCATTGTTGGGAATAACGAGTCGACCGTGGTGCTTGGCGAGAAGCTGCTGCAGGCCGGTGTGTGGGTGCCGGCCATCCGGCCGCCGACGGTCCCGGAGGGCACTGCAAGGCTGCGTATTTCCCTGTCTGCTGCGCACAGCCGGGACGACGTCGACCGTCTGGTGGCGGCTCTGCGCGAGGTTGCCTGATGTCTGCCCGGACTTGCTGAGACCATGACCGGCAACGACGCCTGGATGCGCCGCAGCCTCGCCGCCGTCTGGCACCCCTGCACGCAGATGAAGACGCACGAGGCCATCCCGCTGGTGCCGATCGCCCGCGGCGAGGGCGCCTGGCTGTACGACTTCGACGGCAGGCGCTACCTGGATGCGATCAGCTCCTGGTGGGTCAACCTGTTCGGACACTGCAACCCGCGCATCAACGCCGCGCTCAAACAGCAGCTCGAGCGCATCGAGCACCTGATCCTGGCCGGATTCACGCACGAGCCCGTGATCCGCCTCTCGGAGCGGCTCAGCGCCCTGACTGGACAAGCGCTCGGGCACTGCTTCTACGCCTCCGACGGCGCCTGCGCCACCGAGATCGCACTGAAGATGAGCTTTCATTACTGGCGCAACAGCGGGCGTGTGCAGAAATGCAACTTCGTCAGCCTGCGCAACGGCTACCATGGCGAGACGCTCGGCGCGCTCGCAGTCACCGACGTGGACCTGTTCAAGAACGCGTACGCTCCTCTGTTGCGGCCGGCCGCCAACGTGCCTACTCCGGACTGGCGGCTCGCCGAGCGGGGCGAGAGCGCGCGCCAGTATGCGCTGCGGTGCGCCGGCGACCTCGAGCGCTGGTTGGAGGCCAACCACGCGGTGACGGCGGCGCTGATTCTGGAGCCGCTGGTCCAGTGCGCCACGGGGATGGCCATGTACGACGCGGCCTATCTGCGTCGCGCACGCGAGCTGTGCGATCGCTTCCAGGTGCACCTGATTGCCGACGAGATCGCTGTCGGCTGCGGGCGCACGGGCACCTTCTTCGCCCACGAGCAGGCCGGCATGCAGCCGGACTTTCTGTGCCTGTCCAAAGGCATCAGCGGTGGGTATCTGCCGCTGTCGGTCGTGCTTACGACGCAGCGGGTGTACGAGGCGTTCTACAGCGACCAGACCGCGCGCGGCTTCCTGCACTCGCATTCGTACACCGGCAATGCGCTCGCCTGCACCGCCGCGCTTGCCACGCTCGACCTGTTCGAGGCAGACGATGTCCTCGTCGCCAATCGCCTGCGCGCGCAGCACCTCACGCAGCTGTGCGAACCGTTGCGGTTGCATCCGGCCGTTGCCGATCTCCGCAACTGTGGAATGATCTGGGCCTTCGATGTGCGCGACGCCGGGCCGGATTTCTCGCGCGAGTTCTTCCTGGCTGCTCTCGATTGCGGGCTGCTGCTGCGGCCAATCGGCAACACGGTGTACTTCATGCCGCCCTATGTGATCGACGAGGAACAGTGCCACGCCCTCGCGTCGGGCACGCTGCAGGCGCTGCGCGCCGTCACGGGAACGGAGTGATTGCGGTGGCGCGCGGCTACTTCGTGACGGGGACCGACACCGGGGTGGGCAAGACGCTCATCGCCTGCGCTCTGCTGCATGGGCTTCGCGAGCAGGGACTGAGGGCGGTCGGAATGAAGCCGGTGGCTGCGGGCTGCGAGCGCACCGCGCAGGGCTTGATCAACGAAGACGTCGAATTGCTGCGTGCGGCGAGCGGCGCGTCGCTGCCGCGCGAAGCCGTCAACGTCTATGCCTTCGAGACCCCGATTGCGCCGCACATTGCGGCAGCCCGGGAGGGCGCGCACATCGATCTGGATCTGATCGTGCAGCGCTTCGAGCATCTCAGCGAGGACGGCTCTTGCGTGGTTGTTGAGGGTGCAGGAGGGTTCCTGGTCCCGCTGACGGACTCCCAGAGCTTCGCCGATCTGGCCGTGCGGCTGGGGCTGCCGGTAGTGATGGTGGTCGGCATGCGGCTGGGGTGCATCAATCACGCACTGCTGACTGCGGAGGCCATCGCGCGCCGTCGGCTGAGGTTGGCCGGCTGGGTCGCCAATCGAGTGGATCCCGAGATGGCTTGCTTCGAAGACAACATCGAGTCCTTGCGCGTGCGACTCGACGCTCCGCTGCTAGGGATAGTGCCGTTCCTGGTTTCATCCGACCCGGGGGCGATCCGGCTTGATCTGCCGAGATAGGGAACGCCTCATACTAACTACGACCTACAGCGGGAACGCAAAGGACGCCAAGGCGCCCAACCCCAAGGGACGCAAAGAAACCGTGATTACTCCACCGTGACCGACTTCGCCAGATTGCGCGGCTTGTCCACATCGGTCCCGCGCACGAGCGCAGCGTGGTAGGCGAGCAGCTGCAGCGGCACTACGTGCAGGATCGGGCTGAGGGCGCCGCGGTTCTCAGCCAAGCGCAGGATGTGCACGCCCTCGGACTCCGGCACCTGGCTGTCGGCGTCGGCAAAGACATACAGCTCGCCGCCGCGCGCGCGCACCTCCTGCAGGTTGGACTTGAGCTTCTCCAGCAGGCTGTCGTTGGGCGCGATCGCCACGACCGGCATGTCGCGGTCCACCAGCGCCAGCGGTCCATGCTTCAGCTCGCCGGCAGGATAGGCCTCGGCGTGAATGTAGGAGATCTCCTTGAGCTTCAGCGCGCCCTCCAGGGCGATCGGATAGTGCATGCCTCGGCCGAGGAAGAGCGCGTGCTGCTTGGGCGCGAAGCGCTCCGCCCACCGCGCGATGGCAGGCTCGAGCTCCAGCACATCGGCCAGTGCGCTGGGCAGATGGCGCAGCGCTTTGAGGTACTGCTGCTCGCTCTCCGGGGAGAGCCGGCCCCGCAGCTTGGCCAGGAGCAGCGTCAGCAGGAACAGAGAAGCCAGCTGGGTCGTGAAGGCCTTGGTCGACGCCACCCCGATCTCGGGACCAGCCCGGGTGAGAAAGCGCAGCCGCGTGTTGCGCACCAGTGCGCTCTCCGGCACGTTGCAGATCGCAAGGGTACGCTCCTGCCCCAGCGACTTGGCGTGCTGCAGCGCTGCGATGGTGTCGGCCGTTTCCCCGGACTGGGAGATGGTGATGATGAGCGCCTGCGGGTTCGGCACGCTGTGCCGGTATCGATACTCGCTGGCGATCTCCACGTTGCAGGGCACCCCCGCGATCGCCTCGAGCCAGTACCGCGCCACCAGCCCGGCGTGATAGCTGGTGCCGCATGCGATTACGGTAACGGCGTTCGCCGAGGCCAGCAGCTCCTCTGCGTCGACACCAAATAGCTGCGGCACCAGGGCGCTGGCGCCCGTCACCATCTCCAGCGTGGCGGCGACCGCGCCCGGCTGCTCGAAGATCTCCTTCTGCATGTAGTGCCGGTACGGCCCCAGCTCGACCGCATCGGCCGACAGCTTGCTCTCATGCACCGCGCGGTCCACCAGTTCCCCCGCGGCATCCAGGATGCGATGGCCGCCGGCGGTCAGCTCTACCACGTCGCCTTCCTCGAGGTAGACGATGCGGCGGGTGACCTGCAGCAGCGCCGAGGCGTCGGACGCGCAGAAGTTCTCGCCTTCCCCCAGGCCCAGCAGCAGCGGCGCTCCCTTGCGCGCCACGACCAGCCTGTCGGGGTTCTTCTCCGAGAGCACGGCGATGGCGTAAGCGCCGGTCAGCTCGCTTACCGCGCGATGGGTCGCGCGGAACAGGTCGCCGCTCTCGCGCAGGTAGTGGTGGATCAGGTGCGCGACGACCTCGGTGTCGGTGTCGGAAACGAACCGGTAGCCGAGCGCCGTCAGGCGTGCACGCATCGGCTCGTGATTCTCGATGATGCCGTTGTGCACGACCGCCAGCCCATCCTCGCTGACGTGGGGATGGGCGTTGCGTTCCGTAGGAGCGCCGTGGGTGGCCCAGCGCGTGTGGGCGATTCCCAAGGACGCGGTCAGTGTCGCCTGCTGCGCCAGCGCGGCGAGCGCCGCGACCCGTCCGACGCTGCGCAGCCGCCGCAGGCCGCCGTTGACCACCGCTAGGCCAGCCGAGTCGTAGCCACGGTACTCGAGCTTGCGTAGCCCTTCCAGCAGGATCGGGACGACGTCACGTTTGGCGATGGCACCTACGATTCCGCACATAAGCTTAGTGAGGCGTGAGGCGTGAGGCGTGAGGCGTCACGTCCTTTGGGTGAACGAACCCCGGCAGGGCTCTGGTCCCTTGCCGGATGCTACTCTCGTACCTCGTTGGTATCGCGGCGTGCTCCTCACGCGTCACGCCTCGCGCCTCACGCCTCACGCTTCACCTTTTTTTGCGGCCGCTTCCAGCCCTTTATCGTCACCTGTCTGCCGCGCGCGAGGGTCAGTTCCCCGGGCGGCGCGTTCTCGGTGATGACGCTGCCGGCGCCAATGGTCGCGTCCCGCCCCACGGTGACCGGCGCCACCAGCGCGGTGTCCGAGCCGATGAAGGCGCCGTCCTCGATTATCGTGCGGTGCTTGTTCGCGCCGTCGTAGTTGCAGGTAATGGTGCCGGCGCCGACGTTCACGCCCTTGCCGATGCTGGCGTCGCCCAGGTAAGTGAGGTGATTGGCTTTCGAGCCTTCACCCAGCACTGTGTTCTTCATCTCCACGAAGTTGCCCACGTGCGCATGCTCGGCGAGCACCGCGCCCGGGCGCATACGCGCGAACGGGCCCACGCTGCAGTCCGAGGAGATGCGTGCGCCGGTCAGATGGCTGAACGGCGCAATCACGGTGCCGGGGCCGATCTCGCAGTCTCGGATGACGCAGTGCGAGCCGATGCGCACGTTGGTGCCCAGCGTCACACGGCCTTCGAAGACGCAGCCCACGTCGATGAACACGTCTTCGGCGCACGCCAGCTCGCCGCGCACATCCAGGCGCATGGGATCGGCCAGCGTGACGCCACTGTCCATCAGCCGGCGCGCAGTCTCCAGCTGATAGCGCCGCTCCAGCTGCGCGAGCTGCTCGCGGCTGTTCACGCCCTGGACCTCTCCGGGGTCGGCAGTCAGCACGGTGCGCACCGGTGTGCCGCCGGCCAGCGCCAATGGCACGACGTCCGTGAGGTAGTACTCGCCCTGCGCGTTGTGGTCGGTGAGCCGCGCCAGCCATTCGCGCAGCCTGGCATTCGGCGCAGACAGTATGCCGGTGTTGATCTCGTCGAGGCGACGCTCGTCTGCACTGGCGTCCTTTTCCTCAGCGATACGTTGCACGCGACCGCCGGCGTCGCGCACGATGCGGCCGTAACCGGTCGGGTCGGCCAGCCTGGCAGTGAGCAGACACAGCGCATCGGACTCGCTCAACAACTGCTGCAGGGTAGCAGGGCGGACGAGAGGCACGTCGCCGTAGAGGACCAGAGTCGCACCGGCGCTGGGCAAATGGGGTAGCGCCTGCATGACCGCGTGCCCGGTCCCGCGCTGAGGGTCCTGCAGGACGAAGCTCGCTCCGCTGTCAGCGAAACTGTCGGGTACCGCCTGCCCGCCGTGGCCGTAGACCACGATGATGCGCTCGGCCTGGACTGCGCGCGCGGCTTCCAGGACATGAGCCAGCAACGGCCGGCCGGCCAGGGGGTGCAGGACCTTGGGCAGCGCCGAGCGCATGCGCGTGCCCTTGCCGGCTGCCAGGACGACTACGCTGAGGTTGGACATGACCTGCGATTTGACATGCTTTGACGTTGCGCCCGATGCACGCGGCGGGAGACTGACCGCTGCGATTATCGCACAGTGCCTTCCCCTGCTCCCGCCGTAGAGTCGCCTGTGCAGCAGCCATCGCTGCCCTGCGACCAGGCCCAGTCCACCACCGCGTCGAGGAAGGGCTGGGCGGCGATGGCGTTGGCATGGTTGACGATGCACACCAGAATCAGCCAGCGCCCGCGCCGGTCGCGCAAGTACCCGGCCACGGCGCGCACCCCGTCGAGGTAGCCGCTCTTGAGGTGTGCCTGGCCGGCAGCGGGCGACCCGTTCAGGCGACGCCGCAGCGTTCCATCCACACCCGGGATGGGCAGCGACGCCAGATACTCCGGCAGCAGTGGACTGTCCCACCCACGCTGCAGCAGGCGGGCCAGATTGCGCGTGCTGATGCGCTCGGTGCGCGACAGGCCGGAGCCGTTCTCCAGCACGAGTTCGGGTAGGTCCAGGCCTGCCTGCCGAAGCCAATCCTGCACTGCGCGAGCGGCCTTGGCAGTGGTGGCAGGCCTGTCCCCCTCGAGCGCCAGGGTCAGGAACAGCTGGCGCGCCATCACGTTGCTGCTCCACTTGTTGATGTCGCGGATGACCTCGGCAAGCGGAGGGGACTCCCAGGTAGCGAAGAGGCGCGCAGACGCGGGTACCTCGCCTTCTCGCGCCCGCCCCGTGAAAGTCCCGCCGGCTTCCGTCCAGAGCTGGCGGAACAGCGCCTGCAGATACTCATCGGGGGTGAGCAGACTGAAGCTCTCGCCCTTCTCGCCGCAGCCGTTAGGGAACACGCCGGTGAACAGGAGCTGTGCCTGCTCGGCGGAGACCATCGGGCGTTCCGGCCACAAGTCGCAGTTGCCGGCTCCCAGCGCAAGCTGGTTGATGATCCTGATCTGGGGCAGCTCCGGGACAGCAACGATGCGCACCGTGCCGCTGTCTTCCTGCGGGACGAACTGCAGGCTCACGGATTTGTAGTTGACCAGCAGTGCGTCCGGCGGCACGTTGTACGGGCGGGTGGGCTCGTTGTCGAAGCGCGCGGGGTCGGTGTCTTCCAGGACAAAGGCGCTGCGGTCCGCGATGAGGTCGCCGCGGATTTCGCGCAGCCCGCGCCCCCGCAAAGCCTTCACCAGCAGCCAGAGGCTTTCGAGGTCGAGCTTGGGATCGCCGGAGCCTCTCAACACGAGGTTGCCCTCCAGCACGTCGCCGCGGAGCAGCCCGTCGGTGTATACCTCGGTGCGCCAGGTATAAGCGGGTCCGAGCAGCTCGAGCGCAGCGAGTGTCGTCACCAGCTTCATCGTCGAGGCCGGGTTCATCGGCGCGTCGGTGTTCCAGTCCAGGATCGCGGGTGCGCCTCCCACTGCCGCGACGTACAGACCGACGGCCTCTGCCGGGATGTGGCTCGCGGCCAGCTCTGCCCGCAGCGTCGCGGGCCAGTGCTGCGCCTGCGCCGTCGCGGTCAGGCACGCGAACGCGAGGATCAACACGACTGCCCGCATTCAGATCTCCACGACCTGGCCGCCGGCGGGTGCGTCGGCGCGCCACCCCAGCTCCTTCTCGATCACGCCACAGAACGTGCGCGCGGTCTCGTACTCGCCATGCACGACAAAGGTCCGCCGAGGTGCCTGCCGGAAGCCGCGCAACCAGCCCAGCAGGCCGCTCTGGTCGGCGTGCGCGGAAAGCCCGCCGATGGTATGCACCGGGGCGCGCACGTCGATCTCGTCGCCGAAGATGCGCACCTGCGACGCGCCATCCACCAGCCGGCGGCCCAGCGTGCCCTGGGCCTGGAAGCCGATGATCACCACCGAAGACTCCGCGCGCGGCAGGTTGTCGCGCAGGTGGTACTGGATTCGCCCACCGTCGCACATGCCGCTTCCGGCGATGATCACAGCACCGTCCCGCACGCGCGACAACGCGGCCGACTCCTCGGGGCTTTCGGTAAAGCGGATCGACGGCTTGCCGTGGCTGTCCATGGCCGACGCGAAGGTGGGGGCGACGTCAGGGTCGAGCAGCCTCCAGTGCTTCAGCGTGACTGCGGTGGCCTTGGTCGCTAGCGGTGAATCCACGTAGATATCCAGTTCCGGGAGGCGGCCCGCCTGCGCCAGCCGGATCAGGAGGTACAGCACCTCCTGCGTACGGCCGACCGCGAAGGCCGGGATGACGACGTTGCCGCGCCGGTCCGCCAGCGTGGCGGTGATGGCGTCGCATAGCTCGTCCACGGTCGCGTCCAGCGACTTGTGGAGACGGTTGCCGTAGGTGGATTCCACGACGAGGACATCGGCGTCCTCGATGGCCGTCGGGTCGCGCACCAGCGGCCGCCCCGGCTGGCCCAGATCGCCGGAGAACGCCAGCTTCCTGCCGGCCTCATCCAGCCAGACCTCGATGGCGGCCGAGCCCAGAATGTGCCCGGCGTCGCGCAGGCGCGCGCGCACGCCTGCGGCCGGCGTGAAGATCTCGTCGTAGGCCACTTGGCGGAGCTGACCCAGGCTGCGCAGCGCCTGGGTGACGGTGTAGAGCGGCTTGCGGTTGTCCCGCTCGGCGTCCTTCTCCTGGATGCTTGCACTGTCCGCCAGCATTACCTCGAGGAGATCGGCGGTGGCGGAGGTGCAGTAGATCGGGCCGTCGAACCCTTTGTGCACGAGACGCGGAATCAACCCGGAGTGGTCGATGTGCGCGTGGGTGAGCAGCACGAAAGCCAGCTCCGACACGTCGAAATCGAGCGCTGCACGGTTCTTGATGAGCGCCTCACGCCCACCCTGGAACATGCCGCAGTCGACGAGAAAACGCAGGCTGCCCGTATCGATCAGGAAGCAGGAGCCGGTGACTTCACCGGCGGCACCGAGGAAGCGGATGTGCATGAAGGCGCATTGTACGGCCTGAGCGCACGCAGGCAACGCGAGCCGCCTCGCGGTGGTGCATGCCTGCACCATCGCACTGGCAGCGCCGGGACCGGAGTGCTGACCGTCGTCGGTGACCTGTGCGCAGGTGCGTGTGGAAGAAGGCTTTTTTCGGCACGCGCGGGGCATTCTGAAGCGCCGATCCAATCGACCGATGGCGCGAAAAATGCTGAACCATTGAAACGCCGGGCCGGACTCGGTATGTTTTCACTGCGCGCGTGAATCTAGGAGGACAAGCATGGAGTTGCTGGATCGCATCGAACAGCAGATGAGCGCAACCCGCCTGCCGCTGTTTGCCATCACCGTCGCTGCGGTGCCCTGTCCAGACACGCCCGTCATCCTCACGTTGCACTGGCATGCGTTCCTGCGCGAGAAGCTCGCCGAGGTGGAGGGCGCGCAGGCGGTTTCCTTCAAATCGGTGCCCAGCTCGGCGTTGCAGGTGAACACGCGCTGGGAGGATCTCGTCGCACTCGACCGCGCGACGCTGGAAGCGGCCTGGGAGCTCGGTGCCTGGGACGTCGCTCGCGCCGAGCGTCCCTCCTGCACGCGTCCGGGTGCAGACTCCTCGGAGGCGCTGGAATGTCTCCAGGCGTTTGGTGCCTTCCCGTATGGCGCGCAGGGCGACCAGGTGGTGGTTGCGGACGCGCCCGATGCCGACGACCTGATCGACGTGGCGGCGCGGCGCGGCTACCTGATGTGGATCTTTCGGCCGGTGCATGGCGGCATCTGGCAGGAGTTCGCCGACGACGCCACCCTGAAGCCCGACGGCACCCGCGAGCCGCCCTGTCCCGTCGAGCCCGTCCCGCCCCGCAGCGATCGGCCGCGGCGCACCGTCTACCGGTTCGGCGTCTCCGGTTCGGGCCTGCTCACGCAGTAACCTCAGATCGGCACCGACGGCGCCGTCGAAGTCTCCTCTTTTGTGTCCTAGAAGTCTCCTCCGCACCGTTACGGTGCGGACGATCCGCTGGCGTTTCCTTTGCGGTAACCCCTTGAAATCCGGACGTCTCCCCGCTATTATTGGCACTCCTCAGCGATGAGTGCTAACAGCGCTGAACCATTTTTCTATCAGCGAGTTAACCAAGGAGACTCTAATGAAGATCCGCCCCCTGCACGACCGAGTCATCGTCAAGCGTCTGGAAGAGGAGCGCAAGACGGCGTCCGGCATCGTGATCCCCGACACGGCGGCCGAGAAGCCCGACACCGGCGAGGTCATCGCGGTTGGCACCGGCAAGCTCCTGGAGGACGGCAAGGTTCGTCCCCTGGACGTGAAGAAGGGCGACAAGATCCTGTTCGGCAAGTATTCCGGACAGACCGTGAAGATCGAAGGCGAGGAATTCCTCGTCATGCGCGAAGAAGACATCATGGGCGTCCTCGAGTAACCCCCCGCGAGCCCCGAGTTACCCACGCAAACGAATTCAGGAGTCCAGCCAAATGTCAGCAAAAGAGGTCAAGTTTCACGATTCCGCCCGCCACCGTATCGTCGCCGGCGTGAACGTTCTGGCCGATGCGGTCAAAGTGACCCTCGGCCCCAAGGGCCGCAACGTGGTCCTCGAGCGCTCCTTCGGCGCGCCCACCATCACCAAGGACGGCGTGTCGGTGGCCAAGGAGATCGAGCTGAAGGACAAGTTCGAGAACATGGGTGCCCAGATGGTCAAGGAGGTCGCCAGCAAGACCTCCGACGTGGCCGGTGACGGCACTACGACTGCGACAGTGCTGGCCCAGGCCATTGTTCAGGAAGGCATGAAGTACGTGGCCGCCGGCATGAACCCGATGGACCTTAAGCGCGGCATCGACAAGGCCGTGGACGCCATAGTCGGGGAGCTCAAGAAGCTGTCCAAGCCCTGCACCACCACGAAGGAGATCGCGCAGGTCGGCGCCATCTCCGCCAACGCCGACGAGAACATCGGCAAGATCATCGCCGACGCCATGGAGAAGGTCGGCAAGGAAGGTGTGATCACCGTCGAGGACGGCTCGGGCCTGAACAACGAGCTGGAAGTGGTCGAGGGCATGCAGTTCGACCGCGGCTATCTGTCGCCCTATTTCATCAACAGCGCCGAGAAGCAGATGGCGGTGCTGGAAAATCCCTTCGTCCTCCTGCACGACAAGAAGATCTCCTCCATCCGTGACCTACTGCCGGTTCTGGAGCAGGTGGCCAAAGCCGGGCGGCCGCTGCTGATCGTCGCCGAGGAAGTCGAGGGTGAGGCGCTGGCCACACTGGTGGTGAACAACATCCGTGGCATCCTCAAGACCTGCGCGGTGAAGGCGCCGGGCTTCGGCGACCGCCGCAAGGCCATGCTCGAGGACATCGCGATCCTGACCGGTGGCACGGTGATCGCCGAGGAGCTCGGTCTGACCCTGGAGAAGGCCAGCCTGAACGATCTCGGGCAGGCCAAGCGCATCGAGGTCGGCAAGGAAGAGACCACCATCATCGACGGTGCGGGCGACTCTAAGGCGATTGAGGCGCGTGTGAAGAGCATCCGCACGCAGATCGACGAGGCCACCAGCGATTACGACCGCGAGAAGCTGCAGGAGCGTGTTGCGAAGCTGGCCGGCGGTGTCGCGCTGATCAAGGTCGGCGCTGCCACGGAGATGGAAATGAAGGAGAAGAAGGCCCGTGTGGAAGACGCGCTGCATGCCACTCGCGCCGCGGTGGAAGAGGGCATCGTCGCCGGTGGCGGCGTCGCTCTGATCCGAGCCCGCAGCGCCATCAGCTCGCTCAAGGGCGCCAACCACGACCAGGACGCGGGCATCAAGATCGTGGTGCGTGCGCTGGAAGAGCCGCTGCGCCAGATCGTCGCGAACGCCGGAGCCGAGCCCTCGGTGGTGCTGAACAAGGTCGTCGAGGGCAAGACCAGCTTCGGCTACAACGCGGCCAACGACAGCTTCGGCGACATGATGGAAATGGGTGTGCTGGATCCGACCAAGGTCGTGCGCTGCGCGTTGCAGAACGCCGCGTCCGTCGCTGGCCTGATCCTCACCACCGACGCCATGGTGGCCGAGCTGCCGAAGGAAGAGAGCCACGCACACGGCGGTGGTATGGGGGGCATGGGCGGAATGGGCGGTATGGATATGTGACGATCGCAGAATAAGCGATCGTCATCCCGGCGCAAGCCGGGATCCAAGCGCAAAGGGCTCCGTGAATAACGGAGCCCTTTTTGTTGGTCTGGCGGTCGGCACACCCCAGCGCCGTCTCGCGGCGTGGCTAGGCCGAGCCAACATCGCGCCTCTGCGCGGTCCCCTGGAGCTTCCCGGGATTCTGCTAGGCTTGGTCGCATGACACCTGCCTCGCGCGCCATCGCACCGTCTCTGCTCGCCACTGCGGTCGAGGAGCTCAGGCGCCACCCGCCCTTCGACCGCATGGAGCTCGAGCATGTGCGCTGGATGGTCGCGCGCCTGCGCCTTGCCTACCACCCACCCGGCACGGTGATCCTCGCTCCCGCGCAGGGTGCGCCCCAGGCCCTGCACATCGTCAAGCAAGGTGCCGTGACCGGAGAGACGCCCGGGCATACCGGCGCCGCGCGCTGGCAGCTGACGCCCGGAGAGTGCTTCCCGCTAGGTGCTCTGCTCGGGCGCCGGCCGGTGACCAGCGTCTATCGCGCACAGGGCGACACCTTCTGCTACCAGCTGGAGGGCGGTGACTTCGATCAGCTCATGCGCTCGAGCGAGACCTTCCGGGACTACTGCGTGCGCGGCGTAGCCAGCCTGCTGGCGGACTCGCGCCGCGGTGTTCAGGGCGACACCATGCGCGAGGTAAGCCGCGATCCGCTGGACCAGCCGTTGGCAACGCTGATCCGCCGGCCGGCGGTGACCTGCAGCCCCGCATGCACGCTGCGCGGCGCGCTGGAAAGCATGCGCCAGGAGCGCGTCGGTTCGATTCTGGTGGTGGACGATGCCGGCGCGCCGTTGGGCATCTTCACGCTGCGCGACCTGCGTGACCGTGTCGTTCCGGAAGGGTCGTCGCTGGACCGCCCGATCGCGTCGGTCATGACCGCCCCGACGATGAGCCTTCCCGATACTGCGCTCGCCTTCGAAGCAGCGCTGGTGATGGCGCGCCGCGGCATCCACCACATGGTAGTCACGTGCGAAGGCAAAGCCACCGCCGTCCTGTCCGAGGCAGACCTGTTTGTGTTGCAGCGGGTAGGTGTCACGCGGGTGAGCGAAGCGATCCGCTGGGCTGCCGAGCGCGGACCGCTCGAGTCCGCCGCCGCCGACATCCGGCGGCTGGCGGAGAACCTCCTGGCCCAGGGCGTGGCGGCGCAGCAGCTCACCCGGATCGTCTCGGCGCTCAACGATCTGCTCACCGTGCGCCTGGTCGAGCTCGAGCTCCACAGCGCCGGGGTCGAGGTCGGCGAGCTGTGCTGGCTCGCGTTCGGTTCGGAGGGGCGGCACGAACAGACGCTCGCCACCGACCAGGACAACGGCATCATCTTTCCCGACAGCGCCGGTGGCGGCGACCCGGAGCGCGCGCGCGCGCGGCTGCTGCCTGCCGCGCAGCGCATCAACGAGGGGCTGGCAGCCTGCGGGTTCCCGCTGTGCAAAGGCGGAATCATGGCCGGCAACCCCTCCTACTGCCTGAGCCGAACGGAATGGAAGCACAGGTTCTCGGACTGGATGCGCGATGCCAATCCGCAGGCTCTACTCAACGCCAGCATCTTCTTCGACTTCCGCCCGCTGGCCGGCGCGACCGCGCTCGCGGAGGAGCTGCGCGGATGGCTGGCTGGCGCTGCGCGCAGCCAGTCTCTGTTCCTGCGGCTCATGGCCGAGAACGCGCTGCGCAACCCGCCGCCGCTGGGGCTGCTGCGCGACTTCGCTGTGGCCGAGCACGATGGGCGGCCGCACACCTTGGACCTCAAGCTCAGCGGCGCTACGCCGTTCGTGGACGCTGCTCGCATCCTCAGCCTGGCCACGGGCGACACCCACACCAACACCGCCGAGCGCCTGCGCGCCGCGGGCGCGAAGTGGCATCTGGCGGAGGCGGAGATCGAGGCCTGGGTCGAGGCATTTCACTTCGTTCAGCTGCTTCGTCTGCGCGTCCAGCAGCAGCGCGCGAAGTCCGGCGCGACTCCGGACAACCTGTTGGATCCCGACGTCCTCAACGACCTCGACCGCCGCATTCTGAAGGAGGCATTCCGCCAGGCGCGCAAGCTGCAGGAGCAACTCAAGCTGGACTACCAGCTGTGATGTGGGTGGCAGAGCTTCTCCGTCGCCGCCCGCAGTTGTCTGTCGGGCTGGACGGGGCCGTGCAGGCCTGGCGTGCGCTGCCCGAGCCGGACCTCCGTGCGGGGCCGGAGGCTGCGCGCTGGGTGGTGGTGGACACCGAAACCTCTGGGCTCGACCCGCACCGGGACCGCCTGCTGGCGCTTGGTGCAGTGCGCATCGAGGGCCGGCGGATCGCTCTCGAGCAGTCACTCGACGCCGCGCTGCTGCAGCAGACCACCAGCGAGCACGCGAACATCCTCGTTCATGGCATCGGAGAAGCGGCGCAACGCAGCGGCGCGCAGCCGGAGCAAGTTCTTGCCGATTTCCTGGGATTTGCGGGAAAGGATGTGCTGGTGGGATTTCACGCGCCCTTCGACGCGACAGTCCTGCGACGTGCCATGCGGGCCCACCTGGGCGTGCGGTTCCGGGCGACCTGGCTCGACGTCGAGGTGGTCGCCCGTTGTGTCTTCCCGGACGCGCCCGCGCGTGCCTGGGGGCTGGACGATTGGCTGCGGCACCTGAGCATCCCCGGACACGGCCGGCACAGCGCACTGGCCGACGCCTTCAGCACAGCGCAGCTGTTCCTGGCGGTACTGGCGCGCGCAGAGCAGCGCGGCGCGAGGGATGCCCGCTCGCTGCTCAAGCTGGAGCGCTCGGCACGGGCGCTGTGGCGACTGTCCTGAGGGGCTTGCTTGCAAACCGCGTGACCCCCGATATACTTGCGTCGACCCGCCCCAAGCAGGCGGGCGCAACCAATAGAAAACGTCGCCTCAGCTGCGGGATCCGTCCCGGGTGCAGTGCGACGACAAAACAATCCGCTCAAGGAGGAGCCTCGTCATGGAGTTATCCGCCAAGCACCGGGAGTACTGGCGCAGGAATCTCGCGCTCACCGGCGTGCTACTCGCCATCTGGTTCGTCGTCACCTTCGTGCTGGGCTACTTCGCCATTCCTCTGGCGGAGGTCAATTTCTTCGGCTGGCCGCTCTCCTTCTACATGGCCGCGCAGGGATCGCTGATCATCTACGTGCTGATCATCTGGTTCTACGCGCGCCGGATGGGAAAGCTCGACCAGGAGTATGACGTGGCGGAAGGAGACTGAAGCCATGGCCGCCACTTCCCAGCAGACATTCAATCAGCAGCTGAAGAAGTACTACGCCTTCTACACGGGCGGCTTCATCCTGTTCGTGATCCTGCTCGCTATCGCCGAGCAGATGGGCCTGCCGCGCAAGGCGATCGGCTACGTCTTCCTGTTCGCTACCATCGGCTTGTACGCAGGCATCGGCGTAATGAGCCGCACGGCCGACATCGCGGAATACTACGTCGCAGGGCGGCGCGTGCCTGCCTTCTTCAACGGCATGGCCACGGGTGCTGACTGGATGAGTGCGGCATCCTTCATCGGCATGGCGGGCGGCCTGTACGTGGCAGGCTTCGACGGCTTGGCCTTCATCATGGGGTGGACCGGCGGCTATGTGCTGGTGGCGCTGCTGCTTGCACCCTACCTGCGCAAGTTCGGACAGTTCACCATCCCGGACTTCCTGGGGGCGCGCTACGACGGGAACTTTCCGCGCGCGGTGGGCATGTTCGCCGCGATCCTCGCGTCCTTTGTGTACGTCGTGGCGCAGATCTATGGCGTGGGGCTGATCACCAGCCGGTTCACGGGTGTGGAGTTCGGCATCGGCGTGTTCCTCGGGCTGGCCGGCATCCTGGTGTGCTCCTTCCTGGGCGGCATGCGCGCGGTGACATGGACCCAGGTCGCGCAGTACATCATTCTGATCATCGCCTACATGATCCCGGTGGTGTGGCTATCCCTGAACATCACAGGGGTGCCCGTGCCACAGGCAGTCTACGGCAAGGTGCTGGAGAGGGTGACCGAGCGCGAAAAGCAGCTCACTGCCGACCCCGTCGAGCAGCAGGTACGCGACATCTTCAAGCAGCGGGCGGAGGCGGTCGACGCCAAGCTCAAGGATCTGCAGGCCTCCTACGACAGCGACAAGGCTGCTCTGGCCAAGAAGCTGGATGACCTGAAGGCGAGCGCCGTGCCGGAGCCTGAAATACTGGCGGCACAGACGGCGCTCGACGATTTCCCCAAGAACCTGGACGCCTACCAGGCCAAGCTGACGGCGGACAAAGCCACGGCCACCGCCAAGTCGGCGCCGCCCAAACCGCACGCCACGCCCTTCCCCGGCAAGGACGAGCACGCGCGCGACGTGGCGCGGCGCAACTTCCTGGCGCTGGTGTTCTGTTTGATGGTGGGTACCGCGGCGCTGCCCCACATCCTCATGCGCTACTACACCACGCCCAGCGTGAGCGAGGCGCGCAAGTCGGTGTTCTGGTCGCTGTTCTTCATCTTCCTGCTTTACTTCACCGCCCCCGCTCTAGCGGTGCTGGTGAAGTTCGAGATCTATACCAATGTGGTGGGGCTGCACTTCGATCATCTGCCCGCGTGGGTGCAGTCGTGGTCGCAGGTGGACAAGACCCTGCTGTCGATTGTCGACGTCAACGGCGATGGCATCCTGCAGTTGCCCGAGCTGACGCTGGGCCAGGACATCGTGGTGCTGGCCACGCCCGAAATCGCCGGGCTGCCGTACGTGATCTCGGGATTGGTCGCGGCGGGCGGGTTGGCGGCGGCACTGTCCACTGCAGACGGCCTGCTGCTTACCATCGCTAACGCGTTGTCCCATGATCTGTACTACAAGATGCTCGATCCCAGCGCGTCGACCCAGCGGCGGGTGACGATCTCCAAAGTGCTGCTGCTGTTCGTGGCACTGATCGCCGCCTATGTCACCTCGCTCAAGCCCGGGAACATCCTGTTCCTGGTGAGCGCCGCCTTCTCGATCGCTGCAGCGGCCTTCTTCCCGGCACTCGTTCTGGGCATCTTCTGGAAGCGCGCAACCAAATGGGGAGCCGTGGTCGGGATGGTCGTGGGGCTAGGGGTGTGCTTGTACTACATGGTCACGCGCTATCCGTTCTTCGGCATCAACGCCGCGAAGTGGTGGGAGATCGACCCGATCTCCTCTGCCATCTTCGGCGTGCCGGCGGGATTCATCGCCATCGTTGTCGTCAGCCTGATCACCCCGCAACCCAAGCGGCAGCTGCAGGAGTTGGTCGAGCACGTGCGCTACCCGCACCTGCGCGGAGACATCGACACGCGGGCGACGTAGCCGGTAAAGCGTGAGGAGTCAGGGGCGTATTGGCTCGCCAAGCGGGGAGCACGCTCTCCCCGGTTGCAGCGGAGAGGGCTAGGGAGGGGGCTCCTCACTCCTCACTCCTCACGCAGCTCCCATGCCTCTCGACCTCACGTTCGTTATTGTCTTGCGCGCGCTGGTGGAGGTTGCGGGCTACTTCCTGCTGGGTCAAGGCTTGCTCTATGTGCTGGCTGGCGGACGGCGCGACCGCAACCCCGTCTACAGGCTGTTCCAGCTGCTCACCAGCCCGGTCGTCAAGCTCACGCGCGCCATTACACCCAGGGCGGTCCTCGACCGGCACGTGCCCTTCGTGGCTTTCTTCATCCTGTTCTGGGTCTGGATCGCGCTGGCTCTGGCGAAGCGCCACCTTTGCGCGCTGCACCAGATCG
>DAIQQA010000013.1:0-10232 GCA_036787045.1 Burkholderiales bacterium | reverse complement strand
CTGCCGACGGTCTGATCCGTACCGGCGATTCCAAGCTCCGGTGGCATGCCGGGCTCAGTAGGACACCCGCGCGTAGAACGTTCGCCGCGCCGCCGCGCGGGCCTCGCCGAGCGTCTGGATGCCGGCGGCGGCGAGCAGCGGGAGCATGCGCAGGAACACTTCACCGGTGGCGACCGCGTCGCCGAGTGCGGTGTGCCGATGGACGATCTCCACCCCCAGACGCTGCGCGATCGCCTCGAGGCTGTGAGACTCCTGGTTCGGATGAATGACAGCCGAGAGCAGCAGCGTGTCGAGCAGCGGCTGATCGAGCACGACCCCGGTCTGCGCCTCCTTGAGCTGCAGGAAGCGCATGTCGAATGCCGCGTTGTGCCCAACCAGCACCGTGTCCTCGACGAAGCGACGGAAGCGCGGGAGCACGGCCGCGATCGTCGGCTGCCCCACGAGACGCTCAGGCGTAATCCCGTGCACGGCGATGGACGCCTGCGACAGCGGCCGGCGCGGATCGATCAGCTGCTCGAAGGTTTCCTCCGACAGCAGGCGACCGTTCACGATGCGGGCGGCACCGATGGCGATGATCTCGTCGCCTTGCGACGGGTCCAGACCGGTGGTCTCGGTGTCGAACACGGTATAGGTGAGCTCCGAGAGCAGGCGCTCGTCGAGCGCCGTGTTGGCGGCTGCGAGCTTGAACAGGTCGAAGTCGTAGAACTCGGGCCGGCTGCCCGCCTTGGCGGCACGCGCGCTGCGCGTCTCGGCGGCAAGCGGCAGCAGCAGCCGGAAGTACGCTGTCTGGGCGGGCAGATCGCGCCGGTACCAGGCCTCTCCGGCATGCCGGGCGACCACCTGCTTCCAGGTCAGCGGGCTCGCCTCCCCGCCCATCTGAAAAGGATCGTTCTCCCACGCGAATACCGTCTCCAGCGACAGCGGCGCGCCGTGCCACAGCATGTCGAGCTGCCCGTGGCGCTCCCCGCGCGTCAGGCGAAAGCGTACCTCGCGGATCTGGAACTCATCCTTCAGCCGCGCCGCGAGATAGGTAATCCCCTGCGCAACCGACAAGCTGTCGACCTTCACCCACACCTGTGGATCGACCTCTTCGAGCTTGGTGGGCAGCGCGAGGCGCTTGTCAATGCGGTTGCGCGCGAGAGCAATCAGATCCTCGCCACGCATCTCCTCGAGTGGCCACTGCGACTCGAGCTGCTCCGAGAAGTCGCGGGAAACAGCATCTAGGCGCTGCGAGAGACGCACGGCCTCGTCGCGGATCACGCCGGTGAAACGCTCGCGCCGAGACGGGTCCATACTCGGGTAGTCGATGACGGTCTCGATGGCGGCGCGGATGCTGGCGAGCGCGCCCCGCGTGCTTTCGCTGAGCGCCTGCATGAGCGCAACACGCTTGCTGTCGCTCTCCACCGCTTCGGTCACGTCGGATAGCAGCAGCACGAAGCCCGCGAGCGACCGCGAGGGCGTCGGTTCGGCTTCGCCCTGGGACTCGGGCGCGAGCACCGGTGCCGCCTGCACTCTTAACAGCCCGCCCGCCGGGGTGGTGGTCACGAACTGGGCGCCGGCCTCGGCGCCGCGCTCCAGCTGCTGCTCGATCGAATCGAGCGCGTGCAGAATCAGGCTGCGGTCGATGACCCCGAACACGGACCGTCCAAGTCCGACCGGCGCGACGTCTGTGCCCGGCTCGCCGCCTCCCCCGAGCAGCGCCCGGGCGGCGCTGTTGTATAGGAGGATTCGGCCCTCGCGGTTGCAGACCAGCACGCTCTGCTGGAGCTCGGACATGAGCGCCGCGAGGCGGTTCTTCTCCGCCTCGACGCTGGCTTTCGCCGCCCGGACCGTCTCTTCGACCTGGCGCTCCAGCTCGCTGCGACGCTGTGCCAGCGCGTTCACGGCGTTGGCCGCCTGTCGCGTTTCCTCGGAGCCTTCGAGCGGGACGCGATGGTCGGGGTTGGAGGCCGCAATGAGCTGTGTGGCCTCGGCGAGGCGATGCACGGGCTCGACCGACTGTCGGAACCAGCGCCGCACGATGCCGAAGATCCCGCCGATGAGCGCGATGATGAACAGCACCAGCAGCCCGACGCGCGGTGCCGGGAACAGCGCGGCCAGCTGCGTCCGTTCGGCCGGCGCGAGATCGAGCCAGACAACGAGCCCTGCGGCGAGGATGAGCGCGACGACAAATGCCGACACACCAGTCGCGGTGCGCCAGAAGCCTCTGCCAGGCGTCATTCGCCCAGCATGTCGCGCACCTTGGCCGCAAGGTCGCGGGTCGAGAACGGCTTGGTGACGTAAGCGTCGGCGCCCATCTCGATGCCCTTGGCCACTTCGACGTCCCGCCCCTTGGCGGAGAGCAGGATTACCTTGATGTGGTGGAGTGACGGCGCGCTCTTGATGTGCTGGCACACCTCGTAGCCGTTCTTGACCGGCATCATCACGTCGAGCAGGACGAGGTCGGGTGCGAAGCTTTCGACCAGCTCGAGCGCTTCCCCGCCGTTGCCGGCCACCCGCACCTCGAAGCCGAACTGCTCCATCAGGAACTCGAGCGAAAGCACGATGTTCGGCTCGTCGTCCGCGATCAGCACCTTCTTCACCATCACTGCCCTCCTGCCGCGCTGGCGAGCGGCAGCGTGAACGAGAACGTCGCGCCCTCGCCCGGCACGCTTTCGACCCACAGCTTACCCCCGAACTGCCTGACGATCTGGCGCGAGATCGGTAGGCCGAGCCCGGTGCCGTGGGGCCTGTCGGTGAGTGTGTCGCCGACCTGGCGGAACTTCTCGAAGATCGACTCGTGGTCGCGCGGGTCGATGCCTGGGCCATTGTCGCTCACGTCGACTCGCACGCGATCGGGCTCCAGAGTCAGCGCCACTCGCACCAGCGCGTTGTGGCTCGGGGAGAATTTTACTGCGTTGGACAGCAGGTTCAGCAGCACTTGCTGGAGCCGGTCGCGGTCGGCGACGACGGGGGCCACGCGCTCGGGTAGCCGCGTCTCGAACGCAACGCCCTTGTCGGCGAACAGCTGGCTGGTCGCGGCTGCGGCATCTCGCACCAGCTCGCGCATGTCGAGCGCCTCGGTGTGCCACTGCGCACGCCCGGACTCGATCTTGGCAAGGTCGAGAATCTGGTTGATGAGCCGGGTCAGCCGCTCGGTCTCCTTGAGGATGATGCCGAGGAACTGCCGGCGCTTCTCCGGCGGGGTGTCGGGCCGGTCGAACAGCATCTCGGCGAACGCGCGGATCGACGTGAGCGGCGTGCGCAGCTCGTGGCTGACGGTGGACACGAAATCGTCCTTCATCCGATCGAGCTCCTGCAACCGCTCGTTCGCCGCACGCAGCTCGGCCGTGGCCGCCTCCAGCTCGCGCGACTTCTGCTCGAGCGCCTTGCCGTAGGCGATCGCCTGGGAGGTTTCGTCGAGGATGCTCATGACCTCCTCAAGCCCCGGGGCTTCCTCCTGGACCACCGAGGCCACCATCACTCGCGCCGAGGCCGAGCCGATCGCGCCTGCGAGCTGTGTCTCGGCAAACCCGGCCAGGCCGGCGTCGGCGGCGAGCGCTTCGACGTTGGCTGCCCCCCGCCGCATGGCGTAAGCGGCGAAGGCCTCGCGTGTGCGCTCGGCGCCGAGAAAGCGGGCCAGCAGGCCCTCGAGATCCCGCAGCGACACCTGGCCGCGCCGCAGCGCCACCGGTTCGGCCGCCGCACGCGACGCATCGACGAAGCGCTCCGCCTGCGCGCGCGTGACGGGGTCGGGACGGCCGAGCAGCGAAACCACGACATACACCCCGACGTTGGCGAGCATGCTCCACACCATCGCATGCGTGGTCTGATCGAGCCCGGCCAGGCCGAACAGCTCGAGCGGACGCAGGAGTGCCACGCCCCAGGGGCCCTGGTCGAGAAAGCTTTGCGCCAGCCAGCCGGAACGCGCAAAGGAGGGCAGCAGCAAGGTATACAGCCACACCGTGAACCCGGCAGCGAGACCGGCGAGCGCGCCGGCGAGCGTACCGTGCTTCCAATAGATGCCGCCCAGCATGGCCGGTGCGAACTGTGCCACGGCCGCGAACGAGATCAGCCCGATCGCGACCAGCGCATAGGCCTCTCCCGCAAACCGGAAGTAGGCGTAGCCCAGCAGCACGATCCCGACGATCGCACCGCGGCGGATGGCGAGCAGCCGCCTGGCCAGGTCGCCGCGCTCACCCGGATCGAGCAGCTTGAGGCGCAGAAGCAGCGGCATGACCAGGTCGTTGCTCACCATCGTCGACAGTGCGATGGTTTCGACGATCACCATTCCCGTCGCGGCGGACAGTCCGCCCAGGAAAACCGCCAGCGCAAGCATCTGCTGGTGCTCGACCATCGGCAGCGCCAGGACGAACATGTCGGCATCCACCTCGCCGCCGGGAAAGTGCAGCAAGCCGCCCAGCGCGATCGGCAGGACGAAGAGGTTGATCGCCAGCAGGTACAGCGGGAACAGCCAGCTCGCCTGCCGCAGGTGGCGTTGGTCGACGTTCTCGACCACGGCGACCTGGAACTGGCGGGGCAGGAACACGATGGCGAACATCGACAGGACGATGAGCCATGTCCAGCTCATATACCCGCCGGCAGTTTCCTGAGGCATGGCGAGCAGCGCGGCGAGATCGGGATCGGCTGCAGCGCGGGCGAACACATCGCCGAAGCCGCCGTAGATGCCGTAAGTGACGAACAGCCCCACGGCCACGAATGCGGTCAGCTTTACCACGGACTCGAACGCAATGGCCGCCACCATGCCCTCGTGACGCTCGGCCGCGTCCAGATGGCGCGTGCCGAACAGGATCGCGAACGCTGCCAGCAGCAGCGCGACGTAGAAGGCGGTGTCGGACAGCACCGGTGCCGCGCCCAGGTGCGCCGGCATGGCGATGTCGGGGTAGTGCGTGAGCACAGTGAAGCTGTTCGACACCGCCTTGAGCTGGAGCGAGATGTAGGGGACGATGCCGACCACAGCGATCACGGTGACCAGCCCGGCGAGCAGCGCGCTCTTGCCGTAGCGCGAACCGATGAAGTCCGCGATCGACGTGATGCGGTTGGCCTTGGCTATCGCGACGATCTTGCCCACGACGACGAACCACAGCGCGGCGACCAGCGTGGGTCCGAGGTAGATCGGCAGGAACCCGATTCCGCTCGAGGCCGCCCGCCCTACGCTTCCGTAGAACGTCCACGAGGTCGCGTAAACGCCGAGCGAGAGCGAGTAGACGTAGGGGTTGGCGATCAGGCTGCGGCCCTGGTCGGCGCGGCGGTCGCTGTACCAGGCGATGCCGAACAGCGTGCCGAGGTAGGCGATCGATACGACGCCGATGACCCAGCCCTGGAGCATGCGGGGCGCGGCGCGCGGCCCTGGTCAGTGGCGCGAGCCGCCGCTGACGACCGCGATGAGCACGATCAGCCCCGCCCACGCGACGAAAAGGTAGGCGTAAAGCAGCGGCACGCCCGCGACCGAGGCAGGGACGTTGAACAGCGAGAGCAGCGGATAGCTGAACAGCAGCCAGCCGAGTAGGAATACGGCAATCGGCCACTGGCGGTCGCGGCTGGTCTCGTCAGCTTGTTTCATCTCAGAAAAGGCAAATTAACCAGGGTGGACACGGAGGACACGGAGGAAAACCAAAGTCCCTGAGTAGCCAATACGACCGGAGGCCGGATCGACCACAAACTCGGTTGGACACGCAAGGGCCCCTTGCCTTCCTCCGTGTCCACCGTGTCCTCCGTGGTTCAAGGTTTTGCTTTGAGAAACTCCCTCAATGCGCCGCCGCCGCAGCCCGCCCGATGCCGGTATTGGACCGCACGTACAACTCCTCCCACATCTGCTCGGCGCGCTTGTCGCGGTAGAACAGCGAGCCCAGGAGCACCGCCAGGAATCCGAGCGGAATCGAGATCAGGCCGGGGTTGCGCAGCTCGAACAGCGGCTTCTCCAGGCCCACCAGGCTCGTCGTCTTTGCACCGAGCTTCGCGATCTCCGCTTCCGCTACGGCCTTGGTCTTCTGCGCCGCCTCCAGCTCCTTCTGGAGTTTCTCCTGTGCCGCAGGCTCGCTTGCCACGGCCAGGTCGGCGGTCAGCTGCTCAATCCTGCTCGCGCTGGTTTCGACGATGGTCTGCTGCGCTGCCTTGAGCTGCAACGGGTAGGTCATGTTGGGCGACACCAGAACCAGCCCGATCGCGGTCACCGTGCCCACTACCAGCCCGGCGACCACACCTCCCGTGTTGCAGCGTTTCCAGTACAGCGTCAGCAGGATGACCGGCAAGTTGGCCGACGCCGCAACCGCGAAAGCGAGCGCCACCAGGTGCGCGACGTTCTGTCCCTGGGCGAGGATGCCGATGACGATGGCCACCGCACCCACGATGAGCGAGCAGATGCGCGCCGCGCGTGTCTCCTCCGCGTCGGTGGCGTGCTCTCCCTTGATCACACCCACCCAGATGTCGTGACTCATCGCGGAGGCCGCCGCCAGCACCAGACCTGCGACCACCGCCACGATCGTGGCGAACGCCACCGCCGCCACGAACGAGAGCATCAGGTTTCCGAGCATCGAGTCGGGTCCGCCGCCAAGGAACTGCGCCAGCAGCGGTGCGGCCATGTTGCCGCCCTTGTCGGCGGCAATGATGTTGGCCGGGCCGACCAGCATCGCGGCGCCCGTGCCGAGGAACAGCGTCAGCACGTAGAAGCCGCCGATGATGGCCATCGCCCAGATCACCGAGGTGCGTGCCGCCTGCGCGGTGGGTACTGTGAAAAAGCGCATCAGGATGTGCGGCATGCCGGCAGTCCCCAGTACGAGCGCCATCCCGAGCGAGATCTGGTCGATCGGACTCTTCAGGTACAGGCCCGGCTCGAGGAAACGCTGGCCGAGCTGCTCCGGGGTCATGTTCCTGGACGCATCCCCCAGCAGGCCCGCCACGCGTGCCTGGACGTTCGGATCGCCGATCACCTTCTGGAAGTACTCCGGGCCACCGAAGCCGTACTGGTACCAGACCAGGAACACCATGACCAGCGAAGCCAGCACCAGCAGGATCGCCTTGATGATCTGCACATACGTGGTGGCCACCATGCCCCCGAACAGGACGTACGAGAGCATCAGGACACCCACTGCGATGACCGAGTAGTGGTAGTCGATCCCGAT
Organism: Burkholderiales bacterium; assembly: GCA_036787045.1. Classification (GTDB taxonomy): domain Bacteria; phylum Pseudomonadota; class Gammaproteobacteria; order Burkholderiales; family SHXO01; genus SHXO01. The sequence goes on along the minus strand of DAIQQA010000013.1, from coordinate 3,111 downwards.
CAGGGTCTTGACCAGCACCCCGCCGCCGACCATCTGCGCCGTCAGGTAGAAGGTGGCCACGGTGATGGTCGAGACCGCCATGAAGGCCTTGACGGTCTTCGGGTTGTTGCGGAAGGCGAGGATATCGCCCATGGTGTATTTGCCGATGTTGCGGCAGGGCTCGGCGATGATGAGCAGCACCGTGATGTAGGCCACCAGCCAGCCCACCGAGTACATGAACCCGTCGTAGCCGTACAGCGAGATCAGGCCGGCGATGCCCAGGAACGAGGCGGCCGACAGGTAATCGCCGGCGATGGCCCAGCCGTTCTGCAGACCCGTGACCCCGCCGCCCGCGGCATAGAAATCCGCGCTGGTCTTCACCCGCCTGGCCGCCAGGTAGGTGACGTACATCGTCACGCCGATAATCGCGGCGAACACCCCGAACGTGAGGAACCTCCACTTCGGGGCAACCGCCTGGGCAAAGGCAGGCTCGGCACCGAGCAGCAGTATCGTCCCCAGCCCTGCGGCCGAGGCGATCGTGTGCGTGGATTTGCTCACTGGCGGCCTCCCATGGCGTTGGCTTTGCGGGCGATCTGCTCGGCCATCGCGTCGAACTGGCTGGCCTTGCGCGCATACAGGTACGCGATGCCCCACGCCACCAGGAACTGCGACAACGCGAAGAGCAGGCCGACGTTGATCGGCCCCCATACCTTGATCCGATACAGATCGGTGAAGTACGCCGCCCCGATGGGCAGCAGGAAGTAATACGCCACCGAAAACGCCATCAGGCCCCACAGGAACCGGGTCTTGCGCGCGTGCAACTCCCGGAAGCCGGGATCGGCATCGATTGCCGCCCAGTCGATCGTGGGATTGGCCATGGTCTGTCTCCCCTTTGGTCTTGTTTGCTGCCGAACGAACCCCGCAGCGACGTGGGCCCCCTCCCCTGCGTCCGCAGGACCGGGGGCGGGCTGGGGAGGGGGCAGCAGGCCGAGCAAGTCGACACCTGCCATCTCCACCCCGCCGCATCAATCTAGCCCAAAGCCGCGCGAGCGTCCAACCGTCCTTGGGGACCTCTGATCCATGTCATCCCCGCGTAGGCGGGGATCCAGAAGTGCTTGACGGCCTGGGTTCCCGCTTCCGCGGGAACGACCGCCTAGGAGTCGATCAGAGTCTCCCTTAACGCGTCACGCCCCGAAGCTTGCGCTCCCCACCGCGAAGTCGCGCGTGAGCCGGGATTGCAGACCGCGCGCCTGGCGCAGTGCCTCGCGCAGGATGCGGCGCTCCAGATCGTTCAGCGTGGCCGGATCCAGGTGATTGTGCAGCGCTTTGCCGCGTTGCCTCTGCGCCGCATTCAACTGCAGCCGCAGTCCCTGAATGAAGCGGAAAGCCTCGCACCATGCATCGACCTCCAGCGCGGGAATGCCGCGGGCCGCACCCGCGGCCGTGAGCCGCTCGAGCGTGTTGGTTGCTGTGACGCCGCCGGCGAGCGCATAGACTCGCGCGGCCTCCACGAACGGCTGGACGCCGTTGATCTTCAAGTCCAGCGTGTGCGGATGCGCGCCTCCGCTCGCCAGCACGAAGTCGCGCACCAGACCGAGAGGCGGCTGGTTGTCGAGCGCGTTGCGTGCGAGCTGCAGCAGAAAGCGGCCGCGATCGGGGGCATAGCCGGCAAGCCACTCACGCAGGCCCGCCGCCAGGGCATGGTTGCCGTAGACCGGGCGGAAGTCGAAGAAGATCGTCGCGTTGAGCAGCGCCCGGGGATCCGCCCGATCGATCCACTCCGTGAACCGTGCGCGCCACTCCGAAACCGACAGGCACCAGGCCGCGTTGCCGGCCATGATGTCGCCGCGGCACAGCGCGAACCCGCTGCGGTCCAGCGCCCCGTTCACCTTGCGTGCGAACGGCAGCAGCGCACGCCTGTGCGCTTCCGCGTCGCCGCCATCGGCGAAGACAATGGCGTTGTCCTGGTCGGTGGCAAGCGTCTGCTCCGCGCGGCCCTGGCTGCCGAGCGCGATCCAGCATGCGCCTGCGGCCTGCATCAGCGGCGCGCCGCCGCACACCTCGATCAACTGCTGGGTGGTGAGATCGTCGAGCGTGGTGATCACATGCGTCACCGACTCGGGGCGAAGTCCCTGCTCGCGCAGGCGCTCGGCGAGCGCTCCGATCCTGGACGCGGCAGCGACTACCCCATCGACGTCGCGTGCGGCGCGGATGGCTGCGCCTGTGTCCCCGAGGCCGCCGCCCCATGCCGAGAACAGCCTGGACTCCGATACCACGCCGGTGAGAACGCCCCCCTCGACCACCAGGACGTAGCGGATCCCTTCGCGCGCCATCAGCAGCGCCGCCTCGAAGGCGGGAGTGCTTCCGGGCAGAGTAAAGACCCGCTCCCCCATCACCTCGGCAACCGGAAGAGCCAGCTCGACCTGCCGGAGCGCGACTTTCTCGAGCACGTCCCGGAGCGTGAACACGCCGAGCGGGCGCCGCATGGCGTCGACGACGACCATCGCGCCGATCCGCTCGCGCCGCATCGTTTCGAGCACGGTCCGGATCGGCGTCTGCGGGAGGCAGCTCACCGGCTCGCGCGTGACGTAGCTCGCAAGCGGCTGCTGGAGCACCGGCTGCGCCATGGCCGCAGCTCCGCGCAGCACCTCGAGCGCTTGCGCGGCATCGGCAGCCCCCTCGGTGGCGGCAGTCCTGGTCGGGTCCATCATCGGCGCCTCGTCCCCACCCGCCGGATCATACGGGGAATCGCTGCAGCCCCAGCAGCTTACATTCGTCCGGCCGAGCCGCTATAATGCGCCGCTTTCGCCGCAGGAGCCCTTCCAGCGGCGGACTCTAGTCCCTGGAGAAGTGGCCAAGAGCCAGAATCCTTGTGCCGCGTTGTAAGTGTGCAGGCAAGGCCAAGTAGCTCAGTTGGTAGAGCAGAGGACTGACAATCTGCCCGGCTGTTTGGGCAGATTGCGGTGAAGGCTAACCTGCCCTTGGGCAGGTTAAGCAAGCCCTTCAGGGCTTGCGGGCCGGAGCCAAAATCCTTGTGCCGCTTTGGTAGTGTGCAGGCAAGGCCAAGTAGCTCAGTTGGTAGAGCAGAGGACTGAAAATCCTTGTGTCGGTGGTTCGATTCCGCCCTTGGCC
>DAIQQA010000053.1:0-27226 GCA_036787045.1 Burkholderiales bacterium | reverse complement strand
CGGAAGCGGGCATGAGGCGAGCGTGCGCACCCGCCAGGCGCCTTTAACCCAGTACGGCGCGGGCCAGATCTTGAGCGCGCAGCCACCACCGCGGTCGTTATTCAGCCCTCGACGCGGGGGCTGGCGCTGACGTCGGCGCCCGTAGGCTGGCGCCCGGAGGCCGTGGTCGGGCGTTCCTGTGCCTGCCCCTTGGAGGCGGTCACTCGCGAGCCGCTCGCGTGGGCGTAGACCCAGGTGAACTCCGCGCCGAGGAGGAAGATTTGCGCTGAGTAGTACACCCAGACGATGAGGACCACCATCGAGCCCGCCGCACCGAATCCGGAGGTGACCGCACTCTTCCCCAGGTAGAGGCCGATTAGGGACTTGCCGATCGTGAAGAGCAGCGCGGTGACGATTGCTCCTACCCACACGTCCCGCCACGCAATGTCCGCCCGCGGCATGATCCGGTAGACGGCGGCGAAGAGGCCGGTGATCATCCCGAACGAGACCGCGAAGTTGACGACGTGCAGGACGGCTTCCCACTCCCCGAAGAAACCGCCCCACCATTGGCCGAGCGCCGCCAGCGCGGCGCTCAGCACCAACGACACGAGCATCAGAAGACCCAGGACGAGGATCATTCCGAGCGACAGCAGCCGCTTGCGAAGCAAGGACAGAATCCCGCCCGTCTTCCGGGCAGCGGGCACTTCCCAGATCCGGTCCAATGCGCTCTGCAGCTCCGCGAACACAGTCGTCGCACCGATCATTAGGGTGATTGCCCCGGCGATCGTGGAGACGACACCACGAGCCGGCTCGCTCGCGCTCTTCAGCAGGCCCTGCACCGCAACCGCGCCCTCGTGGCCGATCAGCCCATCGAGCTGCGCCACGATCGCGTTCTGCGCTGCCTGCGCTCCGAACACGAGGCCGGCGATGGCAATGACGATGACCAGGAGGGGCGCGATCGAGAACAGCGTGTAGTAGGCGATGGCAGCGCCCATGCTCGGCGCGTAGTCCTCGTTCCACGCCGACACCGACTGCTTGATCAAGTACCAGCTTCGCCGCACGCTCATCGCTTCACCGGTATCTCGAACGAGCGGCGGATCGGTCTGGCGCTCGAAGGGCCGGTGCTTCGCCCACCGGCGCAACGAACCGCCATCGGCAGCGCTCGATTGCTCGCCTTCTGCCGCGATGTTTCCAGGGTTGCGTCTGTCTTCGTCGCGCGCGCCCGGGGCGTGCAGCATCGCGAAGCGCGGTTCCGGCTTCAGCGCATGCACGAGATGGGCGAACCACAGGTGACGCCCGGTGGCGCGCGAGGTGGATGAAGTGCGCTGCGAGGGGGAGGGCTTACGGGCCGCCATGATAGCTTCCGCGATATCTGAGGGGCTACAGCAGGCAGCAATCCGCGTGCCCTGCTCCCGCGACGCGCTAATCGGCAGAGCTGGATTGCCATGTCGGTATTTGTCCGACAGACAAACCCCGGCCCCGGATCGAGATTCTGTCCGATTCCGCGTAGCGGTCGGGGAGTGTCTAATGGGCTCATGGCAGCGCGCTCGCGCGCTGCGCTCAAACAGGAGACAGCAAATGAAGCATTCGCACAGCACCATCAAGACAGTCGTCGTAGCCGTGGCGCTCACGATTCCCGCCACATTATCGATGGCGGCACCCATGAATGATTTGGTGAGGACGCGCGAAGCTCAAAGCATCCACCAGCTTGGGCGGGATAGTGTGTACGCAATACAGACCCGCCAGCCGGCTCAGACCGAGTCCCGCTATAGCAGTGACGGTTCTGGCGGCATCGGGGAGTTCTTTGCCGGTGTCGGGGCGTTTGGCGCCACGGCCTGGGACAAGGTTACCGGGCTGTTCGAGCCGGGTGCCTCGGCGGCGACGGCGACTGAGTCGGAGCCGCGTCTTTATGGTCGGGCCGGGGGCTACGTGGGAACCGATAGGCTTGCTCTCTTAGACCGCGCAGGACCCGCCTCTGACACCGGCGAACCGGTAACGACCGTTGAGCCAGTCGCGTCAAGCGACGTCCGGTACCCGGCTGCAAGTGACGACCAGTTCTATGGGGCGCCGGTAGTCGCGCAGAGCGAGGCCTCGCCCGATGTGGGCAGCGTAACAGACCAGGAACTGCATGCGATGGCGGAGCAACCCGTCGAAGGTGACGCATGGAAGCAGCCGGACGAGGTCGGCGCTGAGGAATAAGGGTCTCGTCGCAGGAGGCCACGACAACGTGGCCCCGGCTGGGTTGGGGGCCGGGCCCCCGCCCGGCGTCCGCGGCGAGCTTCCGATCGCCGCCGGCCGATGTCCTCGATCTCTCAGCCTTCGAACAGCGGTGGCGGTTCTGTCCACATCGGCACGGGCGCGCGCCAGAGGCGCATCGCCAACGTAAGCGCGAGAATGGGCAAAAGGGCCCCCGCGCCGAGAAGCAATCCAATGCGTGGTGTCAGCTGCGCGTCTACGATTGAATCGCCTGGATTGGCGGGGTTGTACCGCACAGCGATCATGGTGCCTGGTGCGTAGCGGTCGAACCAATGGTGATGCAAGTAGTCCTGCGCCTGCACGTACTCGCCAAAGGCGATCGGTGTGACGGCCAGGCGCGTATTGGTGTACGGCCTGCCCTGAACTTGAAAGCTATATCGAACGCGTGGCTCCCAGCTTGCCGCCTGCGCCCCCCGCTCGACCGATAGGCTTAACACCTGCCCCGGTACGGCTGGCCAACGCTGCATGGCGGTCACGCGAAGAAGTTCCGCCACGCCATTGCTCAGCAGCAACAGGCCCGCCCCTCCCAATAGGCTGCACACTAATCGGCTGATAGGGGTGTGGCGGCGCGCTCCGAACAGTCGCCGGCGGAGCTCGGTGTCGGGACGGATCGCTACACGATGCATAAGCAGGAAGCGGACTGCTCGACATGGGGCCAGGGGTGCGGGCGGGTAACGGTGCGCGAAGAATCGGCCCGCGCCGCACTTCGATGGAAGACCAGAGGATGAGTCGCCCGAGACCTCTATGCCGGGTCAGTCCCCTCGGGTCACAGGGGAGGACGGCGGCCGAGGACGAAGAAAGCGATGGCGGCAACGATGCCGACGACCGCAAGGATCCAGGCGATGTTCATCGCGGTGCCGGCGATACCCGAAAAGCCAAAGAGTGCCGCAATGACGGCAAGGATGAGGAAAGCAACGGCCCAGTTCAGCATGATGATTCCATTCGGTGGAAGTTTGATAACAGCCATGCGCCTCAGGGCGGGCCATGAGGTGCAGCGGCAGGTCCGCTCCATGCGAGCTTGTCCGTGACATCGCAAACGGCGTGCCGCGCGGGCTTCAAGTACCCGTGGGAGTGACTGTCATCCCAAGGCAAGGGACGCCTGATCGGCAGTGGTGGTGTCCGGGCACAGGCTTTGCCATCCTTTTGCAGAATGCAGCGTCCGCTGCGACCACGCGAGGCGAGGAGTCAACTCAAATGCCAATGAAACGTCCCGATCCTACACACGTCTATCTGTCTGTCGTGAACATGTTGCGCGATCACGGCATGCCGCGTCTGTCCGGCATGGTCGATTGCCGCTTCGTGCCGGCGCTCGCGTTTCCGACCTACCTGGTGACTGTGGCGGGGGAAGCGAGGGCGTTCGTCGCAGCGATGCTGGAGCGTGTGCTGGGACGCGAGTTCCCGCCGGGTGAGGCGCTCTGGGTGCTGGAAGCAGAAGAGGCGAGGAGGCTGGCCTACTACCCTGCGCTCTTGTCAATTTGACAAGCTCAACCGGTTGCAGCCGATCCGTTGGGTATGAGGGCGTCCACGCCGCTACCCGCTCCCCGTCGCGCATCGTCGGGGGCGCCGATGAGCCGCTCCAGCGCCTCTATGTCGATGGGCTTGGTCAGATGTAAGTCGAAGCCCGCTTCTCGGGCGCGCTGCGTGTCCTCGACGCGGCCCCAGCCGGTCATGGCCACCAGTGTCGGAGATGGGAGGGAAGCCTCGACTCGGATTCGGCGTGCCACCTCGTAGCCGTCCAGACCCGGCAGGCCGATGTCCAGCAGCACGAGGTCGGGGCCCATGGCTCTTGCCTCCTCGAGCGCGCTCTGCCCGTCATAGGCGGTGCGCACTATGTGGCCCTTGAGGCTGAACAGAAGGCTCAGGCTATCGGCGGAATCCCGGTTGTCGTCGACCACCAGGATGCGCCGCTGTGCGAGCGCGGGCTTCTCTGGGGACCCGCTGGCCGGACCGGCAACGCTGGATTGCGTCAGCGGCAGGCGCACCGTGAACTCGCTGCCGCGGCCCAGGCCCGCGCTGTGCGCATCGACAGTGCCGCCGTGCAGTTCCACCAGCCCGCGCACCAGAGACAGTCCGATGCCCAGCCCGCCGTGCGCGCGCCCGAGCGAAGGGTCGGCCTGCGAGAAGATCTCGAACAGCCGCGGGAGCGCTCCTGGTGCGATGCCGATGCCATCGTCCTTGACGGTAATCACGACGTCGCTGCCGTGCTGTTCGGCAGTCAGCGCGATGTGCCCGCCCCTGTTGGTGTACTTGGCGGCGTTGTGAAGCAGATTGGAGACCACTTGTGCGACCCGCGTCGGGTCGGCGTCGAGCGGGAGCGGCCCGGGCGGCAGGGACACGGTGAGGTGATGACCAGACTCGTCGATGACCGGAGCGCACGTTTCCAGCGCGCTGTCCACGATCGCCTTGACGTCGACCCGTTCCTTGCGCAGCTCGATCTTCCCGGTGGTGATGCGGGACACGTCGAGCAGGTCGTCGACCAACCGGACCAGATGGGACAGCTGGCGCTGCATCAGGCCACGCACCTGTTCGACGCTTCCACGGTCGTCGCCCGCCAGCTTGAGAACCTGCAGTGCATTGCTCAGCGGCGCCAGCGGGTTGCGCAACTCGTGTGCGAGTGTGGCGAGGAATTCGTCCTTGCGCCGGTCGGCCTCGCGCAGCACAGCTTCTGCGCGCTTGCGATCGGTGATGTCGCGGGCGATCGTGGCGGCACCGACGATCTCGCCCGCCTCGTCCCGAATCGGCGAGATGGTGATCGACACGTCTAGCCGCCGTCCGTCTTTGCGGACCCGTACCGTCTCGTAAGGCTCGACCCGCTTTCCCTGCCGTATGCGCCTCAGCGCGGCAGGCAGTTCGTCGGCGCGTTCGGGTGGGATCACGAGCGCCTTGGACTTGCCCAGCACCTCCTCGGCAGCGTAGCCGTACAGGCGCTGCGCCGCGGGGTTCCAGCTCGTGATGTTGCCGTTGAGGTCCTTGGAGCTAATGGCGTCTTCGGACGATTCTACGATGGCGGCGAGCTGGTGCATCGCGATCTGCTGGCGTCGGCGCTGGGTGATGTCGCGAAACACGAGGATGACGCCGCTGATATTGCCCTCCCGGTCCCGAATCGGTGCCGCCGAATCGTCGATGGGCCATTCCGTCCCGTCCCTGGCGATCAGCAGCGTGTGGTTGCCCAGCCCGACGACTTCTCCCGAGACCAGGGCGCGTGCAGCCGGGCTCTCCACCGGGTGCCGCGTGTGCGCGTTGACGATGCGGAATACCTTCTCGATGGGCTGATCGATCGCCTCGTCGGGGCTCCAGCCGGTCAAGTGTGCCGCGACGTGATTGAGGAAAGTCACGCTGCCGTCCTGGTCGGTCGCCACGACCGCGTCGCCGATGCTGGCCAGCGTGACTTCGAACTGCTCGCGCTGCCGAGCGGCTTCTCGCGCGCTCGCTTCGGCCGCGCGATGCGCAGTGCGCAGGCTTGCGCCGAACACGATGATGATGGTGCAGGAGATGATGTAGGCCAACAGCCCCACGAGATGCTGGGCGTCGGCAAAATGCCACGTGCCCCGTGGCGCGATGAACAGGTAGTCGGCGGCAATGTAGCCGAGGACGGTGGCGAGGAGGGCAGGTCCAGAGCCACCGAGCCAGACTGCGAAGGCGACCGCGCCGTAGAGGGTGGCCAGCGCCACGTGGGCGCCGAGCAGCGGGTCGAGCGCCAAGCGCAGTAGCACGGCGGCGCCGGTGAAAGCAATCGCTGCACCGTACCGAAGGACGCGACTACGGGTGTCAGCCACGCTGTGCTCCCTCTCCCGACCCGGGCGGCTCATGGGGTGCGATTGTATCCGGATCGGTACCGACCTCGACACTCGAATCCCAGCGCTCTCCACGGCGGGCACGCCAGGCCGCGGGTGATCGGGCACCGAGCATGTAAGAATTACACGCGGCGTGTTATTGTTACCTGGGTCGCCGCACCCGCGGCCGACTAACCCGTTCTTCTATCTCGAAAGCGGTTCGCCAGGCACCTGGCCGATTTCGTGCAGTGCAACCCGTTGGTCTATGGAGTTTGGAGGAGGAGGGTTCCATGCCACACGCCCTGATCGTCGATGACGATACGGAAGTCCTTGAATGGCTCGGTCAGATCGTGCGCGGAGAGGGCTTTACCACCGCCACTGCCGATTCACTGCGCAATGCGCGTGCCCAGCTGGTGCGCCAAGCACCCGACGTGCTGTTTACCGACCTGCAGCTCAGCGATGGGCTGGGGACCGATCTAGTCGACGATCTCGAGTCCCGCGCCCAAACAGAAGTCGTGGTGATCACGGGACATGCCAGCATCGATAGCGCGGTGCAGGCCTTGCGACTGGGCGCGACCGACTACCTCACCAAGCCGGTCGATATCGACCGCGTATTGGCGATTCTCCGCCGGGTCCCCAAGAGTACCGAGCTGCGCGTCGAAATCGGGGAACTGCGGAAGGAATTGCGCACGCTGGGCCGGTTCGGTCTGCTGATGGGCGGGTCGCCACCCATGCAGGCGCTGTATGACCAGCTCAATCGTGTCGCGCCCACGTCGGCCACGGTGCTGCTGATCGGCCAAAGCGGCACCGGCAAGGAACTCGCGGCGCAAACCGTGCACCAGCTGAGCCGGCGCAAGCGCGCGCCGTTTCTGGCTGTCAACTGCGGCGCGATCTCTCCGCAACTCATCGAAAGCGAGTTGTTCGGCCACGAGAAGGGCAGCTTCACCGGCGCCGATCGCCAGCACAAGGGGTTCTTCGAGCGGGCCAACGGCGGCACGTTGTTTCTCGATGAAGTCACCGAGATGAGCAAGGATCTCCAGGTGAAGCTGCTGCGCGTGCTCGAGACGGGCACGTTTCTCCGGGTCGGATTGCCCCAGCCGATCGTGACCGATGTGCGTGTGATCGCCGCGACCAACCGGCAACCCGAGAAGGCGGTTGCCGAAGGCAGGTTGCGAGATGATTTGTATCACCGGCTGAACGTATTCCCGATCCAGATGCCATCGCTGCGCGAGCGGGGGCCCGACATCGAGCTGCTGGCCCAATACTTTCTGGACATGTTCAACAACGACGAGGGCACCCACAAGCGCTTTTCGCAAGACGCGCTCAACCGGCTATACGACTACGCGTGGCCGGGAAACGTGCGCGAGCTCAAGAATTGCGTGCACCGTGCGTTCATTATGGCCGACGAGGTTATCGGCCCTTTGCGCGCCGAAGAACCGCCCGGTTCTGCTGTAGAGGCGGACTCCGCATTGCTCACGGTGCGCGTGGGTACGCCGCTGGACGATATCGAGCGGCGTCTCACCATGGCCACACTGGCGCAATGTGGCAACGTCAAGCGGCGCGCGGCGGAGATCCTCGGAATTAGCGTGAAGACGCTGTATAACCGTCTCGAGGCGTATGCAGCGTCGGATAGTGCGGCGCGCGAGATCCTCGGCGCAGACGGGTTGCATCAGGAGCTGCACTGATCGGTCAAGAGTCGCGCTGACCGTCGAATCGCACGAAGCGCTTGGTCGTGCGATTCAGGCCAGCGCGCAGCCCTCGCCCACCCCGCTCCTGACACAAGCGTCACAGACAGGTTAGGCGTGGGCGCGCGGGCGCCCACCACCAGGCATTTAGCCGGCAACGCGGGTGCGTGAGCGCTGCGGCCGTTCTTCCGCACCGTCCGGCCCACGCTCGCCCAACCCCATTTCCTGGGCGAGCTCCGATTTCCGTGCCTGCAACTCCTGGCCGAGACTTTCCACGTCGAGTTTGGCCTTCTTGACTTTGGGAAACATCTCACGCTCCTCTTCCTTGATGTGGTGCTTCACATACTCGGCCAGCACCGTGAAGGTCGCGGCGAATTTCTGGTCTTCGGCGTCCATCGCGCGCAGCTGAGCAATCAAGTCCTTGGCACTCTGGTGCTCGATTTCAGCCTCGTCGATCAGCTCTTCGTCTTGCCCCAATACTTCACGCGCTGCCGGATAGAACAGCTCCTCCTCGAGAGTCGCATGCACCTCCAGCTCCGCGCAGACGAGCTGCGCGATCTGCTGGCAAGCTTCGTCGTCTTCCTTGTCGTGCGCCTTCTCGAAGTCGCGGAACAGCTTCTGAACCTTCTTGTGGTCCTCCATCAGCATGGACACGGCGTCGTCGCGGCTGGACGAGCGGGATGCGCGGGTGCTACTGGTTGCGGATCGGCGTTGCATACGGTCTCCTGGTAGTTTATTGTCCGAGGAACTAAAGGTGCATGCGAGCGAGTCGACGTCCCCGATCGACGTCCCTCTGCAGTAGCAGCAAGCGGCGCTCCCGCGAGATCCCCGCCGTGGCGTTCGGGTTGCGCTGATGCGGCGGTAGAAGTTACCGCGTGTCGGTACTTCCTATGCTGTGGCCGAAGAGTCGCGTGCAACCGTGGTCGGCTTGACGGTGGCGGGCACGGGGCGTGCTGTCCAGTGACAATGCCTGCGCCTTCATACTGGCCTGGCCTGCAAGGCAAACACGCATTGCCGTACGGGCTGCGGACGACCTTGATATGGAAACCTCGGATGCACCCCCCACAGCCGGAGCCGCGGCGCCTGCACGCTCACCCGCGCGCCGTGCGCTCTGGCTGCTGAGGCGTGAACATCGATGGCTGCTCGATCAACTGTCCGCGGTCGAGGTCGCCAGCGACGACGATCCTGCCGTTGCGGACCGGGTACGTCTCCTGTGCGGCGAGTTGGCCGCGCACAGCGCGCTCGAGCATGGGCTGTTCTATCCGGCGCTGGACGCGACGTTGTCCGATACGGATGCCGTGCGCACCGCCCAGGTGGAGCACCACCTTCTGGACAGACTGTGCGGCCGGTTGCTGCGCAGAGACTGCGGCGACCCCTTCTTCCGTCCACTCGTGCGTGTGCTTCGGACGGTCCTGCGCCAGCACGTGGCGACCGAAGAGGGGTGGTTCGACGAGGCGCGTGAAGTCGCAGCCGATTGGTCTCGATTGATCGCGGCGCTCCAAGCAAGACAGCACGAGCGCAGACGCTTGCCGCGTGCGCTGACCGGGGGCCACCGCGAGGAGGCGCCCACGCTTCCGGCAAGCGACCCGCCGCGGTGAGGCAATTCTCCCCGATCCCTTGGTGAATCCGCCAGTTAGCCCTGGGTGAGGCGGTTCGAGCCGTGGCGAAGTGAGGGGTGCCCGATCCCCACGGGTAATCCACGGCCGAATGGACGGGCCGTGCTGGCGCGCCGGCCGCTATCCGGTCACAGTCCGAACCGCGTCATTAGAATGCTTCACAGCACCCCCTTCTCCTTCCCACGTCTGCAGGGCCTCTATCTGTTGCCGCCGATCGCGTCGGATTTGTTTAGCGGAGCCGAGCAGATTGCTGAAGAGGAAAGCTGCTGCGCCCAGCAGGAACACGACCTGCATAGCGCGTCCCCGTGGACGCGAGTGAAAGGCACTGCGGTGCATATCAGTATCTCCTTTAGGTGGCGACTCGGCCTTTGGGATTTCGTGTCGCAAGCGGTATGCCGCGCCGGCTCGCGAGCGATTCCCGTCAGCGCGGCATGCCGGTTGCGCGCGTATTCCGCCAAGACGAGCGCCACGGAGAGTGCAGATGTGGGACGTGGATCTGGGTGAGCTATTCGTGTTCTCGCTGCCGATCGGGGAGATCGTTCTGCGCGGGAGTGTGGTGTAACCATCACGGTGATCAAGCGTGATGGGGCTCCTGAATAGCACTACCGGCGCCTCCCCGCGGCAACGCCTTCCGCGACTCGGCGAGGCTCTTGGACCGGGTCGAAATCGGTCCACCCATCGTCCCATTGACCCTCGGCGAGCTCGATGTCACGGGCGCCGAGGACGCCCAGGGTGCGTAGCGCGGCCCCTGCTCTCTCGGATCGACCAGCGTCTCGCAGGTTGACCGCCACAACGATGCCCGCCTTGCGGGGGGCATAGGCGCTGTCGTCGGCCGCGGGCCGATGCCGGCGATTGCGTGTTGCCTTCCACGACAGCCCGGCAATCGTCCCGTACAAGGAGCCGAGATAGGCGCCCACGAACGCGCCGAGCACGCCCACCAGGGGACCCCAAAGGGGAGCCACATATTTGCCCGCCAGCCATCCGAGCAAGCCGAGCACAAGCGCACCGAGGGCTGCGCCGAGTATGGATGTTTGGCGTGCCGGCCTGGCTTCCGGATCGGCGGCTTCGTCTCCGCCGAGTGCGAGCACATGGTGCTGGCCCGGAGCGTTCACATGGAAGATCGATACATCGTCGTGTGCGAACCCGGACCGCAAGAGTGCGCGAGCGGCGCGTTCCGCAGGCGAGATGGTTTCAAAACGGCCTGCCAGGATTGTGGCCATGATCTGGACTCCTCGAAAGTGAATCAGCGTTCGTCCAGAAGACGGTGCATATCGCGTTCCCAAGGGCACCGATGCCTGCCGGCGACGACTTCGGGCTACCCGGTGATGCGCTCCACTTAGTATTCGGCACGCCGGTATCCGAGGATGGCGCCGACAATCAGGCCCGCCACGAAGGCGACCATCGTCCAACGTAACGGGTTCTCGGCGATCGCGTCGCCGGCGCTGTCGCGTGCCCCCATCAGGCGATCCTGGGCATCGCCAACCGCGCCCGTCAACCGGTTCTTCATTTCCGTGAGCGGCTCGCCCAGACGCCCGACTGCCGCGGTAGCTTCTACTTGCGATGTCCTCATTTTTTCCTCCTTGACCAGTGTGGGACCGCGGGATGAGCGGCCCATGCGGTACTCCCTGCAGGCCGCGTGCCGGGCCGGGTACGCAGGTTGCGGCACAGGCTCCGGCGGCCCGGACGGCGGCGGCGACAGACCGCATTCTGCCGATCGTTCGTGCTCGGATAAGCAAAGCACCGTCGCCTAAAGTCAAGTGCAGCCGCGCAGGAGATACAACACGAGAAGGATGGGGATGGGGACCCCGAGCAGCCACAACAAGATCCAGCCGATGCGGCCGCTGGCGCGCGCCCGCGAGGGAATACGAAGTCGCATGGTGAAACCTCCACAGCGCGGAACACCCCGCTTCACCAGTGTCCGCAAACGGCGTACCCAAGGACCCGTGCAGCACTGCCCATCGGACCAGCGGCTCTCGGGTAGCGGCCAGGCGCCCCCCTGAAGGCGAGAGTCATGCCATCAGGTGGGCATCACTCCGCGGTGCCCGCGTCGCGCCGAACACGGCTCTGGCAACGGCGACGGAGATCACCACGATAGGTGCGAGGGAGAACGCGGTGTAGAACGCAAGCGCGGCACTACGTCTGGCGCAGCGGTCGTTCGCCCACGCCCTGAAGCCAGCGAGCGGAATCGCGAGTGTGCGCCGATATCTGCGGAACCAACGCTGCTGGGTCGCCCGCATTGAGCCCACCGCGGCCGATAGAGCTAGCCTCTGCTTGGAGGGGTGGAGCGGCGTCGGCTCAACAACTGCCAAGCGAGGGAGTAGAGCGCACCGTAGCGGGGGCGGATCAGAGCTAGCCCTGCCGCCACGAACACCCCCAGCATGCCTCCGGCTTTCGCGGTGTGCTGCGGCCGTCGCAGCAACAGATAACCGGCCGAGATGGCTACCCCAACTGCAACGAGTGGTAGCGTGCGATGAGCGCGCGCCAGTGCACGGGTGGCGCGCTGCGTCTCGTGCCACCGGAAGCGCAGTCGTTCCTGTCGCTGCGCCACCCGTGCTTCCACCTCCTCGATGCGCTCGCGCAGCGTGGGCGCTCGTGTGTTCATTCCGGGCTCCTGAGCGGTGGTGCATTCGCGAGCCGGCGCAAGGTCGCGGGAAACGTGAGCTCACCTACGGACTGCCTGGCGAGCCAGAACAGCCCGGCCGCCAACAGCAGCGTTCCCCCTACGACGACAGCCAGGGCGAGCGCGAGCGACAAGCCAGTGTCCAGCAGCCATATCAGTACGGCCGCCATCGCTGCGCCCCAGGCGCCCAGCAGCAGCGCTGCGCAAGTCACTGCCAAGACCAGGATGCGCACCAGGCCGGCAAGGGCCTGCCGGCTCTCCAAAGACGCCAGCAGCAGCTGATCGTGGAGCAGACCCTGCAGGTCGTCCCATAGCCTGCCCAAAGCGTGCTCCAGCGGAGGTGGCTCGGCTTGGCGAGGCGATCCGCTTGACCTGACCGAACCGCCCGCGGAAGGCTGGGCGGCGGCATGCATTGCATTGCGCGCTGCATCCATGATGGGGGGCTAACGCATGAGGCGACCGAGCAGGAGCCCCGCGGCCACCGCCATCCCCAGTGCCATGAGCGGCTTCTCGCGCACGTAATCCTGAACGCGCTCGAGCGACTGGTCGCCAGTGGCCTTCCAGACCTGCGAGTTGCCGCGCAGGGACTGCAACGCGCTGTCTGCTTTTTGCGCGACACGATCCACCGCCTGATGCGCGGAGCTGGCAATGCGATTGACGGTTTCGGACGTCGACTGCTCCTGGCCGTCTGGCCTCGCGGCGTCGGCGACTGTTTCGTTGTCTACGGTGCTGTGCATGGTGAGTCTCCTCTCGAATGTGCGCGCGCTGCGCGCGGTGTCAATCTGCGGTGCAAAGCTCATGCCGCGCGGTCCGCCGTCGGTGCGCGAGCGGCTCGTGGGAGACCGCACGGTAACGTTGACGCCCAGCTCGTATGCGGCTGCATCGTGTAGCCATTACGCACGCCGGGTAATCGCTACCGATGCACCGCGCGTGTTGGGGGCCAATCGCGCGAGAGCTCGGGCGGCACACCGATTGCGGCGCTTCTTTCGACCAGTTCCGCTTCCGGAATGTCGCGCGAGCGAGCTGTGCACTGCAGTGCTTGCCGGCAATGGATGCGAAGAGGCTGGCCCAGTCAACCCAGCAGCAACATGAAGGAGAAGACATGAACCAGAGAAACGATTTCAAGCCCACCCCTGGCGAGCGCGATCGCAACATTCGGGGCAGCGTAACCGGCCAGGATCTCGACCCGGATCGATACAACGACGATCGCAGCGGCCCGGGCCCACGCCTGCTGACGGCGAGCACGCTGGAAGGCGACGACGTGGTCAACGGCGTGGGCGAGGATCTCGGCAAGATCGAAGAGATCATGCTGGATGTGCCGCAGGGCCGCATTGCGTATGCCGTGCTGTCCTTCGGTGGCTTCCTGGGCATCGGAAACCGCTTGTTTGCCATCCCCTGGCAGGCTCTGAAGCTCGATCCGGTCAATCATCGCTTCATTCTCGACGTCCCGCGCGAGCGCTTGGACAACGCGCCGGGCTTCGACAAGGATCGCTGGCCGGACTGGGCCGACATGAGTTGGGCGGCCAGCATTCACGAGTACTACGACACCAAGCCATACTGGCAGTAGGCTCGGGGCCATACTGGCAGTAGGCTCGGGTTATCGCCCACGAAACGGGGAGCCTCGGCTCCCCGTTTTGCCTCGAGCGTGGCCGCTAAGACCCGCAGGTGCAGGTCTTCCGGCGCAGCCCTAGCTTTGCAGCCGCCGCCGGCTATGCCGATCACTCCCAGAACACCAACCAGCAGCATCGCCAGGGCTGTCGGCGCGCTTTCTCGTGCGCATCACTGGCCGGCGCATGCGATCATGGCATACTAGAGCTCGACAAGGAGGACGCGATGCAAGATCACAACGACAGTCTCGCCGCGCCCTCGTCCCGCGACTCGTTGGCAGGATCAGAGATGTCTGCGTCCAGCTCACGCTGTGTCTGGCCTCAGGTCGGGACATTCGTTCTGCTGGCGATCGCGGCGCTGTACTTCGCGCGCCCGCTGCTGTTGCCGCTCGTCCTGGCGGTTCTATTCAATCTGCTGTTGTCTCCTGGGGTGCGCGCGCTCAGGCGCATCGGGCTGCCGCTGCCGCTCGGCGCCGCTGTGGTGCTGCTCTGCGCGCTCTCGGCGCTTGGCGTGGGCGCATGGCAGCTCGCCAAGCCCGCTTCCGACTGGATCGAGCGCGCGCCCCGCTCGCTCCAACAGATTCAGGACAAGATCCGCCCGCTCAAGCGGTCCGTAGAGCAGGTTCAGAAAGCTACCGAGCAGATGGAGCAAGCGGCGCAAGTCGCCGTCGCCCGGCCGGATCGAGAGGTCAGAGTGAAGGGCGATAGCCTGCTGGAGCAGCTGATGGCACACGCGCAGGAGATCGCCGTTGCGGCCTTCACGATGCTCGTGCTGCTGTACTTCCTGATGGCTTCGGATGGCTTCTTTCTGCGCAAAGCCGTGCGCGTGTTCCCGCGCTTGAGAGACAAGATCCGCGCTGTGGAGATCGGACGCACCATCGAGCGAGAGATCGGCAGGTATTTCCTGACCTACAGCCTGATCAACGTCGGTGTCGGCGCCATTGTGGCTGCAGCCATGTATGCGTTGAGCATGCCGAATCCGATTCTGTGGGGGGTCATGGTGGCTGTGCTGAACTTCGTGCCCTACCTGGGACCGGTGATCTCGCTTACCGTGATCGGCGTAGTCAGCCTCCTGACCTTCGACACGCTCCGGGAGGCGGTCTGGCCGCCCCTGGTCTATCTCATCATCGAGGGCATCGAAGGCAACGTGGTGCAGACGCTGGCCTTCGGCCGAAGCCTCGCGCTCAACCCGGTCGCGATTTTCGTTGCACTCTTGTTCTGGGGATGGCTGTGGGGTGCCGCTGGAATCCTGCTCGCCGTGCCGGTACTCGTGGCCGTGAAGGTGGCATGCACCCACATCGATTCCCTCAAGCCGATCGCGGAGTTTCTTGACCGAAACTAGTTGGGGCAGCCCGCGTGGACTGCCCCTTCACACAAGGCAGGTGCGCTCAGCCCTTGCCGACGGCGAGTCGACTCTCGACGTCGAGCACGCCGTCGATGTCGCGTGCAGTTGCCACTGCGCGGTCGATCTGGCCTTGATCCGGCACCATTCCGCTCAGGATGACACGGCCCCCGCTGGTTTCCACCGAGATGTCGGTGCCGTTGACGTTCTCCGCCGCAAGAAGCGCAGCCTTCACCTTCGCACTGATCGTGGCGTCGTCAATCTTTTGACCGACGGTGGGCTCGGCGCGGGATGTGTCCGCCGGAGCCTGCGAGTAGGGCATCGTGGATGGGGACTGATCGCACGCCGCCAAACCGACACAGCCTACTATCGCCACAGCGAGAATCTGGTTTCGCATCATTCTCTCCTTCAGAGGTTGGGACGCCTCAGCTTTGATTGCCGCTGGAGCGGCCCGGTTGTCGCGGTCCCCGTCACGTCCCGCGTCGGATCTGTTCACTCTCCTTACGGATCGATCCCGGGTTTGACGAACGTCCAGCAACGGGCGTGCCGCGGCCGGTGAATCCTGGGTGAATCCTGTAAGACAAACCCGAGCCGGTCATTCCCGCGCATCGATCGCCAGGTCGCAGGCCGAAGACAGGCAGCGCTATCGCGCGCGTCGGGTGGCGACGCATCAGATCGGATACCCCAATCCGAGGCAACGCGTACTCGCTCGGCCTGGGAAAGGAGAGCGGGCGCCGCTTGGGCGCCCGCTCGGTGCCTGCGTGGCGTTACATCCGGCCGTACTTCTCCTTGGCCTTTTCGATGCAGCGCTCGCGCTCGGGCGACAGCAATGGCGCACATTCCTGCAGCGCGACCCGGTAGTGCACATCATCTTCGCGCGCGCTGCCGTCTTTTACCGGCTCGTCGGACCGGCTTTCCGGGGTGCCTTGGGACTGCTCGTTCGACGGCACCCTCGTGGTGTCCCGAGGCTCGGTCTGAACGGCAGATGGCGTGCTGTCCGTAGGCGCGACCTCGGCGGCATAGGCGGCGAATGTCAGGCTCAGCCCAAGCGCCGCGGCTGAAATGGCGTGCATGGTGGTTGACATGAGACTCACTCCTGTGTCGATTGGGTAGTGTCGAGCGCTCAGTGCGATCGGTCGCGCTTGTCGCTCGCTCCAGAGGCGTAGGTGTCACCTTGCCGGTCCGCCCAGTCCCGGAGCTGCTTCTCTGCCTCTTCCTTCGAGATGCCGTACTGCTCCTGGATCTTGCCGGCGAGTTGATCACGATTGCCCGCGAGCTGGTCGAGCTGATCGTCGGTGAGCTTGCCCCACTTCTCCTTCACCTTGCCTTTGAATTGCTTCCAGTTACCTTCAATTTGATCCCAGTTCATTACCGGACTCCTTGGCTGATTGGTTTCAGCGGCATCAGTGCCGCCAATCTGATGAGGGGCAAGCGGCATGCCGCGGTGTCTCACCGGGCTGTCTGCCGGCGGCCGCGTGATCGTGTAGAAAGGAAAGGTTAGCCGTGCAAATCCTGGAAAATGAGGGGGCGGGAAGACCTGCGCGGTCGACTGCTTTGGTCAGGCAACTGGGCTAGCCCGGGCTAGCCCGGAGGTGCGCCACCAGAAGACCTGGAAGTGCGCCGCGAAGCCGCTTTGGCATCAGCCGGCTGCCCCCGGCTTTGCCGAGGGATGCTGGCCAGTCAGCTGCGCGGCGCTTCCACCTTGTTGAGCAGCGCTTTGAGCACGACGTCGGTGCTCTGCCCCTCGATCTCCAGCTCAGGGGCCAGGGTCATGCGATGGCGCAGGGCAGGCAGGGCGACGGCCTTCACGTCGTCTGGCGTGACGAAGTCGCGGCCGTCGATGAGCGCGTGGGCACGGGCGGCGCGCACCAGCGCGATGCCGCCACGCGGGCTAGCGCCGGCGGTCACGCCCGGCCAACTCCGCGTGGCCCGGGTGATGCGCACGGCGTAGTCGGACACGCGCTCGTCCACCATGAGCGAGGCGACGAAGCGCTGCAGTGCCAGCACCGCCTGCGGCTTGATGATGGTCGCCACGCTGTCCACGTTGAGCCGGTCGCCCACCTGATTGGCCGTGACCTGCCGCACCATGGCGTGCTCGTCCTCCTGAGACGGGAAGTCGATGCGGATCTTGAGCAGGAAGCGGTCGAGCTGCGCCTCGGGTAATGCGTAGGTGCCCTCCTGCTCGATCGGGTTCTGGGTGGCGAGCACCATGAACGGCGGCTGCAGCGGGTGCGGTGTGCCCTCGATGGTGACCTGGCTCTCCTGCATGACCTCGAGCAGCGCAGCTTGCGTCTTGGCCGGTGCGCGGTTGATCTCGTCGGCCAGCAGCAGGTTGGCGAATACCGGGCCCTTGCGCGTAGTGAACTCGCGCGTAGCCTGATCGTAGAGCGTGTGGCCGGTGACGTCGGCGGGCATGAGGTCAGGCGTGAACTGGATGCGCGCGAAGCGCCCGTCGAAGGTCTTGGCGAGTGCTCGCACCAGCAGTGTCTTGCCCAGGCCGGGCACGCCCTCCACCAGCACGTGCCCGCCGGACAGCAGCGCGATCAGCACCTGGTCGATGATCTCGCACTGACCGATGAGGGCTTTGGCCACTTCGGCGCGGATGGCGCTGGCGGCGCGTAAGGCCTGGGCGGCAAAGTCGGGGGTAGTGGGTTCGTTCATGAGCGATCCTTGACAGGCCGCTGGAGCCGGCGGCGGAAGCTCGCCAGCGTACGCACGGCAGTGGAGAAGTCGTTGGGTGTATCGGCGCGCGCGGAGAACGCTTGCGCTAGATCGCGTGGTCTGACGCCGGTCATGCGCGCGGCCTCGCGCAGACGTGCTGCCTCGTCCAGGCCCTGCGCATGCGGAGCGCGCCGGTTGAACAACTCGACGCATTCCGAGCGCAGCAGGTCGAGCAGGCGCGCGAGATCGCGCTGGTCGAGGTAGAAGCGCCCGACCGCGCGGATGTGCTCCAGCAGGCTCTTGCGGTCCGGCGCGGGCGAGGGGGACAACGGCCCGAAGCGCGGAATGACACGCCACAGCCACGCCAGCAGGAACACAGCGAGTGCCCCCAGCACCGCGGGCGCGTGCTGGGCGAGCCAGCCCATCAGCGACGGCGACTCCAGATGACGGATCAGGAACAGCTCGCCCGGCTGGGCGGCGTCGGTGATCTGCGCCAGCAATTCGGCGTGATCGAGACGGCCGATCTCGCGGTTGCTGAAAGGGCGCAGCGTCGAGAACACGGTGATATCGCCCTCGCCCCAGGCGAACTGCAGAATGCGCACTCCGCCGCGCGACGAGAAGCGCCAGGCGTCGGCGTCCTCGTCGAGATCGACCAGCTCAGGAGAAGGCAACAGATCGGCGCGCAAGTCCACCCCGTCGGGCATCGGAATCCGGTCGATGCCAGGCGCGGGGGGGTTGTCTTCACCGTCCGGTCCATGCCAGCGGGCCTCGACGTTGATCTCTTGCAGCAGCACGTCGCGCGGCAACTCGCGCTCGACGCCGATGATCAGATGCCCACCGTCGCGCTCGACCCAGGAGAGCAGCGAGCGCGCGCCAGGAGGATCGAGCTCTGTGCGGTCGGCGGCCAGAATCACTGTCGCGCCGGGCGGCAGCGCGCCGAGCTTGCGCAAGTCGGCCTTCTGCTGCACCTTGAACCCCAAGCGCTCGAGCAGCAGGCGTGCGGCGAAGAAGGGATTCACGCGTGCCTCGCCGCTGTACCCCACCCACACGCGCTCCGGACCGAAGCCGAAGTTGTGGGAGAACCACCAGCCACCCAGCCCGAGGAGCCCGCCCACCAGCGCGAGGATGATGGCGCGGTTGCTCATACGGCCGTCCCCGGGCTCCGGGCGGTGAAGTGGGCACGCCAGTCGCCGCAGAGCGCCTCGACCTCGGCGCGCGGCACCTCCCGTCGCGCATAGGCGAGGCGCTGCCAGGTCGCCAGCAGGCGTGCGAAGTAGGCCACCGAGGCATCGGGAATGCGCTTGCGGCTTTTGCGCAGACAATCGTCCTCGGTGTCGCCGCTCGCCAGCTCCACGCCGTCGCGGTGCAGGAGGGTGACGAGCGCGCCTCGGTAGAGCAGCGAGAGCGCCTTGAGCAGCTCGCCCGAACGTGCCAGCTCGAGCGCGGCTGCCGCAACATCGTCAGGCAAGCTTGCCGGGCGGACGTCCAGGCCGAACAGCGTGTCCGGCGCAACGTAGGAGGTGCGCTCGCGCGCGACCAGGTCGAACCGGCGCAACAGGAAATACACCAGAAACACGACGGCGAGCCCGATCGCGGCGTAGGCGAGGATGCGCAAGAACTGGGCAAGGGCCTCGATGAAGGTGGCCCAGCCGGGCGACTCGGCGGGCTTGGGTGGCTTCTTTGGTTCGGGCTTGCCCAGGTGCTGCAGCCTGGTGCGCTCGCGGTACTCCTGGAACTCCGGGCGCGTGAGCACTTCCTTGATCTCGCGCGCCGCGCGACGCTGGGAAGGCGGCACTGGCGGTGCGGCAGGTTGCGCCTGTATCTCGGCCGCGGTCTCGCCCCCTTGTTCGGGCATCTCCTGCGCGTGGCCGTCGGGCGGGACCGAGATGGCAGCCAGGCCCGCCAGCATCAGCCCCAGCGCCGCGGCCTTTGCGAGGTCGACACCACGCGAGGCAGCCTGCGCCCGCTCGCCCATCCGGCGCAGCGCGACCTCCAGATCCCAGCCCTCGAGCGCTGTGCGACGGTTCAGATACAGCGCGAACCCGCCCGCGACGTAGAAGGGCTCCACGATCGCTATGGCGGTGAACGCCATCGCGGCGAGCACGACGCGCTGCGCGTCCTGGTTGCTCCACGTCAGCAGCTCGAAGAGCTCGAACTCGTCGGCCTGCAGGACCGGTGCGAGGAGATCGAACAGCGCGACGCCGGACAGCGCCAGCACGATCTCGAAATGGAGGCACGCGATGGTGAGCCACACGGCGTGGCTCGATGTCCGGCGCTGCAGTTGGCGGCGCCGCTGGCGTGCGGCCGCTCCGGTCTGCCGCTCGAGCTGCCACACCGGTAGATTGAACGAGCGGGCGAGAAAAAATCGGTACCACGTCAGCGACGCGACGAGTCCGGGGGTGATTGCGCGTGGCAGCGCCCGAAGGGTCTCGCGCAACCGCGGGAGGTCGCCGAACACGCCCGCGGCCAGCACGTGCAGCACGATGCGGTCGAGCGCCGGCTTGAGCCACCACACCAGCAGAATCGCCCAAGGCGGAGGCAGGACCAGCAGCGCCAGCGTGCATAGCGGCACGAATACTACGAGCCAGGCCGCATACACCGGGCGCGCCCAGGTGCGCACCATCGCAAAGCCCAGGTCGATGGCTTCCCACGGGTTGCGCATGCGCAGTTGCACGGCCAGCCGGTCAAGCCGCACGGGCGCGCCCCATGAAACCGAAGTAGGCCAGTGTCACCAGCCAGAGCACGCCCCCCACGGTGTACTTCACCGACGGCGGGATCTCCGTTCGCGGCGACCAGAACGCCTCGATCGCCGCCGCCAGCACCAGCATGCAGGCCGCGCCGATCACCAGGGGGAGCGCCTCGCGCGCAGCCAGGCGCAGCGCATCCGTGCGTCGCAACCGCCCGGGCGCCACCAACCCATACCCCAGCCGCAGGCCGGCTGCCCCACACAGAGCAACAGCGGACAGCTCGAAGGCGCTGTGCCCCGAGACGAAAGAGAAGAAGTTGGTGGCAAAACCCGCGTACACCAGATATCCCATCACCGTACCGATGTACAGGCCGTTGAACAGCAGGTAGAACAGCGCCCCCAGCCCGAACAGCATGCCGCCGGCGAAGGTCTGGAAGCCGATGCGCACGTTGTTCCAGATGTAGAAGCCGAACATTACTGCGTCATCGCCTGCCTCGCGCTTGCGCCCCAGCTTCTGGGCCTCGTCCCCGTACATCTCACCGAAGCTCTCCACCTGGTCCGGCGGGATGATGACATAGGCGAAGTCCGGATAGCGCTGCAGGGCCCCGGTCAGCACCAGCAGCGGGCCGAAGAACAGCAGGCAAGCGACCAGGACGAAAGGCAGCTGAGCCCGCACGGCGCTGGGGAAGCCGCGCAGGAGGAACGCGGCGACCTGCGACCGCGCGTTGCCGTGCGCCCCGTAGAGGCGCTGATGGCCGGCCAGCGCCAGCCGGCTCAGGCGCTCGATCAGCTCCGCGCTGTACTGGCGGTCGCGCGCCAGCGCGAGGTGCTGGCACAGCTCACGATAACGCGCCGGCACCTCGCTTGCGACGATGGCTGGCTGGGGCGCCGGGCCGCGCCGGGTGCGCAGTGCCCGGCTCTCCTCCAGCCAGCGGGAGAACTGCTCCCAGCGGGCGGCATGGGCGGCCTCGAAGTCTTGCTGTTTCACGCGCGGCGCCCCACCAGGTGGTTGGCGATGGCGATGAGCTGCTGCAGTGCCGCCGCACCGTGGCGTCCGGCGGTCAGATGCGGGACGAGTGCGGCCAGTTCTTCCGCCCGCTCTGCGGTGAGGCTGGTCGAGCGGGTGGCTAGATCGAGCACGGCACGCTGTTCGGACAGCGGCAGCGGCGTGGGGGGCGGCACCGGCGCCGCGTGCGGTACTGCCGCGTGCTGCGCCGCCGCCTCGCGATAGACCACCACGGTACCTGCGGCGATATCGCCCAGGCGCTTGAAGTCCCGGCTCATCAGCATCGACAGCAAACCGAAGCCGTACAGGAAAGGCATGAAGTCGACCGCGCGCAGTAGATTACGCGTAAGCGACGCCGGCAGGCCTACCGGTGTGCCATCGTCATGCAGCACGACCAGCCCCAGCGAGCGCTTGCCGGGGGTGGCGCCCGCGAACCAGACTTCGAACACGGTGGGATACAGCCACTCCAGCGCGAACCAGATGATCAGCATCAGTCCGAAGCCGAACTTGCCGAGGATGCCCAGCGCCGTGCCCAGCGCGGCGACGGCGACCACACGCACCACCAGGTCGATCAGCCAGGCCAGCGCGCGTGCGGCTGGGCCGGCCAGGCGCAGGCTGAGCTCGATGCCTTCAGGAGTGGGAACGTCGCGGGCGGTGTCGAGCATAAGGGACGGCAGGAAGCATCACCTGTGCCGGGAAAACACCGGGGAGTCGATCACGCGGGGCCAGCTTCCGTGAAGATGTCGCGGTAGCCCGCGTACATCGATCCCATGATCACCGGCCCGAGCACCAGCCAGCCCAGCAGGATCGGCAGCGTGGCGATGATGGCGGCGAAGAAGGCGATCACCCCGTAGACGAGGAATGGAACCACATTCTTGAGGCAACCGAAGAAGCTGGCCTTGAACGCATCGACCGGCCTGACGTCGTGCAACATGACCAACGGCGCGGCGAACCAGACGCCCATGAGCAAGGGGATGGACAGCGCGAGCATCACCAGGGAGGCGAGCAGCACAATGCTGATCGCAGCGGCAACGTCGGGCTGCGGCTGCCCGAGGAAAACCGGGACCAGACTGAAGCCGAATATCAGTCCGACCACGACCAGGATCGCCAGGATCCCGGCCAGATAGAGCAGGCCCACGATGACCAGCGAGCTGGTCTTCTCGCGGAAGCCGACGAACAGGTGCGACACCTCGATTTGGCCGCCGCGCTCGAGCGCTGCGCAGCCCAGCATCACGCCGCCCAGCAGAACCGGCGACAGCACATAGGTGGCGACGAAACCGATGAGCGGCACCCACGAGCAGAGCATCACGATGGCGAGGAAGATGATGAAGATCAGGATCCAGCCGCCCGGGTTGCGCTTGAACAGCTCCCAGCCCGTTACCAGCCACTGCCAGCCATTGCCGGCGGGCACTGTGCGGCCTCCGGGGATGAGGCGAAGCGATGCGGGCGTGGCGGTGACGTCGTCCACCCGGCTTGCGGGCGCGGCGTAGGGATTGGGTTGCTCGGCCATGCATGGATCTCCCTGATGGCGGGGTTCGAAATCCGATCGCGGTGCTCCGGCAGGCGGGCGAGCGAAGAAATCTGTGACTGAGCGTCATCCCCGCGAAGGCGGAGATCCACGAGTGTTTGAACGGCCCGGGTTCCCGCTGGACCCCGCCTTAGACCGGATCGGGCGGGAACGACATTCCAACAGTCGGTCAAACGCTCCCCTTACCGATTCGGGGAAGCCGGAACTGAGCGGGCAGGATCAACAGGATCTGGCCCTGGGAGGTTGGCACTGACTGCGCAAGCGCGCCACTCCTGTGAATCGCGTTTCGAGTATTTGCGATGCTAGAGGATGCGCGCGCTGCAGGCAATCTCCGCAAGGTTGCAGCCGCCGCGGCCCTCGGTTAGTTTAGTGGGGACAACCTGCAAGGGAGGAGTGAATGCGTCTGGTGGGACGGAGGAAGGCTGCGGCTGCCCTGGCGGCGAGCGTATGCGTGGCTGCCGTGTGTGCGGCTGCGGCGACCGGGGACCTCGATCCCGCCGCCCTGTCTGCCGGGGCCTTCACCATCGCCCGCTTCGACGCCGAAGCCTTTTCCGAGCCGGCGCCGGTCCTCGACTACAAGCAGACGCAGCGCTTCCTGCGTGGCCGCCACCACTTCAACCAGAACTGGGTGCAGTTCCCCTCGCTCGGCGGCGATTGGGGGCTGGGCCCCACGTTCATCACCGACCGCTGCACCGGCTGTCACGTGAAGGCCGGGCGCGGGCGTGTGCCGGGTGCGGCCGACGAAGCGCCCGTCGCTCTGCTGGTCCGCATCAGTGTCCCGGGCGAGGATGCGCATGGCGGACCCAAGCCGCACCCGCACTATGGCGACCAGATCCAGAACCAGGGCCTGATGGGCCAGGGCCGCGACGCAACCTTCCTGGGTGAGCGCGTGCCGCCGGAGGCCGATGTGTTCATCGAGTGGGAGGAGCGCACCGTTACCTTGGCGGACGGCGAGACGGTGACATTGCGCAAGCCGAAGCTGCGCTGGGACAAGCTATGGTTCGGGCCGCTCGGCGAGGACAGCATGATCTCGTTGCGTCTGGCGCAGCCCGTGTTCGGCCTGGGCTTGCTGGAGGCCGTGTCCGAGGAAGCCATTCTCGCGCTCGCCGAGCAGCAGAAGGCACGGGGCTTCAACGGGCGTCCCAACTACGTGCGGGACGACATCAGCCAGGGCACTGCCCTGGGCCGCTTCGGCTGGAAGGCCAACCAGCCCAGCGTCAAGCAGCAGATCGCCGCCGCGTTTGCGGGCGACCTGGGTGTGACCTCATCGCTGTACCCGGCCATGAACTGTCCAGGCCCGCAAGTGGATTGCGCCGCCCAACCGCCTGGCAATCAGCCGGAGCTGATCGACAGCGACTGGGAGGAGCTCGAGTTCTGGACCTTGCTGCTCGCAGTCCCGGCCCGGCGCAACGTGGCGGATCCCGAAGTCCAGCGCGGCGAGAAGTTGTTCGAGCAGGCGCAATGTGCGGTCTGCCACGTGCCGCAGATGAAGACCGCCGCGTCCTTCCCGAAGTTCAAGCCGCTCGCCAACCAGACCTTCCGTGCCTACACCGATCTGCTGCTGCATGACATGGGTGAAGGCCTGGCCGACCACCGGCCCGAGTTCAAAGCTGAGGGGCGCGATTGGCGCACACAGCCCCTGTGGGGTCTGGGCCTGGCGAAGACGGTGAACGGCAGCACCGACATGCTGCACGACGGCCGCGCGCGTAACGCCACCGAGGCGATCCTCTGGCACGGTGGCGAGGCACAGGTCTCGCGCGATGCCTTCGTGCAGATGCCGAAGGCCGATCGGGAGGCGTTGTTGAGGTTTCTGGATTCGATCTAGGGAGAAAGCGCAAGGAGCGGGGAGTGACAAGCGAGGTGCGACAACATTTGGAACCCTCTCCGATTGCGGGAGAGGGCAGGGTGAGGGGGGGCGCCCAACGGCGCCTGCGCAGCTCGATCCTCTCCCTGTCGATTGGAGCCGCGTTTGCAGCGTCCATCGCCGCAGTGGCCGACAGCCTTCGTCCAACCGATCCTGCTGCGCTCACGGGCGGTGCGTTGACCGTTGCACGCTTCGACCGCGAGGCCTATCTGCAACCGGCGCCAGGGCTGAACCGCACGCAGATGCAGGCGTTCCAGATGGGGCGCCATCACTTCGACAAGAAATGGGCCTCGATCAGCTCGCTGCAGTTCGAGTGGGGGTTGGGACCAACATTCATCGCCAAGAGCTGCGAAGAGTGCCACGCGGGAGGGGGCCGCGGGCGTCCGCCGCCGTCCGCTGCCGAGCAGCTGCAGTCGATGCTCGTGCGCGTCTCCATCCCCGGCGAGGACGCGCACGGCGGGCCGAAGCCGCACCCGAGCTACGGCGACCAGTTCCAGAACTCCGGCCTCAACGGCCCGTTTCCGGACTTTGCCTTTCATACGGCGCCGGTGCCCGGCGAGGCCGCCCTGTACGTCGACTGGGAAGGGGCCAGCGTGGCCCTTGCCGATGGCGAGGCGGTGCCGTTGCGCCGGCCCAGGCTGCGCATCGAGAATCTCGCCTACGGCCCACTGGGCGAGGGTGTCATGACCTCGCTGCGCATCGCGCAGCCCTTGGTAGGGCTCGGGCTGCTGGAGGCGGTGCCCGAGGACACGCTGCTCGCCATCGCCAAGCAGCAGCGCGCGCACGGCATCAACGGGCGGCCCAACTACGTGCGGGACGACATCAACGACCGCACCGCGCTCGGACGCTTCGGCTGGAAGGCGAATCAGCCCAGCATCCGCCAGCAGATCGCCGCCGCCTCGCTCGCCGACATGGGCCTGACCACGCGCATGTACCGGCAGCAGAACTGCCCTCCGGTGCAGCACTTGTGCGTGATCCAGACTCCGGGCAACGATCCCGAGGTGGCCTTCACGGATCTGGATGATCTCGAGCTATGGACACGTGCGCTGGCCGTGCCGGCGCGGCGCAGCCCCGACGATCCGCAAGTCCTGCGCGGTGAGCAGCTGTTCGAGCAGGCGAAGTGCGGCGTGTGCCATGTCCAGACGCTGCGCACCGCCGAGAAGTTTCCCGCGCTCCCGCAGCTCGCGAACCAGACCTTCCACGCCTACACCGACCTGCTACTGCACGACATGGGCGAGGAGCTTGCCGACGGCCGGCCCGACTTCAAGGCGGGCGGGCGCGACTGGCGCACTCCACCCCTTTGGGGAATCGGCCTGTCGGCGGGCGTGAACGGCAACACTGCGCTGCTGCACGACGGCCGCGCGCGCAATATCACCGAGGCGATCCTTTGGCATGGCGGCGAGGCTGCGCCGTCGCGTGAGGCATTCCGCAATCTGCCGAAGGCCGATCGCGAGGCGCTGGTCAGGTTCGTCGAATCGATTTGAACTTACGGACCTAACCCAGACCTAACCAGGATAATTCATGACCACCTCTAAAGTAATGCGATTCCCGTAGGGCGGGTTAGCGAAGCGTAACCCGCCGCATGGTTTGGTTTCATCCATTCGGCGCAATGCGCTGCGTTTATTGCGCCCTACGCGTGGGCCAGGCGGGTTCGTGAATGATGCTGGCTAAGCCTGGCTAAGGCGTGGCTAAGCCGGCCTAGCGGAAGGAAGTACCAAACCGGGGAACACAGAGGACGCAGAGGACAGACCTTCACACGGGGGTGCGAAGCAAACTGCGGTAGCAATCCGGCACCCATGCCCACTACACCGCCGGCAACAATCCCGTTTTCCTCCGCGTCCTCCCTGTCCTCCTCGGCGTTCTCTGCGTTCCCCGCGGTAGGGTTTAGCCTTGGCAAAGGCTGTCCGCCGATTGATCACTGCTCATGGAGGAGTCGTCGATGAGACCGAATCGCCACGCATTCCGCATTCGCCCCGGCATGCGCCGGGGCCTGCAAACCGAAGTTCCGCTGCCGACCCGGCTTGTGTCCAACGAGGAGTTTGCGCCCCTGCCGCAGACCGCCGCGCAGCGCGAGGTGGAGGCCCGCATCCTGGCTGCGGCGGGCCGCCTCGCCCCACGGCTCGGGCTCAGTCGGCGGGAGTTCCTGCGCACGAGCGGCGGGATGGCGGCCTCGTTGCTCGCCATGAACGCGGTGTTCGGCCGCTTCTTCGCCGTAACCGAGGTCGAGGCGGCTGAACCGTCGGCGTCGAAGAGCGATCCCTCCTTCATCTTCGACGTGCAGCTGCACTATGTGGGAACCGGGTACGACCCCACCGATGCCGAGGCCGACCGCAAGGGCGCGGTAAGCAAAGGGGCACTGCGGCGGCTGCGCACGCGCGCACAGCAGATGAATCCGGCGCTCGCGTCGGACACCGGCACCATGGCGGACCTCTCGTGGCAGAACTTCATCAAGGAGGTCTTCCTCGACAGCGAGACGGCAATCGGGCTCATCTCGACGCCCCCCGGCCCCTATCCGCAGGAGGCAGTGGTGCCGCCGAAGGAGATGACGCACATCCGCGACGAGATCAACCGTATCACCCAGTCGCGCCGGATGCTGGCCCACG
>DAIQQA010000311.1:0-2588 GCA_036787045.1 Burkholderiales bacterium | reverse complement strand
CGAGCAGGACGCTGAAGTTGAGGATGTTTGCTTCGTCGTAGTGATAGGTGTTGTCACGGCTCTGGCCCAAGCAGGGGCTGGTGCACGAGTACGCATCCTCGCCATCCAGATCGATCAGGATTGCGACGGCTTGCTGGGCGGCGGACCCTTGCGCAAGGCCGCCCGCGGAGTAGGAATCATTGCCGCCGCGGTCGATGAGCATTGCGCTGCTCTGATCCCAGGCGGCCGCCTGACCCGCCGGGCCGGGGCATTTGTAGGAGTCATCGCCGGCATCGTCAACGAGCAAGCCCGCGGCCTGATGGGTGGCGCTGCCTTGCGCGTAGCGCGAGCCGAGGTACCTGTCGTTGCCTGCGGCGTCGTGGAGGATGCCCAGGCCCTGGAAGTACGCGCTGCCCTGGCCGTATTCGCCGACGGAGTAGACGTCATCGCCGGCGTAGTCATAGAGGGCGCCGACTCCGCCAGCGACATAGCCGCGGATTCCCAACCCGAAGCCTTGACTCAGCCCGGCGAACACGCCCGCTGTGCCGTACCTGCTGGGGAAGTGCGGCCCGTTCGCCGCGTAGGTGTCGTTGCCGGCGGTGTCGACGATGAGACCGATGCCGCCGGGTCCACCGACGCCCTGGGCAAGCACCTGGGCCTCGTAACGGTCATCACCAGCGCGGTCGATGAGCAGACCCGCACCGTAGAAGCCGATACCTTGAGACCAGCCTGCGCCCGGAGTCTCGTTGGCGTACTGATCGTTCCCAGCCTCATCGATCAAGAGCGCGACGCCGAACAGTCCCGTGGCGATGGCGCCCTGCCGATGCGAGATGTAGCGGTCGTTGCCGGCGCGATCGTTGAGGACCGAGACAGAAAAGGCAGCCGCAGCGGGACCGGCAAAGTCCGCCTGGGACTCGTAGAGATCGTCGCCGGACTGGTCGATGATGATCTGATACGGCCCGCGCGCGGGAGCTGAGAAGGCATATACATCCGAGCCACCGACATCGAAGACTGCGGCGACGAGATCCATGTCGTAGTGGTTGGCCTGGTCGCCGCCGACGACCCAGAGCTCATCGTCGACGAGCTTGGCGCCGAGCACCGGTCCCTCCACCGCGGCGACAACGCGCTCGGCCAGCTCGGGAGGGACCGGCTGCAGGGATGCGGATGCCTCCTGGGCGAACTGCTCGAGCTCCGCTGCATGCTGTGCAACCTTCGGAAGCAGTGCCACGGGCAGCGGGATGATGTCCGGGCTAGCGCGCATCAGTTGCAGATACTGCGGGAACTGCGGGTCAGACGCAGCCCCTTCGTCGCGCATTCGCTTCAAGAGACCGGCGGCAAGCTCCTGATAGTCGCGTCTTGCTGCGGACAGCTTGACAGCGGCATCGGGCTTCGACTGCATATCCGGAAGATCGAGAACGCGCAAGGTGAACTGGTGAAGCGCGAGAACACTTTGCTGCAGAGACTGCGGCTGCGCGAGAGGGCGAACTTGCGACGCAATTTCCGCCTCCACACGATCGAGCGACAGAGGACGCTCGAGCGCCTGAACGACAGCAGGTAATGAGTTGGGATCCAGAAGACGCCGCTGCAGCGAGGACTGATGCGCGAGCAACGCGTCCAGCGTGCCCGGTGCACTCCGGAGTCCAAACTCCTCGGCTCTCGTGAGGATGAGGTCTTCAAACTCGCCTGACTGCGCCGAGGAGATTGCGCGCCCGGGCGGGCGTCCCTGACCGATGGTGCCACGCCATTTCGCAGCATCGTCGAGCAGGATCTCGACGCTGCGCTCTTCGCCCTTCGGATCGCCTCGTGGGACCGCCGCGTAGGGGTCGGCATTCTCCCCGCGACGATACACCACTCGCAGCGCGTCACCCGCGGCAAGGGATCTCAACAGTTGGAGGTATCCGCCCACGTCGAGTGACTGGCCGTTCATGGAGACGATGAGATCGCCGCGCCAGATCGAGGAAGACTTGAACCCGTCGCCCGAGAAGGGTCCAGGCTGGACTCCGACCACAACCACGCCCTCCGGATTCTGACGAAGGCCCAGGCCGGCGTACGGGGCCCTCCTGGCAGCTGGTTCGGCGGGCGGGGCCTCAGGAGCGACAGGCCGATAGGAGCGCAGCCCGTACCCTTCTATTCGTCGGGGGAGATCGGTCGTCTCGGGGTTTCCGACCTGTGACCACGCCAAGCCAACATCACTCAGCGAGTTGACGCAGGAAACCACGCACGCCACAAGCAACTGCGAACAAAGCCTCACGGCGACGAGGTGATGGCGCCGCGCCTCAAGCGCTCTGCAGGTAGGCGGACGGCGCGCGTCCGAAACGGGCCCGAAACGCTTGGGTAAAATGGCTGTGACTGCTGAACCCGAGGTCGAGCGCCAGATCCGTGAGGCGCTCCCGGTAGCGCGGCAGCTGCTCCAGGGCGGCCGCAAGCCGCAGGCAGGTGAGGTGCTGGTGCAGTGTGCCTCCGGTCGCCTGTCGGAACGCGCGGCACAGGCGGAACGGCGACACGCCGAGCGTTCGCGACAGCGCGTCCAGCGTGACTCGCTCGGTGAACGAGCCCGCGATCAGCAGCTGCGTGTCGGCGGCCAGCGCCGCCGTCCGGTTGATCGCCGC
>DAIQQA010000052.1:0-27232 GCA_036787045.1 Burkholderiales bacterium | reverse complement strand
GGTCAGGGGGAGGGTCAGGGTGGGGGTCGACTGGGCAGCAGATCCAGTCGCGATGCTTTACTCCCGGCGTTCCTTGTTGGGGGGTTTCAGCGGCGCTTTGCGCCCCAGCTTGCACCCCGCCCCGGAAGGCCTCATATTCAACCAATGATCAGCGAACCGTCCCCGCCAGTCGCCCGCGCTCTCGCCCGCTTCCGCTTCTATGAGGAGTTGAATGACTTCCTCGCGCCATTGCTGCGCAAGCGCGACATCGACTACCGCTGCGCCCGTGCCGCCTCCGTGAAGAACGCCATCGAGGCCCTGGGGGTTCCGCATACCGAGGTCGAGCTGATCCTGGTCAACGCCGAGTCGGTGGACTTCTCGTATCAGGTGCGCGAGGGCGACAGTGTCAGCGTCTACCCCAAGTTCGAGAGCTTCGACATCCAGCCGCTGCTGAAGGTGAGGGACGCGCCGCTGCGGGATGTGCGCTTCGTGGCCGACGCCCACCTGGGCGGTCTGGCCCGGCTGCTGCGCATGCTCGGGTTCGACACCCTCTACAGCAACGGGATCAGCGACGAGGAGATCCGCGACCTGGCGCAGGCCGAGGGGCGCATCGTGCTGACCCGCGATCGCGAACTGCTCAAGCGGCGTGAGATCACCCACGGCTGCTACGTACGCACCCTCAAGCCGAACCAGCAACTGCGCGAGGTCGTGCAGCGGCTGCAGCTCGAGGCAACCGCACGGCCCTTCACCTTGTGCCTGCACTGCAACTGGCCGCTCTCGCCGGTGGAGAAGGGCGCGGTGCTTCCCCGCCTGCCGGAGAAGGTCGCTGTGCACTATCAGACCTTCACCACCTGCACGCGCTGCGAGCGCGTGTTCTGGCAAGGCTCGCACTGGCAGCGCATGCGGGCGATGCTGGCCGACCATCTCACCGAGCACGCTGCGTGAACGTGCGGCAGCCGGGCGCGGCCTTCTCGCAGCGCGAGCCGCTGCAGACCTACCTTGCGAATGCCGACTACACCTCGAGCTCCACGCTGAGGCGCTTCGAGCGCGGCGGTGCGCGTGCCTTCGACGGCGCGCGCCTGGGCGAGGCGCTGCACGCCTTCCTGCTCGAGCCGGAGGCCTTCGATGCCGACTACCTGTCGCTGGACGGTACCGTTCCGGCCGGTCGCAGCCTGAGCGAGGAAGAGGCGCACAAACGCGAGTGGCTGACGCCCGAACAGATGGCGGGCCTGCGCTGGGCACGTGATGCGGTGCAAGCTTACACGGCGGCCCCGCTCGCACAGTGGCTGCATGAAGGCGAAAAGGAGCTGTCCATCTACTGGACCGACGACTCCGGCGGCCGCTGGAAGGCGCGGCCCGACTGCTTCACGCCGGAGGTGATTCTCGAGCTCAAGACCACGACCGACGTTCGCCCCGATGCGTTCGCCCGCACGCGCGAGCGCCTCGGCTACGACGTCCAGGCCGCTCACTACATCCAGGCCGTCGAGCGCCTGACCCGTTCCCGCCCTCGTTTCGTGTTCGTGACCCTCGAGCTGACCCCGCCGCGCAGCCTGTGGCTGCATGAGCTTCCGTCGCAGGAGATCGAGGTGGCAATGCGCACGCTGGATGATTTGCGCGAGCGCTATCTGCGCTGGGTGGCCGAGACGGGGTCGCGGTAGCGGTCGTTCCCCTCCTCGGGGAGAAGGACTGGCCCCATTAGATCGTGCGGGGAAGGGTTATGGGGGGCAACGTGGGCAGCAATGCCCCTGCCTAATCCGGGGTTGATCTTCTCCGCACAGGGCGATAACTTGCAGGTGTCCGCATCCTCCCGGCAGCGCCGCAACAGCAGGGCGCCACCAACCCGGATGGCTGCGGAAAGCAAGGAGGCATCATGCAACACGATGCGAAATCCGAAGGCCGGCGCAAGTTCATCCAGAGCTGCGTCGGGCTGGCCGGCTCGGCGGGCGTGGTCGGTCTACTGCTTGCCGGCTACAGCAAGCAGTCGAGAGCGCTGCCGGCCTGGGCGCTCCGGCCCCCGGGTGCGCTTCCCGAGGCGGAGTTCAACGCGGCCTGTGTGCGGTGCGGCCTGTGCGTTCGCGCCTGTCCATTCCACATGCTGCATCTGGCGGAACTGGGGCAGGACATCACTACCGGTACGCCCTACTTCATTGCGCGGGAGGACCCCTGCGAGATGTGCAAGGACATCCCCTGCGCGGCGGCGTGCCCCACCGACGCGCTCTCCAAGGAACTGACGGACATCCGGGATGCAAAGATGGGCGTGGCCGTCCTGACCGGGCGCGACACCTGCTATGCGGTGGCGAGAGGCGCCAACTGCCGGGCCTGTTACCTCGCCTGCCCGATCAAGGACGAAGCCATCACTATGGAGCGCCGCGTCTCCAACGGTCGCGGCTACTTCGAGCCGACCGTGCACCCCGACAAGTGCACCGGCTGCGGCAAGTGCGAGCACGACTGCGTCACGGAAGAAGCATCGATCAAGGTGCTGCCCATGGGCCTGGCCAAGCACGATCCCCTGCCGGCGCGATGAATGCCCTTGCAGAACAGCTCAACGCGCCAATCATGCGAGGATTTCTTGCGCGCAATCGCTGGCTGATCCTGCGGCGCAGCGCCCAACTCGGCATCCTTGCCCTGTTCATGGCGGGTCCCTGGTTCGGCATCTGGTGGCTCAAGGGCAACCTCGCTTCCAGTACCTTCCTCGACGTGATCGGACTGACCGATCCGCTGGTGCTCCTGCAGTCCTTCCTCGCCGGGCACGCGGTGGCGCTCACCGCACTGGTCGGGGCGCTCACCGTGCTCGCCTTTTATGCGATTGTCGGCGGCCGCGTCTATTGCTCCTGGGTGTGCCCGATCAACATCGTCACCGACGCGGCCTTCTGGCTGCGCAACCGGCTGCGCATCAACGCGAGCTGGCAGCCGCGCAAGAGCACCCGCTGGTGGATTCTCACCACAGCACTGGCGGTGTCGGTGCTGACCGGCACCATCGCGTGGGAGCTGGTCAACCCTATCACCATGCTGCAGCGTGGGCTGGTCTTCGGCATGGGACTCGCGTGGGTGGTGGTGGCGGCGGTGTTCCTGTTCGACCTGGCCGTAAGCCGGCGCGGCTGGTGCAGCTACATCTGCCCGGTCGGCGCCTTCTATGGAACCATCGGCAACCTTTCGCTCGTGCGGGTTAGCGCCGTCAAGCGCCAGGCCTGCACCGATTGCGGTGACTGCTATCGCGTCTGCCCCGAGCCGCACGTCATCGTGCCGGCGCTGAAGCCGAAAGTACTCACCGCGTCGCCGGTCATCTCCAGCGGCGACTGCACCAATTGCGGGCGCTGCATCGACGTGTGCCCTGACGACGTGTTTCGCTTCGGCACGCGCTTCGCGAAGCTGTCCTAGCTCACCGAACCTGACGCCAGAGACAGGAGATGGACAACATTGACATCGCGAGCGGACGAACGGAAACAACCGGTTCGCGCGAGTACTGGTTTGAGAAGTGGCCTCGCCACCAAGTCTCCTCGTCGAGGTGTCGCTTTTCGCAGCTCGTGGCCCAACTCAGCGCGTGCAGCGAAGCGTTCAACAGCGTCGCTTCGCGCCGCCGTTGCGCGCCCGCTGATGCGCGGCGTTGAGCCGCGAGACTCAGCCTGTCACGCCACCGCCGTCACCGACCGTCGCAACCCGAAGTACTGCAGTTGCGCAAATAGCGCTACAACTGCCGCCTGCGCGACGATGAAGGCATACCCGAGCGCAGACGGCGCGATCCATCCGGTGACCAGGATCAGCACGCTGTCGACTGCCCAGAGCGCGTTGTAGGCGACCACAGCCCAGACCGCCGGCCGCGGCAGATGCTCCCGTCTGGCCAGGTATCCGATCAGTGCCGCGAAGGGCAGGAGGCTGAGCCCGGTGTACCGCATGAAGTCCTCCGGGACTCCGAGCAGCGCCGTCAGCATTCCCGCCCCGAGCAACAGCAGCAGACCTGTTGCGCCGCTGACGACGGCATCGGCCAGCAGCACCTTGCGCAGAAGAGAGGAAGAGTCGTTAGTCCACATGACAAGCTCCTTGGTTGAGTTGGGCATCGCCTGATTCGTCCAGGTCGCGATGCCTGGCCGCATGGTCCGGGTCCCGTGGTGCGAAGTCGATTACGCGGGAGGTAATGGAGGCCGGTGCGGGCTTGCGGTATCGTTTCACGCCATGGACATAGCGCAACCCCAATCGGTCGGCAATCTTCTCCGGGAATGGCGGCAGCGCCGGCGCATGAGCCAGCTCGAGCTGGCGTGCGAGGCCGAGATCTCGACTCGGCACCTGAGCTTCGTGGAGACAGGCCGCTCGCGGCCGAGCCGAGAGATGCTGCTGCGGCTTGCCGAGCGGCTCGAGGTTCCGTTGCGCGAGCGCAACTTGCTGCTGCTCGCGGCGGGATACGCGCCGCTCTTCCCTGAGCGGGCGCTGGCGGATCCGGCACTGGAAGCCGCGCGCAAGGCCGTCGACCTGGTCCTGGCCGGACATCAGCCCTATCCGGCCCTGGCGATCGATCGTCGCTGGACTCTGGTGGCGTCCAACAATGCGGTCCCGCGTTTGCTGGCGGGCGTCGATCCTGCGTTGCTGACGCCGCCGGTCAATGTGCTCAGGCTCAGCCTGCACCCGGCCGGGCTGGCGCCGCGGATCGCCAACTTCACGGAATGGCGCGCGCATCTGCTGGCGCGCCTGCGCCGGGACATCGACATCAGCGCCGACCCGGTGCTGATCGCGCTCTTGGACGAGCTGCGCAGCTACCCGTCCGCTGGCTCAGGCGCTTCCACAGCCTCGGCTGGCGAGCACGAGTTGGCCGGCGTGGTTGTGCCGTTTCGGCTCACGACCGAGGGCGGGATTCTTTCTTTCTTCAGCACGACGACGATTTTCGGGACGCCGCTGGACGTTACGCTGTCGGAGCTTGCGCTCGAGTCGTTCTTCCCTGCAGATGCGGAGACGGCAGAGCGCTTGCTGCGTGGTGCTGGCTAAGACAGTCAGAATACGATGCTCAGGACAGGGCGGGTGACGACGCATCCCGGGTACAATCGGAGCGGCTGGGAACAGCCGACCGGATCTTCGCCTCGGAGGAACTGCTACCGGATGGCCGGCGGCCGGTGCCGCCAGTCGACAGGTGCGTCGGCTTCGAAGGTCAGCTGCTACCCGTGACCGCAAACCCCTGCGAGCGGGAAAAGGAGATGGCACCTGACCGCGCACGCGTGGTGACGGGATTCGAAGCTTCGATAGACGTGGATCGGAGGTGTCTTTGCAGACAGTGCGGCAGCAGCTGATCGGCAGCTGGCGTCTGGTTTCGTATGAAATCCGCGGCTCGGATGGGCCGGTGACCTATCCGATGGGGCAGAACGTCACGGGCTTCATCATGTATGTGCCCGGCGGGTACATGTCGGCGAACCTCATGGTGCCGGGGCGGCCGGCTTTCAGCGGAGGCGGTGCTGCGTCGGCCACGCCGGCGCAGCTTGCGGCGGCGGCGGCCGGCTACTTTGCCTACGCAGGCCGATTCGAGGTGGATGAATCCGCGGCGCTCGTGCTGCATCACATCGACGTCTGCTTGATCCCGAACATGGTGGGCAGCACCCAGCGCCGATATATCACGCTGGAGGGTTCCCGGTTGACGCTGCGGGGGGATCCAATGCCGGCCGATGACAGAGTCGTGACGCCGTTCATCATCTGGGATCGGGTGTCCCCGGAATGATTGGCCAGGCGACGCGACCGTGCGCTGGGTGCCGGGGCTGCTGCTCACTCGATGCACTAAACTAGCCAGTGTGGTCACGAAGGGGGTGAGGTTGACGCAGGGACGACCGAGCATGGAGGGCAAACCGACCAACGAGGCCTTGTGGCGGTCGCTTTGGACCGGCGATCCTCCCACCAAGGTTCACCGGGCGCGGCGCATCTTCCGGCATCTGCCGACCGGACCCCGCTGCAAGATCTGTTACGCCCCGTTCCACGGCATCGGCGGGCCGCTGATGCGGCTGCTGGGCTGCCAGCCTTCGCGCAAGAACCCGCATTTCTGCAACACCTGCGACACGTTCGCCGTCACTCACCCCGGCGGCGCGGAGATCGAGTTGACCATCCTGTTCGCCGACGTGCGCGGGTCCACGGCGATGGCCGAGCGGATGACGCCCGCTGCTTTCAAAGAGCAGATGA
This sequence comes from Burkholderiales bacterium, assembly GCA_036787045.1. Taxonomy (GTDB): domain Bacteria; phylum Pseudomonadota; class Gammaproteobacteria; order Burkholderiales; family SHXO01; genus SHXO01. The sequence goes on along the minus strand of DAIQQA010000052.1, from coordinate 21,106 downwards.
GCCGATTCTATTCAGTGGCAACGGACGTGCTGATCGGTGCGGAGGCCTTGCTGGACAAGATCGTCGGTGACGAGGTCGGCGGGCTGTTTCTGCCTATCGTCGCCGGCAGGCAGCACGCGCGCGCCGCGGTCAACGCTGCGCGGGACCTGCTCGCTGCCGTGGCCAGCAGAGTGCAGCTCCCAGTTGGGGTCGGAGTGCACACCGGGATCGCCTATCTGGGTACTGTCGAGGGCGCCGGGGGCAGCGTGCGCGACATCGCCGCCGTGGGCGATACCGTCAATACGACAGCCCGGCTGGCCTCGGCGGCGGCAGCCGGGGAGATCCTGGTGAGCGAGATCGCCTATTCTGCGGCGGGGTTGGATCTAGGCGACCCGCCGCGGCGGTTGCTCGAGCTCAAAGGCAAGCGCGAGCCGTTTGCAGTACGGGTGCTGTCGCCCATCGCGTCGTCGGCAGACAGGCTGCCCGCCCCGAGCTGATTGCGCTGAGCGCCAGAAGCGGAACCGCCGACGACGCCAGGGAGTCAAGAGCAGGACGCCGAGGCAAGCCGAACAGCTGCAATCGAGATGCACCAGGATCTGCGCAGCGGATGCTCTTGCCAGCAGTCTTCTGCATCCACTCCGGCCTAGTAGCTTCCTTTGCGTCCTCTGGGTTTCCCTTCGCGTCCTCGATGTTCCCGCTGGAGGCCGTAGGTGTTCAGTTGTTGGCTGGCACCGGCACCGCTCCGTGCGCTTCCTCGTGCTCCTGCACTTTCGGTGCGACGACGGCGTACTTCGCGCACACCAGCAACGTGCCTGCGACGATCAGGTAGCTGAACGCGACGGTGGGCGACTGGCCGAAACCGATGTGTTCGCCGTGCATGAATCCCAAGAACGTCAACACGGCGCCGGCGAGCGCGAAGGCAGCCGCCTTGGCGAACTGCCGCTCGATCAGAAATACGGCCAGCGACGCGAGCACCAGGCTGGTGAGGATGGCGCCTCCGCCCAGCACGGCCAGTCCTTCGTAGAGGATCCCCGTCTGGCCCAACTTGTCCAGGCCCACGGCCGCTGCGCTGGTCCCAGCGGCTCCCAGCGCGTTGTCGATCTGCAGCTTGCCCCAGGCCGCGACGTGCGGCACCAAGGCGAGGATCACCGCGGGTGCGTGGCTCTTCGGCGTCTCCTGGAACGCCTGCGCCCCGATCAGCATGCCGATGTAGAGCAGGATCGGGGAGATGGCAACCACCGGGATGAGCGACATCATCACCGCGATGATGCCGAACCAGGACAGCAAAATGACCATGATGCCGGTCGCGGCCGAGTAGCCGATCCGCCCGCCGATGGCTTTCCAACCCGGGTGACCGATGTACACCGCGAGAATGAAGGGGTTGCCCATCAGGCAGCCGATCAGACTGAAGATGCCGTCGGCGGTGAGCACGCGCGTGGTCGGGAAGCTGTCGCCGGCCGCGGCCGCGCTCTCGACGTTGTCCATCGCCTCGACCAGGTCGTAGGTGCCGAAGGGGATGGCAGTGATCAGGATGATGCCGAGAAACTCGAAACCGGAGAACACGTGGCCGATCGCGGGGATCGGCACGGAGAACCCAAAGCTGGCGAACGAGCCGACCAGCTTGTCCAGGCTCATGCCGCCGTAGCTCAGGCCGAACAGCGTCGAGCCCCAGGCGATCAGAACGCCCGCCGCGATCGCGACCAGCCCGGCGGGGATGCCCTTGAAGTAGCGCACCCCGCCGAACCAGCTCGCGATGATGATGGCGAAGCACACCACGCCGATGATCGGTGTCATGTACATCTCCAGCGCCGGGCGCATGGAGATGAAGGCGATCGACACGCCGGCCAGCGCACCGAGCAGGGCGGCGCGCGGCGTGATCCTGCGAACGTACGGTGCGATGAACCCGCCGATGATCAGCACGAAGCTCTGGATGAACACCCAGGTGAGGCCGGCCTCCCAGCCCTTGATGGGGTCGCCCGTTTGCAGGCTGATGGGCAGCATGATCACGAACACCACGACGAACATGTGCGGTACGCTGGTGCCCGAAGGCAGTGCCGTCACGTCGCTGCGCCCGGTCTTCGCGGCCAGCTTGTACGCCAGCCAGGCGTAGTACATGGTGCTCATGAACAGCATCAGACCGGCCGCAGGCAGGATGCGGCCGAACACGATGTCGTCGGGCATCTGCAGCACGTAGCGCAGCAGCGCGGTCAGCACCAGCAGGTTCACCAGGATATTGGTGCCGAAGCCGAAGAAGGCGTTCCAGTCCCCGGCCGTCCAGAGGGCCGGTCTTGTTGCGGTCATGTTGGTCTCCCTGTTGATCAGCAGCGAGTGGCTCACCCAGCCGAATGCCAGCGTCGGCCCGCTAGCGATAAGCACGCGGGCCGTTGCATCATTGGTGACTTCACCGGCTGTCCGGTGCCCCGTGGGCGAGCGTCTGCAACAAGCGGACCAACGTCCGCCGGATGCGCAGCAGTGACGCAACGACTGTCGATTCAGGGAGTTGATGACATCGTCGTGGCGGCGATGCATGGTGCAGGGCGCGGCCCGATGCATGAGGTTGGTGCGGCGACCACACCGGACGGTGCATCGTGGTGCGGGCCCGCGGCGCCACGCCGGGTCTCCTGGCCCGCCCGGCGGGATGCTAGGATTCGGCCGGGAGAGCTATCGTGCTGATCAACTGCGTCGCCTATCAGGACGGCCGCAAGCTGGCCGACATCCAGCCGAGCGAGATCCGCGCTTACGTGAGCCGGCCGGAGTGCTTCGTCTGGGTCGCACTGCTGGAGCCTACCCCAGAGGAACTCGACACGATGCAGGCGGAGTTCGACCTGCATCCGCTGGCGGTGGAGGATGCCCGCCACGGCCACCAGCGCCCGAAGATCGAGGAATATGGCGAGTCGCTGTTTGCCGTGCTGCACCTCGTCGAGGTCGAGGGGACGGACCTGAGCGTAGGCGAGGTCGCCGTATTCGTCGGCACCAATTACGTGCTGTCAGTGCGCAGCCACAGCGAGCGCGGGTTCGTCGACGTGCGTGCGCGCTGCGAGCGGGAGCCGGAGCTGCTGCGGCATGGCTCGGGTTTCGTGCTGTATGCCATCATGGACGCCGTGGTCGACCGCTACTTCCCGGTGCTGGACGCGCTCGAGGTGGAGCTCGACGCGATCGAGCGGCGGATTTTCGCCTCCCGCGACAACCGGGCGATTAACGAAGCGCTTTACAGCCTCAAGCAGAAGCTGATGACACTGAAACACGCCATCGGGCCGCTGCTCGAGGCCACGGGCAAGCTGTACGGCGGGCGGGTGCCACAGCAATGCATCCGCCTGCAGGACTATTTCCGCGACGTCTACGACCACCTGATCCGCCTCAACCAGTCCATCGACGCCGCCCGCGAAATGGTGACCACGGCGATCTCGGTGAACCTGTCGCAGCTGACCATCCAGGAGAACGAGGTGACCAAGCGGTTGGCCGCCTACGCCGCGCTGGTGGCGGTGCCGACGATGGTTGCGGGCATCTACGGGATGAACTTCCAGCACATGCCGGAGCTGGGCTGGAGCTACGGTTATCCGGTGGCGGTCGGCATCATGTTCGCGATAGACGGGTATCTGTTCTATCGCTTCCGAAAGGCGAAGTGGCTGTGAACGCGAACGATCTTCACTACCTCGAGCTGAGCGAAGTCGCCCATCTGATCCAGACCCGGAAGCTATCGCCAGTCGAGTTGACCGAGGCGCTGCTGCGCAGGATCCAAAGCCTCGATGGACGCCTGCATGCGTACGCGACGCTCACGCCGGAGCTCGCGCTGGAGCAGGCCCGCAAAGCGGAGCAGGAGATTGCAGGGCGCCGCTACAAGGGCGCGCTGCACGGCGTGTCGATCGGCCTCAAGGACCTGTGCTACACGAAAGGAATCCCGACGGCGGCGGGCATGCCGATTCATCGGGATTTCCGGCCGACCTTCGACGGCACGGTGGTCAAGCGGTTGTACGCGGCAGGCGCGATCTGCCTGGGCAAGCTCCAGCTCACCGAAGGGGCCTTCGCCGATCACCATCCGGCCATCACTCCGCCGGTCAACCCGTGGCACCCCGATCACTGGTCGGGCGCGTCGTCGAGTGGTTCGGGCGTGGCGACCGCGGCCGGGATGTGCTTCGCATCGCTGGGCTCGGACACCGGCGGGTCGATTCGCTTTCCTTCGGCCGCCTGCGGCGTAACTGGGCTCAAGCCGACCTGGGGGCGCGTGTCTCGGTACGGCGCGTTCGAGCTGGCCGCCTCGCTCGACCATCTCGGCCCGATGTGCCGGAGTGCCGCCGACGCCGGCATCGTGCTCGGCGCTATTGCCGGGGCCGACCCCGACGATCCCACCGCGAGCCAGAGGCCGGTGCCCGACTACCTGGCCGGCGATGTTCGCGACCTGCGCGGCGTGCGCATTGGCGTCGACGAAGCCTACAACGGCGACAGCGTGGATCCAGTCATGGTGCGAACGGTCCAGGAGGCGCTGCGGGTGCTGACCTCGCTGGGCGCAGAGGCGCGGCACGTGAAGATGCCATCGGTCGACGCCGTGCTGCGCGATTGGGCACCCAACTGCGCGGTCGAGACCGCCGTGGCGCATGAGGCCACCTTTCCGGCGCGGCGGTCGGAGTATGGCCCGGGGCTGGGCGGCTTCATCGACTCGGCGCGTGGGATATCGGCGACCGGCTACCAGAAGATCCTGCTGCGTCGGCGCGACTTCAGCGGCCGCCTGGCCGCGCTGTTCCAGTCCATCGATCTGCTGCTGATCCCGGCGCAGTTCATCCCCTCGCCGACGATGGCGCAGATGGCCACCCTGGGACAGGATCCAGCCCAGCTTCTGGCGCTGATGCGCTTCACCTCGCCGTTCGACATGTCCGGCAGCCCGACCATCACGCTGCCGTCCGGATTCACCACCAAGGGTACGCCAATTGCGTTCCAGCTCGTGTCCCGGCACATGGAGGAAGAACTGCTGGTGCGCGCCGGCCACGCCTATCAGCGCGAGACGGACTGGCATCGCGCGCATCCGAAGATGTGATCGGCTTGGACTGGCGGCCTTATGACACGCCGCTGCGGTGGGGTGGGGCTGCGGGGGATGCAGTCACCAGTCATCCCCGCCGAGGCGGGGATCCAGAAATACGTGGACACCTGAGGCCCAACCTGAACCTGCCCTCGACGGCGCCCAATTCGTGGTCACCTGAGCGCAGGCCCTCCAGATGCCCCTTCTGCGCTTGGCGCCCGGGGCGCGGCGTGGGTCCATCGAGGTTGCTCCGGCCGACAGGTCGTCAGGAACCACCGCTGCCGGAAGGCCGGCCTGCCTCGGGTGGCTCGTCCGTCTCGTTTTCCAAAATGGTTGGCTCTTCGGGCTCCTCCTCCCAGCTGTATTGCTTCGCTGGCGGCGGCGGATCCAGCCTCCGGAGCAGGAATGCCAGGGCGATGCCGGTGAGCGCGCCGGACAGGTGGGACTCGTAAGAGATTTCCGGATCGCTGGGGAATACACCCCAGACCATGCCGCCGTAGAGAAAGAACACCACAAGAGCGAGGCCAATCGCGCGGCGATCCCAACGCAGCACGCCGATGGTGAACACGAAGAACATCATGCCGAACGTGAGCCCGCTGGCGCCGACGTGATAGGACTCGCGGGCGAAGAGCCACACACCCAGCCCCGCGCCGAGGAAGAGTGCCGGGATCACGACGCGCGCCGACTTCGGGTATCCGTAGAGCAGCGTCGTGCCGAGGATGACGATGGGCAGCGTGTTCGAGAGAAGGTGCGTCGGCGAACCATGGACGAACGGGGCAGTCACGATGCCCAGGAGACCGCTGATCCTGCCGGGATGGATCCCGTACTGGACTGTCTCGAGTCCGGTGACGGTCTCGATGATCTTGACCAGCCAGAGGGTGATCGCGAAGAAGGCCGAGAGCAGGAAGGCGCGAGTCAGGCGATCGGTATCCTGGCTGACTTGCGACGGGTCTGGGGATTCGTGGGACACGCGAGGGCTCGTAGCAAGATAGCTACCCGTCGATCGTTCCCGGACCGGCGGCCTGAAACGCGGCGTACCTCGGTGTGCTCGGCGTGCCTCCGCAGGAACGACGATACACCACTGAACCAAACCCTCCCTGTGCGACTCGATGCCTCCGCGCAGCCGCGCCGGTCTGGGCCGGCGGAGCGGGGCACACGAGCTGTCTGTTTAACGTCTCCGCGACGTTACACAGTCTGGAAACGAAGATCGCAAACCGTCCGATCCTCAGTGTATCGTCCGACCCCTGATGATACGGCGTACCCGATATCGTCGCCGCTCGCATGAGTCGTGCACAGCTGTGGCGAATCGTGCGGTGCGCGACAAAACAGCTTCTACAAACAAGCCGGTCTGACAGCCGGCGGACACTTGCAGAGCGAATGGCGGCAGCGAACAAGAAAAACTCCCAGGGGTTCACGCTCCTGGAGTTCTCGATGGTTCTGGTGGTCATCGGACTGCTAGCCGGTGCAACGTTCACCGGGCAGCAGTTGATCACCGGCGCGCACACGAAGCGGACGGTGGCCCAGGCACGGGATGTCACCGCCGCGTATCTGGTCTATCTGGATCGCTACGGGGCCGTTCCGGGCGACGATCCGAACGCTTCGAGCCGTTGGCCGCAGGCGAAGGACGGCAACGGGGACCGACGCATCAGCGGAAGCTTTGACGCTGCGCCGCCCATGGATCCTGCAGCCCTCGTCGTGACCGGCGACGAAGGGGAATCCCTGAACTTCTGGTGGCACCTGCGGCTTGCAGGCCTCCTGACCGGCTCCCAAGACGGTCCGCTGTCTCCCCCCAGGCACCCCGTCGGCGGTACCACCGGTATTCAGGAGGGTGCCTACGAGCTGCGCGGTACCGCATTGTGCTTTGCGGAACTGCCCGCGCAGATCGCTGCCACGGTGGACCGGCACTCGGACGACGAGTACCCCGATCGGGGATCGGTCCGGGCCGCCACGGAGGCGGCCGGAACACCTACTTCCGCCTATCCGACCACCGATGAACCTTACACCATGTGCGTCAGCATCGACGGGTCGAGCGGCGGCCGGGTGGCGGCGCTGGATCCCGGTGTAAGTGCGCCGGCTGATCCGGTGAGCGATCCGCTGGGCGGTAGCGACCCGACTGCGACCGACCCGACCGCAACCGAGCCGACTGGTGGTGGATGGGCGGGTGGTGGTGGATACGGGGGCTACGGTGGGCACGGCGGGGTTGGCCATCACTGAGCGAGTCCGGCTCAGCGGTTGTGAAATTGCTTCGGCAGCCCGTCAGGCTGCGTGACCGTAGGCCAGATTCGTCCTCGTTCCTCCTGCCGCCTCGCACGCGGCCTTGATCGCATCGAGCTTGTCGACGGAGAAGGGCGCGGCGATCGGGCTCATCTGCAGCTTGTACAGGCGGGCGCTGCTCAGGCCCAAATCGCGCGCTCTTGACCCGTCCGTCGGCGGGTCTGAGCCGCGCGAATCCGAACGTCCTCTGCACCTCGTCGTGCCGTTATCAGAGCATGGACTCCAGCCGGTCGCAGGCCGCCGCCACGCCGTCCTCCTGCTTGAGCCGGTACGCAATCTGGGCCGCTGCGGCGGCGTAGCGCGGCTCGTCGAGCAGATCCCCGAGTGCCGCGACGGCAGCAGGCACGGTGAACTTCGCGCGCGGCAACGCACGGGCAACGCCGAGCCGCTGGGCGCGCTCCGCGTTGTCCGGCTGATCGTGGCTGAACGGTACCAGCAGCATCGGCCGGCCGGCGTGCAAGGCCTGCGCGAGCGTGCCGATGCCCCCCTGATGCACGTTGACCGCCGCATGCGGGAAGATGCGGGAGTGGGGTACGTATTCGCAGGCGAATACGGTGGGCGGCAGACCCGGCAGGGCTTGGTTCTCGGGTACCCGTCCGGTGAGCAGCACGGCGCGCCGCTTCAGCCCTCGCGCGATTTTGACGCTCCTCTCGAAGAAGTCGCCGGCGTCGTAGACCGCCGAGGACCCGAGCGTGAACACGATGGGCGCCTCGCCGGCGTCAAGGAAATCGGCCAGCGCGCTCATGGTGGCGAGGTCGACCTCGTCGGTGTCATGCAGAGCAAAGCCGGTGGTGTGGGTGTGAGGCGGCCAGTCCGGTTGCGGCTGGGCGAGCAGCGGCGAGAACATCGCCAGCGTGCCTTGCGGCGAGTACTGGCCCTCGAACAGCGGGTCCTGCTGTGGCGGCGGTAGCCCGCGGCTGCGGCAGAAGTCGCGGATCGGTTCGCTCCAGCGTCGCGATATCCCCTTCAGCCCCCGGAACGCTGCGCGGTACAACGCCGGGCTCACGCGGTGCAACGACTTCAGCCACGGCGCCGGAGGCAGGTGCGGCGGATCGTACACCGACATGAACACCATCGGTGCCAGGATGGTGGATGCCCAGCGTGCGCCGCTGCTGCGCGCGAGCAGATGAGCCGCGTAGCTGAGGGTGTGCGTGACCAGCAGATCGGCGCCCTGTGCGGCGACTGCCAGATCGTCGAAGGTCTGCGCGAAGCGCGGCAGCACCAGTTCGCGCAGCAGATACTCCGCACCTTTGCGCGGATGGTAGACCCGGCGTGCGACTTCGGCGAAGTGGCCGAAGTCGTCCAGGTCCGGCCGCACGGCGTGGAACGCCAATCCTTCTGCTTCTACTTTGGAGCGGTAGGAGCCGGAGGTTGCGATCACCGGGTGGTGGCCGCGCTGCTTCAGGCCCAGCGCGAGCGCGATATACGGGTGCAGATCGCCGTAGGAGCCGAAGGTGGTGATCAGGATTCGCGCCATCTGACGTCCTGCCGCACTGCCGAGCTGCAGGAGCGGGAGCACAGAGTCTGGTTCCCGCCGAGCGCGACGACGATCGATCGTGCCGGATTCGAAGTCGCGACTATACCCGGCTCGGGCTGCTCGCGCCGTTGCCGCGCGTCGCAAGGTGGTTTGACCGTGCTGGACGCATGGCGGGGGCCTGACTGCACTCCAACAGCGAATCCTGCTCCCGATACGATCGCAGACAACGAGTCCAAGCCCGTCGGCAATCTTCTGTTTGCCGGCGAGCACACCAGCTCGTTCTACGAATGGCAGGGACTCATGGAGGGTGCTGCGCTGTCGGGCGTGCGGGCTGCGCAAGAGGCGTTCGCCCTGCTCCGCGAGAAGGCTGCTGCGTGAGCGTCGACGTCCAGCCCCGCCCTGATCGGTGCGACGTCCAGCGTCCGAACCCCTACAAGACCTGCAAACTCTCCACCCACACCAGCTCGCAGGCGCCGTTGCCGGTGTCGTCGCGCGTAAGCGAGCTGCGCCAGCGCCAGCCGTCCGCGCCGGCGACCTCGACGAGGTAGCCGGAGATGCGCACGACCTGCCCGACCCGCACGCCTTTGAGCGTGTCCTCGATGATCGTATCGGCTGGGATCATGTGCATGTTGGCGCTGTTGGCCTCGATGTCGTGCCGCGGGATGGGGAGCTGCGCCACGCGCCAGAGGTAGAAGCGGTTGCTCTGGCTGATGTCGATCTGCTCGAGCACTGCGGTATCGGACATCGGCCCCCAGCCCAGCGCCAGGTCGACCGGCGCGAGCTCCGCGCCGCGATCGAAGCGGTAGCGCTCGGCGCCCAGCACGCGTGCGGCCAGCGAGAAGCGTTGGAGCGCCGTGATCCGGTAGCCGGCTTTCGACAGGCGCGGGCGCACCTCGCCGATCTGCAGTTGCGCCGGCGCGGCAGCCACCAGGATGCCGGCCGGCTGCGCGACCTCGCGCGTGGTCCAGAAGTGCCAGGCTCCCAGTGCCAGCAGTGCGATGAAGATCCAGCGCCACATGTCTGCGCTCGGGGTGCAAGTTCGGTGCCGGCTGGCCGGTAGAATGCGCGCGTGTCCCTGCCGCGCCTGCCCGACTCCGTCCTCGCCTGGTACTTCGTCATCGTCTGGGGCAGCGGGTTTCTGGCGACCAAGGCCGGGCTGCAGCACACGGCGCCCTTCACCTTCCTCTGCCTGCGCTTCGGCTTCGGTGTGGCTTGCATGCTGCCGGTCGTCCTGCTCGCGAAGCCGCGCTGGCCGAATTCACCGGGCGAGCTGCGCCATGTCCTGGTAGCCGGTTTGCTGATGCATGCGGTGAACCTGGGCGGGAGTCACTACGCCCAATACCTCGGCATGTCGGCGGGCGTTACAGCGCTGACCCTGTCGGCGCAGCCGCTGCTCACGGCGATGATCGCGGCGCGCTGGATGGGCGAGTCGCTGCGGCGCCTGCAGTGGGTCGGCATCGCGCTGGGACTAGCGGGGGTCGGACTGGTCGTGTGGCACAGGCTCGACGTTCGCGCAATCGGTGCGGGCAGCCTGATTGCCGTGACCACTTCGCTGGGAGGGATCACGCTCGGCACGCTCTATCAGCGCCGTTACTGCCCGACGGTCGATCTCCGCTGCGCTGCGCTGCTGCAGTTCGGCGTTACGGTACTCGCGCTCGCGCCGCTGGCCTGGCTGGTCGAGGGCGCGCAGGTGCGCTGGGCGTGGTCGCTGGTCGCGGCGGTCGCTTTCCTTGTGCTGTTCGCCTCGATCCTGGCGGTAAATGCGCTGCACACGCTAATGCGCCGCGGGCAGGCCACGCGGATGACCAGCCTGCTGTACCTGACTCCGATCGTCGCCGTGGTGCTGGAGTTTCTGATGTTCGGCGAGGTGCCCACGGTGCTCACTGCGACGGGGATTGTGGTCACCTGCCTCGGTGTAGCGCTCGTGTTCTGGCGGCGGCGCGGCGAAGGCAGAACCCAATAGCCACAGAGGGGGTGTCAGCTTCCAGGCTCCAACCGCACCAGCGCGCCGTCGCTGGAGTCGGTGAGCAGATAAAGGTATCCGTCCGGGCCGCTACGTACGTCGCGGATCCGCCCCAACTCCCCCCCAAGCATGCGCTCTTCCTGCACCACGGTCTCGCCGTTCAGCTTCAGGCGCACCAGGGTTTGGAACTTGAGCGAACCGACGAACAGGTCGCCGCGCCAGCCGGGGAACCGGTCGCCGGTGTAGAAAGCCATACCCGACGGCGCGATGGACGGCACCCACTTGTGCAGCGGCTGCTCCATGCCAGCCTTGTGGGTGCCCTCGCCGATCTTCGTGCCGATGCCGTAGTTGACGCCGTAGGTAATGACAGGCCACCCGTAGTTGCGACCGGGGCGGATTACGTTGATCTCGTCGCCGCCTTGCGGTCCATGCTCGTGCGTCCACAGCAAGCCGGTCTCGGGATGCAGCGCCGCCCCCTGCATGTTGCGGTTGCCCAGCGTGTACTTCTCCGGCAGGGCCCCTGCGCGGCCCACGAACGGATTGTCGACCGGGACGCGCCCGTCGTCGTGCAGGCGGATGACCGAGCCGGCGTGGTCGTTCAGCCGTTGTGCGCGATCCTGGTCGCCGCGGTCGCCCAGCGTGATGAACAGATAGCCGGCGCGGTCGAACACCAGCCGGGACCCGAAGTGGCGCCCGGCGCCCGACTTGGGCTGCATCCGGAAGATCACCTGCGTGTCCTCGAGCCGGTGACCGTTGAGCTTGCCGCGCAGCACCTCGGTGCCGATGCCGCGGTCCCCACGCGCTGCGTACGACAGATATACCCAGCGGTTGTCGCGGAACTGCGGATGCAGCGCGACGTCAAGCAATCCGCCCTGGCCCGCTTCGGCAATGAGCGGGAGCCCCGCGACCGGACGCGGATCGAGCTTGCCGTCCGCGGCGACGATGCGCAGTCGCCCCGGACGTTCGGTCACCAGCATGCGTCCGTCGGGCAGGAACGCCAACCCCCAGGGGTGCTCCAGCCCTTCGGTGAGCGTTACGACCTTGAACGGGTGCACCTGGCTGTGCACGGCCTGGGCGTTGGCGAGGTGGGCCGCGAGGAGGGCAGCGGCGGCGAGAAGGGCAGGGAGGGCGGTTGGCAGGATCATCGAAGGGTTCCGGTCTGGGTCTTGCCGTTGGTCCGCGCCGGCATGTGGCCGGTTCCCGGCGGGTCAGGGCGCCGGCGTGGCGACTGCCTGCAGGAGCGCCATCGGACCGTGCTCGACGACCACGTGCATCTGCGCCTCGTTGCGCACGAACAGGCATCCTGCGAATCCCAGCGCATTCATCGATATGCCGTCCACGCACTCGCGGGTGCGCGGGACGAGCAGCATCCACTCGCGAGTCAGCAGCAGGTTGTACGGCGCCGACTGGCGCATCGCGCCATCGGCTACGTGGCCCTCGATGCCGCTGGCTGTGCACAGACCGCGATAGTGCTCCGTCAACATCTCGGCGGCCGATTCCGGATCACCGAACATTGCCGATCCCAGTCGGAGGAAGCTGTGCCGGAAGGGCAGGCCAGGGACGCGATCGGGACGCGCATCGGCCGGTGCGCCGGCCAGCAACGGCTCGATTGGTACCTGCGTGTCGTCGCCAGCCAGCGGCAGCGGCACGATCTGCAGGTGCTTGTGAGGCTGGCTGGCCCCGGCAGCCGCGCCGCCGTTGTAGAAGGCCAGGCCATCGATCTCGACCATGCACGCGGCGAGAGCGGAGAAGTCGTGCGGTGTCAGGAGGGTTTCCTGATCCTGGAATCGGCGCGTGACGATGAGCAGATGGTGCGGGATAACGGGATACTTGTTCAACAGCGCCACGTGATCCGGCCCGACGTCCGCTACGAACAGATCAGGGTCGTAAGGCAGAAACGGGTTGCGGCCTTCCCCGCTGCGGCGTGCTTCCTCGCGCGCAGCGTGCTTGCGGGCCAGGCTGGACAGCCGGCGCACGACGAAGCGAACGCCGCCGTCCTCCACGATCGCCTGCTCGGTTTCGATCGGCAGCAGGGCGCGGACGCTCGAGGCGTGACGGTAACGCTCGAGCAGGGCTGCCCACAGGCTGCCGGGCGGCAGCGTCCGCACTGGCTCATTTATCTGCGTCATCCCTGTTCCAGTACGGTGATGCGAACCTTGCCGACCCAGTCGAGCAGGGGCAGCAGATCGGAGATGCTCTCGCCTTCGATCAACTTCAGATGCGTCGCGTCGGCGACCGGCTGACCGAAAGTCGGATCCACTGCGTGCCAGCCATCGTCCAGATAGCTCTCGGCCCAGCTGTGGTAGAGAAACCCGTCGGCCGCTTCGGAGTACGCCAGGCCGTTCACGACGCGGGTGGGGATGCCCAGAGAGCGCGCGAGCGCTGCGTAGAGATAGGCGTGGCCCTGGCATTCCGCCTCACGCCGTTCCAGCACGTCCAGCGCAGAGAACACGTCCACCGGCATCCTGCGGATGTTCGCCTGGATCCATTGCAGAATCATGTCGATCTGCTTGCGCGGGTCCTGCTCGGTGCCGACGATGCGCAGCACGGCGTCGCGGATGGCGCGGGTGTCTGCCGGCACGGTCACCGAGGACTGGAGGTACCGCGCGCTGGCCTCCACCGCGGACGCCGGTTCGACCGCGCCCGCAAGCAGCTCGCACACCCAGTTGCCGGATTCGGCGGTGCAGCGCTGTCCGGGCCCATCGGGCGGGGCTTGCGGGGCACCTGCCAGCGACACGCGCAGGCGGCGGATGGAGCGCGGCCGATCCAGCGGGCGGTCGGGCCGTACCAGGCTGAAGTCGATCAGCGTGTCACGCTTGTTCAGCGCTGCGAGCGCGAGATAACGCTTAGCCTCGGTCGGGGTCTCCAGCGCGGAGATGATCACACCGTTGAGCGCCAGCTCGAGCTGCGGGCGGCCGTGGGCGTCGATCCAGGTCGTCGCGCGGTGGCCGGAAGCGACGGTCCTGACCTTGAACGCCTTGCCAGGGAACAGTTCGCTTTGTTCGTAGCCTTCGACGGTCTGGTGCACGTCGAGCAAGCTCTGCGTCTCTCCGCTGTAGATCTGGTAGCGATACTCGCGGCCGACCGCGAGGCCGCGGATCACCGGCATCAGCGTGAGTGCGCTGGCAGGGTAGACCGGGCCGTCCGGCTGCAGCCGCCGCTCGCTACTGCGTCCGCCCGTGAGTATGGTGGTGCGCAGCGCCCCATCATGTCGCTCGCCGCGCACCTCGAGAGCGTTGCCGTCGAGGTTGTGCCAGTAGCGGAAGCGCACGAGGGTGAGATCGGCGTCGACGACATCTTCGCTTCGCATCTGCACCGTTTTCTCGAAGCCCAGCAAGCGGAACAGCAGGGAGGCTTCCGACTCGATCACATAGTGGCCGGGCGCGTCGGGGGCGACGTGGACCGCGAGCCGGCTGAACCCGACCTTGTCGCCGTTGAAGATGATGCCGGTCCAGTACTCCTGCCAGCGCAGTCCGGCGAGCTCCGTACGCACCGGTTCCGTGGGCGGAGGGCCGGCATCTCGGAAGTAGCGGCTCGCGCAGCCGCCGAGCAACGCGAGCGCCAGCAGCAGGAGGGCAAGCGCCCGCAGAGGGGCGCTCGGTGTGGGGGAGGGGAAGCGTCGCGGAATGAGCACAGCCGATTCTTGCGCGCGGCATGACAACGCGCAACCGCCTTTCGCGGCCGACCAGCCGGTCCCGGCGGTGCGCGCCTGCTAAGATGCGGCTGGCATCGCCAACCGCGCAAGGAGAGAAAGGAAGATGATCGTCGACCATCGCACCTACTGGGTGAAGCCAGGCAAGCTGTCGGAGTACCTGAAGCTCTACGAGGCCGAGGGGCTGCCGCTGCAGCTCAAACACCTCGGCCACTGCGTCGGCTGGTACACCAGCAACGACATCGGGCCGCTGAACCAGGTGGTGCACATGTGGGCGTACAACGACTTGGCCGACCGAGAGGTGCGGCGCGCCAAGCTGGCGGCCGAGCCTGCGTGGGCCGGGTTCCTCGCCAAGGCGACCGGCATCCTGGACCGAATGGAGAACAAGATCCTGCGTCCTGCGCCTTACTTCACCCCGCCCGAGATTAAGGGTTGAGGCCCGCGGGGGCCGCTCGTCCGTCCGCGGGCGGTGCAGCACCCGATGGATTGGGGACGCAGTGGGTGCCGCACCCGGACACCGGACTGAGGGAGCTTTCGGCCTAGCGCCAAGCATTTGCAGGAATGCAGGACGGCGGTTGTATTCCGCTGTGGCCCGAATGTAGACTCGCGCACGCAGCATCGAAGCTGTCCACTGGCCCTCCCCGGAAGCCTCCATCTTCTGGCCGTCTTCTCCTCAGCGTCCGTCAGTGCTCCCTGGCTCGTCCGACCGTGGACGGGGCGGGCGCGCTTGATGCTTGAAATCGGCGTCTCAGGATTCTGGTAGTTGGACCGTTAGTGTTATTCGAGCGGAGCCGAAATCCGCCTCTTCAGGAGCAGGTACACAGATGGCACATCATCCCTTGATTTTTCTCGCGCCGGCCGACGCCGGCATCCCTAGGACGGTGATGCGGGCAGGCGCGCTGCTGCTCGCTGCGGCGCTGGCAGGTTGTGCGACCAAGGGCTCCCAGTCTGCTGCGGACGGGAGCAGTTACACATCGGGGCGAGGCGGGACCTCCGGAGTGGGCTCCAAGCTTCCGACGGCCCGAGGCGCCGCTGGTGGTGCGGGCGCTGGCCAGGATGGCGCAGGCGGAACCGGCGCAAGCGGGCAGAGCGCGCGGGGCGGTGCCGGTGGTGGTCAGCAAGCGGGTGCAGGTGGCGCAGGTGCGGGTAGCAACGGTGCCGCTGGCGGTGGCGCTTCGTCACTCCAGGGCGACAGTGGCGCAGCAGCAGGCGGTGCCGCAGGGTCGGCTGCGCGAGGTGGCGCAGGTGGAGGCGGCGTTGGATCCAACGGGCAGACGTCACTTGCCGGCGACAGCCCTGGCGGAGTCGATGGCTCGACGAGCGCCGGTGCGGGTGGTGCCGGTGCGGGTGGCGCCGATGCGGGTGGCGCCGGTGCGGGTGGCGCCAGTGCGGGGCGTGCCGGCGCGGGTGGCGCCGGGGCGGGTGGCACCGGTGCAGGAGGGGCTGGCGCTGGTGGGCGTGGAGTCGCAGGTGCCGGCGGCGCGGGCGGGACAGATGGTTCGGGATCCGGTTCGGCAGCAGGCGGGGGCGGTACAGGCGCCGGTGGCGATTCGATGGCAGGCGTTGGCGGCGCCGGGACTGGTGGCGGCAACCTCTCTGGTGAATCTGCCCGTGGCGGTAGGGGGACAGGCGGCGGAGGGCGGCCGGGAAGCCGCAGTGGAGTCGCGGGCGCAGGTGGCGATGATGACGCCATGATCGTGGGCATGGTGGACGCACCCGGCGGCAGTGCACGCGTCGACGAGGATGTGACGCCGCAGACGCTGGGTGGAATACTGCCGCTGGTTGTCGGTGTGGACGAGGAAGGTCAGTTCGACTTCGACAAGGCCGTGCTGCGCCCCGATACGAGGAGCGTCCTCGACGACTTGGCGACCCGACTCCAGGACGCCGAGTACGATCGCCTGGACATCGTCGGCTATACCGACCGCATCGGGAACGACGAATACAACCAACAGCTCTCCGAGCGCCGTGCCTGGGCGGTAGCGCGGTATCTGATGCAGCAGGGCATTCCGCTCGCCAAGATCAGGGTGGAGGGCCGCGGCGAGCGCGAGTCGCTGCTGTCCATGAGCGAGTGCGCGGACCTGCCGCGCGCCGAGTTGATCGCGTGCTTCCAGCGCGACCGCCGGGTGCAGATCGAGGCGTCCATCCGCAAGTCGCACGTGAAGATCGAATAGAGCCGCACCCCTCATCGCTTCCGAAAAAGGGGCCTCCGGGCCCCTTTCTCTTTTCCTGTGCCTCCACTGCCGATTGGCCGCCAAGCCTGCCCTCGACAGGATCGGCGGACGCCAAGAAACTCCCTTGTGTGCCTTCGTGCCTCTCGTGGTTCATGGGATTTCGATCTTCTCTTTGTTCCTCTGTGTCCTCTGGGGTCGATGCGTTTCGTCCTGTGCTAAAGTCCGCGTGTATCACTTGAAACGAGGAATGGGAGCGGGGTGTGAGCGAGACCGCGGTGCGTGACGCACTTCAGGTAATGCGGGTGATCCCGGTGCTGCGTCTGAGCACGCGCGAAGCCGCCGCCAGCGCCGTCGACTGCCTGATCGAAGCCGGCTTCCGTACCGTCGAGCTGACTCTCACCACACCGGATGCCGTCGGGCTGATCGCCGAGCTGAAACAGCGCTCCGGCGAAGACTTCCTCGTCGGGGCCGGTACGGTGCTGGACCTGGATCGTGCACAGGAATGTCTCGACGCGGGCGCCGACTATCTGGTGTCGCCCTGTCTGGTACCGGGCATGGCCGAGCTGACGCGCGTGCGCGGCGCCGCCATGCTGATGGGCGGATTCACGCCTACGGAAGTCCTGGCCGCGTGGCGCGACGGCGCGCAGATCGTGAAGGTGTTCCCCGCCTCCAGCGGCGGACCGAGCCACCTCGCCGCCATTCATGCGGTCTACCCCGAGATCCCGCTGTGTCCCACCGGCGGTGTATCGGCGGCGAACATGCTCGACTACTTCAAGGCTGGCGCCTGTGCCGTGGGTGTGGGTAACAACATCATTGACCAGAGGGCGCTGGCCGCCGGCGACCGCGCGCAGGTGATCCGCTACGCGCGCAGCTTTCTTGAGCTAGCGCGCGGCGCGTAGGCGCCGCGCCGGGGATTTTGCGCCTCCCTCCTTACCCCTCACGCCTCGCGAAATGTTCGACCTCGTCAGCTTCGGCGAGCCCATGTACGAGTTCTCGCAGGTGCCCGGGGAGGAGCGCCGCTGGCTGCAGGGCTTCGGCGGCGACACCATGAATGCCGCCATCGCCGCAGCCCGCCAGGGTGCCAAGGTGGCATATGTAACCTGCCTCGGTGACGACGCGTTCGGGCACGAGTTCCTCGCGCTGTGGCAGCGCGAGGGGATCGACACCTCGGGAGTGGGCATCGACGCGAAGGCGCATACCGCGGTGTACTTCATCAGCCACGGCCCCCAGGGCCACACATTCTCCTACCTGCGGGCGGGCTCGGCCGCGAGCCGTATGCAGCCAGCGGACCTGCCACTCGACCTCATCCGCTCGGCCCGCTTCTTCCATGCCTCCGGCATCAGCCAGGCCATCAGCGCAAGCGCTTGCGACAGCGTGTTCGCGGCGATCGAGGCCGCCCGCGCTGCCGGCGTGCAGGTGGCCTACGATACCAACCTGCGGCTGCGGCTGTGGCCGCTCGCGCGGGCGCGCGCGATAGTGGCAGCGACCAGCGCGCTGTCGGATGTCCTATTCATCAGCGTCGAGGAAGGCGAGCAACTTTGCGGCACTGCGCGGCGCGACGCGATCCTCGACTGGTGCCATCAGCACGGTGCCAAGCGTGTCGCCCTGAAGCTGGGACCGGAGGGTGCGATCGGGAGCGACGGGAAGCGCCGCGAGCTGGTTCCCGGTTACTCAGTCCAGGCGGTGGATGCCACTGGTGCGGGGGACTGCTTCGCCGGTTCGCTGCTCGCGCGGCTCGCTGCGGGGGACGACTTCTGGCGGGCGCTGCGCTACGCCAACGCGGCCGCCGCACTCACCTGTGCCGGATACGGCGCGGTCGCACCGCTGCCGCGGCCGCCAGAAGTCCTGGCGCTGCTGCAGGCAGCCAAGCCAAGTTGAACCGTACAGGACGGCGCTTCACCCCCATCCTGGCCTTTCCCCATTCTGAAGTCAGCACATCACACAAGTCTTGCGACAGAGGAACGTACTGTCAGGCCCCGGCTTCCAGTTGATCGGCGCCAGCGGATAGGCGCAGGCAGCCCAGTGGACAGGGCCGGCGCCGTCGGCCGTGTAGGATGGCACCAGCTCTACTGCACCCGGGGCAAGTGTGGTCACGCCCAGCGGCGTGTTCGAACAGATCCTCGGGCTGCTCGGATTGTCGATGCAGTAGGTCATGTTCACCCGGTCGCTGCATAGGTTGGTCAGGCTGGCCGCGCCATCAGCCTGGACGGCGAACTTCACGCAGTCTGTCAACTCGGCCGCGGCGACTGGCAATCCGACGGCTAGAACAAGCAGGGCGCACCCTGTGCGCACGGCGCGAAATCTCATGCCAAGCCCTCCTCCGAAAGAAAGCCCCTCACCAGATCGCAGGGAGAGACTCGGTCACCACCGCTCTCAGCGCGTCATTCGCGCGTCAGCTCCGATATCAGCCGAACGGCTTCATCCCCTTCGCCACACCCGGCCGCGCAGCCATCGCCGCGGCCCAGCGGTGCAGGTTGGAAAGGCCACCTGCGCTGTCGATCAACGCCTTGCGGGCAAAGTAATTGGGGTAGAGCTGGAAGTCGGCGACGGACAGATCGCCGGCGAGGTATTCGTTGCCTGCGAGCTGCGCGTCGCAGACGGCAAAGAAATTGACCAGGCGCTTGTGGAAATGCTTGGTGATCGCCTCGTTCTTCTCCGGCGCCACCATCTCGAGCTGGAAGATCGCGCTGCTGACAGGCGCGACGTCGGTGGCGGCCTGCATGAACCACTGCAGGGCGAGGGCCCGCTTGGCCGGCTCCTTGGGCAGGAACTTGCCGCTCTTCTCGGCGCAGTAGAGGATGATTGCCCCAGACTGAGCCAGGGTCAGCGGCTTGCCGGCGGGCCCAGCGTGATCGACGATCACCGGGATCTGGCCCGCGGGGTTGAGCTTCAGGAACTCGGGCGCGCGGTGCTCGCCCTTGGCGAGGTCGATCTTGTGCGGCGTATAGTCGAGCCCGCATTCGGCCAGGGCGACGGCGGCGCGCAGGCCGTTGGCGGTAGGTGCGAGGTACAGGTCGATCATGGTGTGGTTCCGTGGGTTGAGGTGCGAATGCCGGATTATACGGAGCCCGGGGCTGATACACTGCACCCGCGCGAACGCTCTGGTGCATGAGGGAACGCAACGCGCCCGCGATCTCGCGGGTGCGAGCGCAGTGAAACGCACGGGCCGACGCGGCTGCGAGCGGTCCGCTGTCATCTTCAATCGCAGTCAATACGTGGAGGGAGTACACATGCTTTCCAAGTTCACTCGGCTTTCCGCTGGGGCGGCACTGGCAGCCGCATGCCTGGCGAGTCCGCTCACTGGCGCGCAGGACGTGATCAAGATCGGCATACCGGTGGGCTTGAGCGGCGCCAACAGCGTGGTGGCGCCATCGGTGGTGCAGTCCGCCGAGCTGGCGGTCGAGGAGATCAACGCCAAGGGCGGCATCCTGGGCAAGAAGGTCGTGCTCGAGGTTGCCGACGACGGCAGCGGCGCGGCGGGTGCGCAGAAGGCTTTCGACGCGCTGCTGTTCCAGAAGAAAGTCGATGCGATCATCACCATGGAGACCAGCGCGGCCCGCAACGCCGGCCTGCCCATCGTCAGCCGTGCGAAGAAGCCATTCATCTACACCTCGTTCTACGAGGGCCGTTCCTGCAATCCGTACCTCTACGTCAATGCCTGGGTGCCCGACCAGCAGGTCGCGCCGATCGTCGATTACTTCATTAAGAAGTACAACGCCAAGACCTTCTTCCTGATCGGCAGCGATTACGCCTTCGGCCGCGGCATGCTGGATTTCACCCGCAAGTACATCCAGCAGAAGGGCGGCAAGGTCCTGGGCGAGGAGTACCTGCCGATGGACGGCTCGGACTGGACCGCGATCATCGGCAAGCTCAAGGCCGCCAAACCCGATGCGCTGATTACATCCACCGCGGGTGGTGCGCCCAATGTGACGCTGACCAAGCAGCTGCGCGCTGCGGGGGTCAACATCCCGTACGGCAATCTGGCCGTGGACGAGGGCACCGCCAAGAGCATGGGTGCCGATGCAGACGGCATCTACATCGCTGCGTCCTATTTCACCAACATTGATGCGCCGAAGAACAAGGAGTTCCTGGCGGCGATGCAGAAGAAGTTCGGCGCCGATCTGAAGACGCCGAACGACTTGTCCGTGCCCGAGTACGAGGGCGTGTACGCCTACAAGCTGGCGGTGGAGAAGGCGGGCACGACGGACGCCGCGAAGGTCATTCCGGCGCTCGCCGACGTTACCTTCGACGGACCGCGCGGGGCCATCCGCATGAACAAGCAGCGCCATGCGCCGCTCACGATGTACCTCGGCCAGGTGCAGAAGGACGGCAGCGTGAAAGTGCTGGAGACCTTCAAGGATGTGGATCCGGGCGATCAGTGTCCGAAGCTGAAGTGAGGCGTGGATCCGCTAAGGAACGTCTGATTAACTGTCATCCCCGCGAAAGCGGGGATCCAGAAGTGCTTGAGCAGCCTGGGTTCCCGCCTGCGCGGGAACGACAATGTCGGACTCGATCGGAGTCTCCCTAAGCCAATGTAACGGCGGGTGTTCCAAGGGATGACAGCCGGGTTGCACCTGCG
>DAIQQA010000181.1:0-9434 GCA_036787045.1 Burkholderiales bacterium | reverse complement strand
CTGATGCCCACGGGTCTACTCGCCGATCACCAGCGCTTCCGTGTCGCTGCGTTTCAGGGGACCCTGCCGCCCGACCAGCAACAGCAGCGGCAGGGCAGCGCACGCGGCAACGGCGAGGAGCAGGAAGACTGCGTCATAGCCCAGCATCGCCGCCTGCAACTCGATCTGGTGTTCGATGACGGCCAGACCGTGTTCGGTGTTCGGGTCGATGCCGCCGGTCGGGCTGGCGAAGCGCAGAGCTTCGCTATAGGGCGTGATGTGCTCGACCAGAAGCGCGCGACCTGTACTGCTCTCGCGGACGAAAAGCGTGACCATCACCGACACACCGACACTGCTCCACACGCTGCGCACCAGGTTGAACACCGCCGCCGCCTCGGTGCGATGGTGCGGGGCCAACACCGCGAAGGCGGTCACCTGGATCGGCACGAGCATGATCCCGCCACCGACGCCCTGCAGGAAGCCGGTCCAGACGATCGGCCACTCCCCGACTTCCGCGGTCCATGTGGACATCTCACCGCTGGAAACCGCCAGGCACAGCAGTCCGACCGCAATGAGAATACGCGGGTCGATCTTGCCGGTGATGCGGCCGCTGACGAACAACGCAACCAGAAGCCCAAGCCCCCTGGGCGATTGCAGCAGGCCGACGGTCTCGATCGCATATCCGCGCAGGTGCTCGAGGAAAGTCGGCATGAGCACCATGATCGGCATGGTGAGAAAGCCGTAGAAAGAGATCAACAGCAGGCTCAGGAAGAACTTGCGGCTGGCGATCAGGCGCGGGTCGAGGAAAGGCTCGCGGGCAGTGACGCTGTGCACGGCGAACAGGTACAGTCCCAGCACCCCCAGGCAGGCGAGAAGAATGATCTCGCCCGAGCCGAACCAGTCCAGACGCTGGCCGCGGTCCAGCATCATCTGCAGCGCGCCGATGCCCATGGCGAGTGCCAGGAATCCGAACCAGTCGAGCCGGCGCCGCGGGTCGCGCTGGGTCTCCGGCACGAAAGCAAGCGCACCCAGCAACGCGAGCAGCCCGAATGGCACATTGATGTAGAAGATGTAGCGCCAGGAGAGATACTCGGTGACGTAGCCGCCGACGGTGGGGCCCATCATGGTCCCCATCACCGCGCCAGTGCCCCACAGAGCCATGGCCTTGCCGTGCTGCTCCGGCGGATAGGTGTCGAGCGTGATGGCCTGCGAGAGCGGGATCAGGAAGGCGCCGCACATGCCCTGCAGGATGCGCGCCAGCACTTCGGTCGTGAGCGAATTGGCTGCCCCGCAAAGCACCGAGGCTGCGGTGAACCCGGCCACCGCCCAGACGAACACGCGTTTGCGCCCGAAGCGCGTGCTCAGCCATCCGCCCGTGGGCATCACGATGGCGGAGGTGACGATATAGGAGGTGATGACCCAGGCGATCTGGTCCTGCGTGGCCGAGAAGGTGCCCTGCATGTGCGGCAGGGCCACCGCCGCGATGCTCCAGTCCATCGAGTAGAGGAAGGAAGCCAGCATGACCGAGCCCGTGCTCAAGCCCGGGTGCCGCGCCCGCCCTGGAGCGGACCCGTTCATCGCTCACTGCGCGCGAGCGCGGAAGCCGGCTCCAGAAAGCGGGGTAGATAGCCCTTGTCGATCAGGCGCTGGACCACGCGCGGCAGCCCACGGCTGCGGCCGATGTCCACCGCCACCGTCACCGTCATGCCGGCGCGCAGCGGCGGCTGGCCTGCCGGCTGATCGACGCGGACGCGCACGGGAATGCGCTGCACCACCTTGACCCAGTTGCCGGTCGCGTTCTGCGGCGGCAGCACAGCGAACTCAGCGCCGGTGGCCGGCGCGATCGCAGCAACCACGGCTCGCCACTCATGGTCCGGATAGGCATCGGCCACGACGCTGGCCGGCTGCCCTTCGCGCATGAAGGTGAGCTGGGTCTCCTTGAAGTTCGCTTCGATCCAGACTTCCCCGCTTCTGATCAGGCTGAAGATCGGCGTGCCCTTCTCCACGTGCTCGCCGGGCTGGAGCTTCATGTTGCTCACCACCCCGGCAGCCGGCGCCTTGACTTGCGTGCGGGCCAGATCCATGGCTGCCGCATCGTAGGCTGTCTTTGCCTCGACGTAGCGCGGGTGCCGCTCGGCGGGAAGCTGCACGTCACCGGCCAGGTTTGCGCGCACGCGGTTGACGCGCTCCTCGACGCTGGCCAGACGCGCGCGAGCAACTTCTAGATTGTGACGCGCCTCGTCATAGGTCTCGATGCGGCTCATGCCCTTTTCTTTCAGGCGCTCCTGCCGCTCGAGCTGACGGGTCAAGAAGTCGATGCGCTCGCGCGCCTCGGTGGCCTCCAGCACCGTTTCCCGGTACTCGGCGCGCAACGCCTGAACTTCGGTGCGCACCACGTCCATCTGTGCACGCGCACGCGCCTGCTCGATCTCGAATGGAGTCGGATCGAGGCGGAACAGCAGTGCACCGGCCGCCACCGGTTCGTTGTCGCGTGCGGTGACCTCGACAACCCGCCCGGACACCTCGGCGCTGACCGCGATGATGTCGGCCTTGACGTAGGCGTTCTCGGTTTCCACGTAGCGGCCGCCGTGTGCGTACAGGTACAGCCCGACGACGACGGCCAGGAGCGGCACACCGAACAGCAGCACCCAGCGCGTGAGCCGCCGCACGGCGACCACCGCTTTTCCCACAACAGGCGCCACGCTCATCGCTTGCGCCCCCGGCTGCCGTTACGGGTCACGCCGTTGTCGGATCCGTTCAGATTGGCTTTGACCGCAAGCAGCGTGTCGACAAAACGCTCCTGCTCGTCGGCGGAGAGCCCGGCCAGAGCCGCCCGGCGCACATCGGCAGCTGCGCCACGCATGGCCTTGAGGGCAGGCACGACCTCCTCGGTGAGAAACACTCGCTTGGCACGCCGGTCGGTCGCGTCGGCCTCGCGACGCACCCATCCTTTCGCCTCCAAGCGATCGAGCAGCCGTCCGAGGGTGGCTTTTTCGATCTGGAGCAGGTCGGCGAGGTCGGACTGCGTCATCCCGTCGTTGCGGAACAGGTGGTTGAGTACCCATCCCTGCGAACGCGTGAGCCCCAGCGACTTGACGCGCCGGTCGAAGGTCGTGCGCAGCAGGCGCGCAACATCGTGCAGGATGAAGCCGAAATTGCGCGACAGATCTTCCCGGAGCATGCCCTAAATTTTAGTTGCCTAGCTTATTGTAAGCAAGGCTAATACCGGGTTCCTGCGGCGCCGCAACCCGGCTTACAATCGACGGCTCGGAAGCCGCCTCCCAACCCCTAACGCACGGGTAACCCTATGAAAATAACCGCGATCGAGACCATCAACCTGGAGGAGTACCCCAACGTACTGTGGGTGCATCTGCACACCGACGAGGGCATCGTGGGCCTGGGCGAGACCTTCTACGCGGTGGAGCCGGCAATCGCCCACATCCACCAGACCATCGCACCCTACCTGCTCGGCAAGAGCCCGCTCACCATCGACGCGCACAGCCGGCACATGCTCTACAACTACCTTGGCTTCAAGACCGTGGGAGCGGAGATGCGCGCTGCCTCGGCGGTGGATATTGCGCTCTGGGACATCCTCGGGCAGGTGACCAACCAGCCGATCTATCAGCTGCTCGGGGGCGCTTCACGCGAGAAGGTGCGCGCCTACAACACCTGCGCGGGCTACCAGTACGTGCGGGCCAAGTCCGAGCAGGGCACGGCCAACTTCGGCATGCCGACGGACGGCGGGAAGTACCAGCCCTATGAGGACCTGGTGGGCTTCATGAAGTACGCCGACGAGCTGGCGATATCCCTGCTCGACGAGGGATACACCGGAATGAAGATCTGGCCCTTCGACGAGTACGCCGAGGCGAGCAACGGCACGTACATCTCGAACGCGGATCTGAAGAAATCCATGCAGCCGTTCGAGAAGATCCGCAAAGCCGTGGGCGACAAGATGGACATTCACGTCGAGTTCCACTCGCTGTGGAACCTGCCCACCGCGATCAAGATCGCCAAGGCTCTGGAGCAGTTCAACCCCTTCTGGTACGAGGACCCCATCAAGATGGACAACCTCGATGCCATTGCCGAGTACGCACACCGCACGGACGTATGGGTGACGGCCAGCGAGACGCTCGGCACACGCTGGGCCTTCCGCGACCTGTTCGAGAAGCGCGCAGTCAGCGTATGCATGTTCGATGTCGGCTGGACAGGCGGGCTCACCGAGTCGAAGAAGATCGCCACCATGGCCGAGGCCTATCAGCTGCCGGTCGCCCCCCACGACTGCACCGGCCCCATCTTGCTCACGGCCTCGGTGCACCTGTCCATGAACTGCCCCAACACGCTGGTGCAGGAAGTGGTGCGGGCGTTCTACTTCGACTGGTACGGCAAGCTCGTCACGCAGCTGCCGCCGCTGGAGAAGGGCACGATTACGGCTCCGCCGGGGCCGGGACTAGGTACCCGGCTGCAGCCCGACGTGCTCAAGCGCAAGGACGCGCGCATTCGCCGCAGCGCTCTCTAACGCCGGGATCCAACCAAAGCGAATAGACAGGATTAGCAGGAGCCTACTGTCAGGCGCGCAGGGGGTTGACTCAGCGTAACCTGCACGACGAGTGTGCGCACCAGGACAAGGACTTCCGGGACGGGGTGTACGTCGTCAGCATCCCGGTACGGGCATGCCGGGTTCCGTCTGGGTGCGGCTGGCGCTGGGCTTCGGGCTGGCTGCCTGGGTGAGGTACCGGCGCGGGCCCTGAGCGCGTAGCCGCAGCGCGCCCCGCTAATTGGCGCGAATGAAGTGCGTGCGTACCACGCCCTGCATCAGACTCAGGAACTGCTCCGGGCTGAGGTGGACGAGTGCGGTGTGGTCGCCCGCCTCGAAGTACACCTCGGGCGCCTCTGCGAGCGATTCCTCCATGATGGTCGGCAGCCCATACGCCCGCCCCACGGGCGGCACGGCGCCCGGCGTGCAATCGTCGAACAGCCGGCTCAGGTCCGCTTCGCTGGCCAGATGCAGCGGCCGATGGAGCAGGCGGCGGATCTCCCCGAGGTGCACCCGGCGGTTCGCCGGAAGGACGGCAACCACATAGCCGTCGTCATCCTCCAGGACTACCGACTTCGCCAATCGATCCATCGGCACATGCGCCAGCCGCGCCGTCTCCGCGCTGGTGTGGCTGTATGGATGCGAGCACAGCTCGTACTGGATGTGGTTGTCCGTCAGGAAGCTTTGCAGTTTCGCCGCGATCGTCATGTCCGCCTCCGCAGGTCTGTTGCAGTCCCGCGCTCGCACCCTCGATCTCAGTATAGTTGAGCCGGCAAGGATGGCTAGTCGGCGCCGGCCAGGTTCGGCTCTCGTCAGCAGCGCTCCGGGGTAAACTTAGCGGGTGGTTGGAACTGGCAGGTTCGCACTCCAGTTCAGCCGCTAAGCCCATGTCTGATTACGCTCAATCAAGCAGTTGGGGCACGTGTGCGCCCCGCAAGAGTCCGTGGGCGCGCGCGGTCGCTCTATCAACAGCCTGTTAAGGCTCACTCTCATCACCGGACAAATCCGCATGGCCTACTTCCAGAAAACCGACGGCTCCGGCGTGCTGCTGCTCGCGCCGGGGGACAACATCGCAGTGGCCACCAGCGAGCTGCCGGCGGGAACCGAGCGCGACATTGCCGGCACGCGCGTCGTGCTCGCGACCCGGGTGGACGTCGGCCACAAGTTCGCGCTGCGCGCCATCGCCAAGGGCAAGCGCATCGTCAAGTACGGCGCGCCCATCGGCGTTGCGTCCCGCGATATTGCCCCGGGGGAATATGTCCATACGCACAACATGGGCAGCGACTACATCCCCACCTACACGCTCGAAGACGGGCGGCGCTTCATCGAGGAGGCCCAATGATCAACGCCTACCTGCGCCCCGACGGCCGCAAGGGAATCCGCAACGCGATCCTGGTCGCCTACCTGGTGGAGTGTGCCCACCATGTCGCACGCGAGATCGTCTATCCGTATCGCAGCCGCGGCGTGCAGCTGGTCGGCTTCTCTGGCTGCTACCCCAACGGCCACTCGCACAAGATGCTGCAGCGGCTCGCCACCCATCCCAACGTCGGCGCGGTGCTGCTGGTGTCGCTGGGCTGCGAGGGCTTCAACAAGGGCGGCCTGCTGGAAACCGCGCGCGAGTCGGGCCGGCCCGCCAAACTGGTGGTGATCCAGGACACCGGCGGTACGCGCAAGACCATCGCCGAGGGCCAGGCGTGGGTCGAGCAAACGCTCGCACAGCTCGAGCTGACGCCGCGCGCGCCGATGCAGCTCGATGAGCTGGTGGTCGGCACGAAGTGCGGCGGCTCGGACGCCACCAGCGGGCTCACCGCCAACCCGGCGATGGGGCGAGCCTTCGACTTCCTGGTCGAGCAGGGCGCGGCCTGCATCTTCGAGGAGACCGGCGAACTGATCGGCATGGAGCACTGGATGGCGCAGCGCGCGGCCACGCCCCAGCTGGGCCAGGAGCTGATCAAGACCGTGGCCAAGGCGGCCCGCTACTATGCGGCGATGGGCCACGCGAGCTTCGCACCCGGCAACGCCGACGGCGGACTCACCACTATCGAGGAGAAGTCGCTGGGCGCTTACGCCAAGAGCGGACAATCGACCATCACGGGAATCCTCAAGCCGGGCGACTCGCCCGTCCAGGGCGGGCTGTACCTGATGGACATGATTCCCGACGGCGACGTGCGCTGGGGCTTCCCCAACATCAACGACAACGTCGAGGTGGCGGAGCTGATCGCCTGCGGCAGCCACCTCGTGCTGTTCTCCACCGGCCGCGGCTCGGTGGTGGGTTCGGCGGTGTCGCCGGTGATCAAAGTCTGCGCGAATCCCAAGACGTACAAGCGCATGGCGGACGACATGGACGTGGATGCCGGACGCATACTCGAAGGGCGTGCCTCGCTCGACGAGGTCGGCCGCGAGATCTACGACTTGATCCTGAGCGTGGCAGGCGGGGCGCAGACGAAGTCCGAGGGCCTGGGTCACCAGGAGTTCCAGATTCTCTACAAGAGCTTCGAGCCGCTCGGGCCGGCCTGTTTCCCGAGCGCAGCTTGAGCTGACAGCAGACTGACCCGGCGGCGCCGAGCAGGCGACAGGGCGAGCACCCAGGCTATGGCGCTGCGCCTATGCTGAGACATCCTTCGTGCGACGGTCGAGGGCCTGGGTGGGGAACCGCCGGCGCAGAGGCCTCTCAAACCGTTTAGCGTTTCTGGGAGGAACCGAAATGAGAAATCCTGCGCTGGTCCTGACCTTGATGCTCGCAGCCTTGCCCGGCCCGTCCGTCGCCGGCGGGTCCAACTACACGATCACTCCCGGCAGCAATCCCACCTTCGCCGCAAAGGTGCGCGAGTGGCCGGTGCCGACGCCCGAGTTCGCGCGCGATCCCGCGCCCGGCCCTGACGGTGCGATCTACGTGGCGGTCATGTACGGGAACAAGATCGCACGCTTCGATCCCAAGTCGGAGACCTTCAAGGAGTGGGACCTGCCGGGCGGCGCGCGGCCGCACGGGTTGCTGCTCGATGCCGAGGGCAGGGTGTGGTACACCGGCAACGGTAACGGCACGATCGGCCGACTCGATCCCAAGACCGGCCAGACCACGCAGTTCAAGGCGCCCTCCGGCGGCGATCCGCACACGCTTGTCACCGACGGCAAAGGCACCGTCTGGTTCACCGTCCAGAATGGCGGCCGCATCGGGCGGCTGGACATGGCGAGCGGCAAGATCACCGAGTACCAGAGCAGCGGCCGGCCGTACGGCCTGAGCCTGGACCGGCAAGGTAACGTGTGGTTCTGCCGGATGGGCGCGGACAAGCTCGGAAGCCTCGACCCGCGCACCGGCAAGATGAGCGAGTACGACACCGGCGCAGGAAGCGCGCCGCGCCGCATTGCCACGGCTCCCGACGGCACGCTGTGGGTCACGCTGTACGGCAACGGCAAGCTGCTGCACTTCGATGCGGTGGTGGGCAAGCCGATCCGGGAGTATCCACTGCCGGCCGGCACGCAGGGCGGGCCCTACGCGGTGTCGGTCGATGGGGCCGGGCTCGTATGGGTCAACGAGATCAACACCGACACCGTGGTGCGCCTCGACCCCGCCAGCGGCAAGATGCGCGTGGTGGAGCTGCCGTCGCGCAACGTTGGCATCCGCAAGATGATCGTCGATGCCCGCGGCCGTCTCTGGTACATGGGCAGTCACAATGGGCGGCTTGGGGTCGTTGAATGACTCGAACAACGAAATCTTGCGGTGGTCGGTTTCATGACGACACGACCCAGCGGACCGCGCGGTGATCAGCAGCGCACGCGGCAAGTTCTAATCAACATCGACGTGGACGATCTCGAAGCCGGCGTCCGCTTCTATGCCGACGGTCTCGGCCTGCGGCAGGGGCGGCGCTTGTTCGGGGGCTCGGTGGTCGAGATGGTCGGGGCGGCGGTTCCGATCTACCTCATCGAGAAACAGCCCGGCACCTTACCCTCGCCGCGCGTGGCTGGCCTGCGCGATTACCGTCGCCACTGGACACCCGTGCACCTCGACTTCCCAGTGGACGAGCTCGAAGCCGCCCTCGAGCGGGCGCTCGCTGCGGGCGCGCGCCTGGAGGGAGAGGTCGTTGCGTTCCCCTGGGGCACGCTGGCCACCATGAGCGACCCGTTCGGGCATGGCTTCTGCCTGCTGCAGTTCAGCGGCGACGGCTACGACAACGCCGTCGATCGGGTCACATAGAGAGCGTTCAATCGACCGTCGCGGGGCCCCTCCCCGCGCTGATCCCATCGGTGGCAGGCTCCGGAGGGAACGCAGGCCAACCAGGACGCTTCCGGCTCCCCGAATGCGCGGGGGTGACCCTCGAGCGGATATTCGTGAGCGCGAGTGCGAACAATGCACCTGCGCACCGCGGACTTTAGACTCGTGTCGGCTCGAACTGGCCCGCCTGCCGCGTCTGCATCGTGCGCCCTCGCACGCGATCGAGGACAGCGGCACGATACGTCCAGACCAGCGCCAGCAGCGCGATCAGCCCGAACAGCGGCCGTAGCGAAACGCGGGTCGGAGCCACGCGCGCAAGCGGCCGTTGCTGCATACGTGCGGCAAGCGCCTGTGCCCCCCGCGCGACGTCGTCGAGCCGCAGATAGCCGAAGCGTAGCTCCTCCGCCAGCAAGCGCAAATAGCCTTCTCGGAGCTGCGACAGGTGCTCGTTGCCCGTAGTGGGCCAACCGGGGGGTGGTCGGGCCTCTTCCGTCTCGACATACCGCTCGCCGGCAACACTCCCGCCGCGCCCCCTGGAGATCGGATCGGTCTGCATTACCTCGTCCGCACCCCAGAAGCCCAGTCGCCGCCCGTCGGGGTCAAGCTTGGGTATCGGCACCGGCAGTGGGCCGCCGACCCCCACGAGCAGGCCGGGAATCTTGCCCGCCTCGCCGCCGGACGCGGGCCGATGCGCCGGATGACTCGGCGGCG